>CAMDRI010000051.1 GCA_945906725.1 Candidatus Kuenenia stuttgartensis | reverse complement strand
CGATGGGCCGCCGCACACCCAGAAGCCATCCGCGAATACCGCCGCGAAGAACGCCGCGACCGCTACGCCCGAAAAACCGCCCGCCGAGCTGAACGCCGAGCCGCCACGACCGGCCCAACTTAAGGCATGGTCCTGGAGGGCGCACACGGACATGTTGATTTGACACTGCATGAAATCACCAGACGCCGGATGGCTGAGCGATGTCTTTTACTTGATGGTCTGAATGCAGGGTTTCCGTGGGCGACCGAAGCAGATCCTGAATTCCGCGTCCAAGCGTCCCAGAATCAAGCGATCAACATGTTGTTGTCACCGGATGTGAAGTTGGCTTTTGATCTGTCGAAAGAGAAAAAAGAAACGCACGCACTTTACGGCAACCATATCGCTGGCCAAAGCACACTGCTGGGCCGGCGATTGACTGATGCAGGGGTACCGCTCGTCACCGTCAATCTGAGCGCCGGTGATCTCAACGGCGCATCCGGCGACAATTGGGATACACACGGCAACAATTTCAATCGGCTGAAGAACGATCTTTTGCCGCCATGGGATCGCGCGGCCTCGGCACTCATTCAGGATCTGGTTCAGAGTGGAAAACTTGACGATACGCTCGTAGTGTTCTTGACCGAGTTCGGACGGACTCCACGAATCAACGGCGGCGCTGGCCGCGATCATTTCCCAAACTGCTATACCGTCATGTTTGCCGGAGCCGGTGTTCACGGTGGATTGGTCCTGGGCAAATCCGATTCGGTTGGCGACGTCCCCGTCGAAGCAGCCTGCACTCCGGAAGACATTCACGCCACGATCTTTCACGCTTTGGGTATCAGTCCCGACGTGCAAATTCGTGATCAGGACGATCGACCGCTTTTTCTTTGCGAAGGCACCCGTCTTCCTGTTTTTTGCTAGACAAAGCGTGAACGCTCGCATGTCGTCTGCACCTCATGAAGACGAACAGGGAACATCCCTCCCAGTCGCCTGGGGTTGGGCTTGTCGTTGTGTAAAACGATCATTGAGAGCCACAGTGGGCGACTGTGGTACAAATCCGCCTCACCCAAAGGATCCACGTTGAGTTTCCTCCTCCCCTTCGAAGAGCGTGTCCCCGAGCCGACGATGTCTGCCCTGCTCCCCTTGGAACCGTGACGGCTCGCGCGTACCATGCCGTCGCCGTTTTGCAGGAGCCGAACATGCTGTCTCGCTCGTTGATCGCCGCTGTGGCCTTGGCCGGGGTTTTCGGAATCATTTGGTTCGCTCGTCGGTTCGTCGGTTCGTGGAACGCGGCGCGACGCCAAGCCGAAATGGTAGACGCGCTGAAACAGTTTCGGATGCAACGCGAATTGTTGGAAGCCAAGTTTTACGACCTGGTCCGTGTCTCCGGAAAGCCGCGCGGCCTGAAATGGCTGGATGGCGACTGGCAGAGTGAAGTCACGTTTGCTCGTGCCTGCGATACCGGCTTGCTGACCGCATTCGTTGGACTACACATTCGCTTCGAAGCCGTTGAGGGTGGTGACATGGAGGGTGTCGCTGCCGTGGACACGGTTCGCGATGCCGCCGCCGTCTTTCACTACCAGCGAAGGCGTTGGGGAACCAGCGGCCGAGTGCTGATGAACATGAATCCTGCTGAAGCCGTGACTCGGTTGGTAGGGCAATTCGCTCCCGTGATCAGCGGAGGCTCGTGATCGGTTCGTCGAGTCGGATCTCACTCTCAGCATCTCAAGGTGACGCTCATGGATGGATGCCTCTCGCCGGAAGAACTCGGCTTGCTCAAAAGTTTGAACCGGCCGGAAAAGGTTCAGGCGTTTCTGGACAACGAAGTCCGCTACAACCCCGAGACAACCTGTCGCTCTCCGCGTCGCGTCATTCGAGATCGTCGGGCTCATTGTGCCGAAGGAGCGTTCTTCGCGGCGGCCGCGTTGGATGCCAACGGAATTCCGCCGCTGATCATCGATATGGAAGCGATCCGCGACGACGACCATTTGCTGACCGTCTTTCGCGAGCACGGCCGCTGGGGCGCGATCGCCAAATCCAACTACGCGGGATTGCGATTTCGCGAACCGGTCTATCGCACGCTCCGCGAGTTGGTGATGTCGTACTACGAGCACTATTTCAACACTGCCGGCGAGAAAACGCTGCGCACTTTTTCACGACCGGTTAATCTGCATCGTTTCGATCACATCTATTGGATGACCACGGAAGAAGACGTCTGGGAGATTTGCGAGTATCTCTGCACGATCCCGCACACGCGTGTGTTGACTCCGGCGATCGAGCGTCGGCGGCGCAGCGTGGACGCGCGGTTGTTCGCCGCAGGACACGTCGGGGCAGTTTAACGCTCGCTTGTCACGCGCCCCGCACCCCGTCAGACTCCGCCGACTTTTCGCCTTTTTGCCAGCCTCACGGATGGAGCGATGCCCGAACAAATCATTCACACGCACGAGTTGTCCAACGGCTTGACGGTCGTGATTGAGCCGATGTCCGACGTGCAATCGGCGGCGTTTTGCTTTCTGATACCGGGCGGCAGTGCATTCGATCCTGCCAACCACGGCGGCACCGCGGCGGTTCTGACCGACTGGATCACACGCGGAGCCGGAGACCTCGATAGTCGCGATCTGTCGAATGCCCTCGACAACCTGGGAGTGCAGCGAAACGAGAGCACTGGGCTGAACCATTTGGCGTTCACGGCTGCGACGCTGGGTGCGAACGTCCCCGCAGCGCTGTCGCTGTACGCCGACATCATCCGTCGGCCGAAACTTCCCGACGAAGAATTCGAAGGCGCGATCGCCGGAATCGAGCAGTCACTGCGAGCGATAGAAGACGAACCGCAACGCAAGTTGATGATCGAACTCCGCCGCCGCAGCTACGACGCTCCGTGGGGTTTGCCGACAGAAGGAACACTCGAAGAGATCGCACGCATCACCGCGAAGTCTGTGCGAGCACATTACGACCGTTGCCTGCGTCCGAACGGTGCTATTCTGGGCATCGCCGGCAGTGTCGATATTCAAGAGATGCTCGCTTTGGTGAGCGAAGCCTTCGGCGATTGGACGACCAAGCCGGATTCCTCGATGGTCACCGGCCCGCGCGGTGAACGAGTCGGACACATCGATCACGACTCGACGCAGACTCACATCGGCATCGCCTACGACGCCATCGAATACGCTCATCCCGATTACTACAAGGCTTGGGCGGCGGTCGGCGTGCTCAGCGGAGGTATGAGCGCGCGGCTCTTCACCGAGGTCCGCGAGCGCCGCGGGTTGTGCTATTCGGTCAACGCGTCGCTCAACAGCTTGAAGCACGAAGGACGAGTCCTGTGCTACGCCGGCACGACCGTCGAACGTGCACAGGAGACGCTCGACGTGACTCTGCACGAATTGCAACGACTCGGCGACGGGATCGAATCCCATGAACTCGAACGCTGCAAAGCCCGCGCGAAGAGTTCGCTGATCATGCAACAGGAATCGACGACCAGTCGTGCGACGTCCATCGCTCGCGACTGGCATTTTCTGAAACGAGTCCAAACGCTGGACGATATCCGCCGCGACATCGACGAACTGACCGTGCCCGGAGTGCTGGATTACGTCCATCAACATCCGGCGCGTGACTTCACGGTCCTGACAATCGGCCCGAATGCTTTGAAGGTTCCGTAGGTCAGCCTTTCTAGGCTGACTCGAACGCCAATCAACTCCCCAAAATGTCAGGCTGGAAAGCCTGACCCACGAGATGCCATGAAATTCCATCAAACAAAACTCGCGAACGACCTGGCGGTCATCGCCGAATTGAATCCGGCGGTGCATTCGGTCGCGCTGGGGTTCTTCGTCCGGACTGGTTCACGCGACGAAACGGCAGCCGTGTCAGGCGTCAGTCATTTTCTGGAGCACATGGTTTTCAAGGGAAGCGAGAAGTATTCGGCCGATGACGTCAATCGCATCTTTGACGAGGTCGGAGCTAATTACAACGCGGCCACGGCCGAGGAAGGAACGCTGTTCTACGGAGCAGTCTTGCCCGAATACTTGCCACAAGCGTTCGAACTGTTCGCGAACATCCTGCGACCCGCGCTGCGGCAAGAAGACTTCGACATGGAGAAGAACGTCATCCTGGAAGAGATCGGGATGTACGACGACCAGCCGAGCTTTACGGCCTACGAGAATCTGATGCAGACGCACTTCGCGGGGCACCCGCTGGGGCAAAGCGTGCTGGGCACGAAGGAAAGCATCACGGCGCTGTCGTGTGACCAGATGCGCGCGTACCACCGAGACCGATACCTCGCCAGCAACGTCACGCTGGCAGTCGCCGGCAACACCGACTGGTCGCAAATTGTTTCACTCGCCGAGCAACACTGCGTTCATTGGCCGAAAGGAACCTGCGTCCGAGCGACCCACGAGGCGAAGCCGCCAGGCGGATTGAAAGTCATTACTCGGCCGAAGAGCCAACAAGAGCACATCATGCAGATGACTCCCGCCCCATCGGCCCAGAACCGCCTGCGTTTCGCCGCCGAGATTCTGTCGGTGATTGTAGGGGACCACAGCGGCAGCCGGTTATTTTGGGAACTGGTTGATCCCGGACTCGCCGAAGCCGCCGACCTGGACTTCAACGACTACGACGGCAGCGGCAGTTATCTGACGTACTTGTCGAGCGAACCGGAAGCGATCGCCGACAACCTCGCCCGCATTCAGGCAATCTTTGCAGAAGTCAACCAGCACGGCATTCGTGAAGACGAACTCGAACAAGCCAAGAACAAAGTGGCGTCGCGCGTCGTGCTGCGCAGCGAACGTCCGACTGGCCGACTCTCGTCGCTGGGGGGCAATTGGATCAACCGCGAGGAATACCGATCGGTCGACGACGACCTCAAAGAGTTGCGTGGGATCACGTCTCGCGACGTCCGCGAGTTGTTGGACATCTACCCGCTGGGAGCCACGACCACTGTCGCCGTCGGGCCGTTGGAATCGCTGTAGGTCAGCCTTTTCAAGCTGACGCGATGTGCCATCGACTCCCACTCACCGATCGAGTCAGGCTGGAATGCCTGACCTACCGTGTCAGCCCCATCGTGAATTGGAAGACCTGCGTCAGGTCATCGTTCTCTTTCATGAGCGGGAAGCCAAAGTCGAGCGCGATTGGAGCCGGGCCCATCATCGGCACTGTGACTCGCATGCCGAATCCAACCGTCAACCGCAGGTTGGTCAGCTTCGCAGAGGTGTCTTGAATCGTGCCGAAGTCCGTGAAGGCAACCGCTCCGAGCGTTCCATCGGCAGTGATCGGGACAAGGTATTCCGCGCCGCCGAGGAAGCTAAACTGTCCACCGATGCGGGCATTATTTGCGATCGGGCTAATGCCGCGGTACGAGAAACCTCGCACGGATTGGAATCCACCCGCGAAGTAGCGTTCGTAGATTGGAGTGTCTGCACCAGTCCATGCGGCTTGCAGGCCCAACGATAAAATGTGGCCGCCCTCACCA
Organism: Candidatus Kuenenia stuttgartensis; assembly: GCA_945906725.1. Lineage (GTDB taxonomy): Bacteria > Planctomycetota > Planctomycetia > Planctomycetales > Planctomycetaceae > SXKJ01. The sequence goes on along the minus strand of CAMDRI010000051.1, from coordinate 27,718 downwards.
TCGGGTCGCTCCAGGAAGTAGAAGTATTGATGTCCCTCCGCATCAACTCGCGAATAATTGAACTCGCCAAAAGCTTGTTCAAATCCGCTCGTGACGTAATGCCCGTGACGCGGCTGAAACGGCGAATCACGAGTGTCGTGAGCGATTGCGAGGCGACCTGTCGAGAGAAACGAATTTCCCAGCGACTCCTGTAAGATTGGGGCAATGTTGCCGCCCGAATCTTTGGTCGGATTCGAAAGGTGAACCGATTCCATGCGAAGCGAACCAATCAACGACCACGCCGCGTCGAGTTGCCGACCGACGGTGACTCGGCCGCCCATTCGTTGTTCGGTCCAATCGCGATAGAAGCGATTGAAATAGAAGCCGCTGACGCCGACGCTGTAGGGACTGTCATTGAAATACGGATCGGTCCAACTCACGAGGTAGCGACTGACGATGTTGCCGGGGACAGCTTCGATGCGGAATTGCTCCCCGTGGCCTCGCATTTTTCGAAACGCTCGGCCGGAGTAGATATCTTCCGCACTGCGCGGAAAATTCATGATGTCGAAATTATTCTCTTCGAGAACGATCGATCCGACGACCCCCGAATTGCTGTTGACGCCAACGCCAAACGACAGCCGGCCGGTTTGCGCCGTCGTCGCATCCACGCCCAAATCAATCTGTCCGGGAGGCAGTTCCGGCACCGCCAAGGGATCCGTCGCATCACCGCCGAATCGATACTGCGGCGTGGGAACTTGAGCCATCAAAACGGACGAACTGAAATCCGGAGAATCGGCGTCCGAAGAATCCGGGCTTTGTCCACGAATCGAAGCCTTGGTGCCAAAGACCAGAGAGTCCGATTTCAGACGCTCCAAGCTGACATTCGAGAACTCCGGAGATTGCCCGCGAATGACGCTCGCTTGCGTGACTTGCGGACGATTGGAATTCGGCTTGTCGGGCACCTTCGAGATTTGAATGCGGGGAGCTTCTGGGCCACTGGGGGTGAAGATTTGGCCCCCAATCCGCCGCTCGCTTTGCCGTATCTTTTTGGGGTCCGCGAGATCGCCGGGATGAACCATCATGCGATTCAGAGCGACTGACAGCTTCGTGTGCGGTTGATCTTCGTGAATACGGACATCGATGTGACGGATCGTGTAAACGCGGTCTTCGTTGACATGGTAAACCAGATCCATGACCCCCGGCTCTTCCAGGAATCGAGGCACAGGCTCCACGTTCGCAAACGTGCGCCCCAAATGGCCATAGCGATCCTTGATTCCATCCACATCCTTGCTCATGTACCTCGCGTTGTAGAACTCTCCCGAACGCAATTTCAGCTCATTGGCTAACTCCTCGTTCGTGAAGATTTTATTGCCTTCGATGATGAGTTCGCGAATCTTGAATCGCGGCCCCTCTTTAATGCGGTACGTGATCAGCGCGTGAGCAGACTTGAAGCTCAGCGGGTTCCACGGGCTTTCGTCGATGTCGACTTCTTTTTCGATGTCGACGTCGAAGTAACCCAGGCTGTGGTAGTACTGCTTGAGAGCGGCGACATCGTCTGGCAACTGCTCCGGCTTGTACTTGCCGAGGAACGCCAGTCCGAGAAATGCTGGCCGCAGCGAGAGTTTCTGCTTCAAGACTCCATACGAAAACGAGTCGTTGCCAACGAACTTCACCGGACCAACGATGACCTTCGGCCCTTCGTCAACCACAAAGATCACTTGCCGGTCTTCGCGGCGATCCCCTTTTTCGAGCGTGACTTTCGTGTACGGGAACCCTTTTGATTTGTACTGCTCTTCAATCCGTTTCGTCGCCTCGCGATTCAAACTGACCTCGAATGGACTGCCTGCCTTGAGGCCGGTCAGTTTCTCAAGGTAGCCCGTTTTGATCCGTTCGTTTCCACGAAACTCGACCTTCTCGACGATCGGCCGTTCGATCACGCGAAATACCAACACCAAGCCCGTGTCATTGCGGCGATAACGCGGTTCGATGCTGAAGAACCAACGCGTGCTGTACAAAGCCCGCACGTCTTCGCGAATCTGAGACTCCGCCGGAGGCCGCCCGACGGCCGAACGCACCAACTTGCGAATCGCAGTCGTTTCGATCGTGTCGTTGCCTTCAATCACGATGTCGGTAATTGGATCCGTCAGCTCCTCTGAACCTTCTCCACTCAGATTCAAGCCTTCGTCGAGATCACCAGGAATGCGTTCTTCGTCAGGCGTTGGCTCATCGTTGATGCGGCGCACACGACGATCCCCTTCTTTCGAAGCGGGCTCATCGAACGCAGGCGATTGGCCGCGAATGATGGGCCACGACTGGCAACCAGCCAGCACACTCAACCACATCGCCAGGCCAAACAGCGACAAGCATTCCCAGTGGGCCACACGACCCACACGCTCGCCACAAAAGGTGCCTTCCTTGACACCGCTCATGAGTTAGTTTTTCCGGCTGGAGAGTCAAAGGTCGGAAGGGAACACAGAGAAGAGGCAGAGCCTTCTTCCGAAGAGGACGGAGATGTATCGCAAATTTGATTTTGAGAGCAAGACTTATTCTCGTAGCGCACGCGGCTCGAGTGCGCTACTTGAACAAGCCCAGCGACCCGCCTGAAGAAGGTGCGCCGTCCGGTGGCGTCTCGGCCACCTCATCGACATGCGGCAAAATGACCTCGGACAACCACAACTGCTTCAATTCTTGGACAAGCCACAAGAATTGTTCGAGGTTCACCGGCTTGGTGAGATACGCGGCCACATCAAAATGCTTGACGTCGGCTCGATCCGCCGGATCAATCGAGGCCGTCAGCTCGACGACCGGAATGTCTCGCAGCGCGGCATCCTCTTTCACCGCCGCCAACACGTTTTTTGACTGATCCCCGGAAAACTCTAGTCGAGCAAAATCAAATCGGGACGCGGAACGCGAGCATGCTTGCCTGAACGGCAGACGAATTCCAGCGCATCCTCGCCCGTCAGCTTGGCGGCGGTGAGGCTGTCCTCCACCATCAAGACTTCCATGGGCCGAGCGACTATCTGGCTATCGCGGTGCATGGCAACTTCCTTTTCCAAAGACGTCGGCGTGCAGTCTACGACAGGAAACTCGAATTCTGAATAACCACGGCTTGCTTGACGGCTGCGTGACTCGCCGAAAAGCTGTCACGCATTGTTCCGTCGCTCACCGCCGAGACCTCCAATATGAAAATCACTCACATCGAAGTCATCCCGCTTACCGGAGCCACCGTCGATGGCGGCTGGCCACAAGGGCATGAGCCGCAGGAGAACCTGCACACGTTTGTCGAAGTGCGGACGGACGAAGGCTTATCGGGTTGGGGAAGTTGCTTCACGTCCGGCAAGCTGGTCGAGGGGGCGGTCGAGTTACTGTGGCCGCTGCTCAAAGGCGAGTCGGCCGTCGAGCCGGAGCGGGTCAGCGAGAAGCTGCGGCAATCGTCGTTTTGGCAAGGACGTGGCGGCTCGGTCGAGCACGCGATCAGCGGGATCGACATCGCTCTGTGGGATTTGTTCGGCAAGGTCTGCGGGCAGCCGGTGTCGCGATTGCTCGGCGGGAATTATCGGCAGCGGATTAAGCCGTATGGTTCGATCCTGTTCGATGAGCCGGATGCTTTGCGGGCGACTCTGGAATCGACGGTCGAGCGAGGGTTCAGGGCAATCAAGATGGGTTGGCGACCGTTCGGGCGGCGCGATCGGAAGTTCGACGAGTTGCTGGTCGGCACCGCTCGCGAGACCGTCGGCCCTGGAGTTGATTTGATGGTCGATGCGGGAGGTAGCGAGCAGTTCTGGCCGCACGGCGTCAACTGGGCTCGCGAGACGGCGCACATGCTCGCCGATTACGGCATCGTGTGGTTTGAAGAGGCTCTACCGCCGGACGATATCGAGGGCTACATCGAACTGACCCGCGTCTCGCCCGTGCCGATCGCAACGGGAGAGGTGTTGACTCGACGGCAGTCGTTCCGGCCGTGGCTCGAACGCCGCGCGGTGGACATCATTCAGCCCGACTGCACGAAGAACGGCGGCTTGTCCGAGTCGCGCCGCATCGCGTGGATGGCCTACGATCACAACATCCAAATGGTCTCGCACGGTTGGAACACGGCGCTGGGCTTGGCCGCCGACTTGCAGCTTGCGGCGGCGATGCCGATTGCTCGGTACGTCGAGTATCTCACGCCGTGCGCGTACATCGACTCGCTGACCACCGAGCCGTTCCGCATCGACGCCGAAGGCTTTTTGGAGATCCCGACGAAGCCGGGACTCGGCGTCGAGATCGACCGCGAGAAGCTCAAGCACTTCGACGCGCGGAAGCGAAATTAACCAATTCTTCATCGACTTCGACACGACATCGACCTGAGAACCCGCGATAACCATTGAAGAGGGCAGAATTCTCCGTGGTTTCGGAGGCGGTTGATGTCGAAGTCCAAGATTCTGATTATCGAAGACGAACGCTCATTGAGCGAAATTCTGAGTTACAACTTGGCCAACGAAGGCTTTGAAGTGCTCACCGCCAGCGACGGCACCGATGGGTTGCGGCGTGCTCAAAACTCGCTGCCGGATTTGATCGTGCTGGACCTGATGTTGCCGGGTATCGACGGCCTGCAAATCTGCCGACAGCTTCGCAGCGATCCGAAGACGCAAGGCATTCGCATCCTGATGCTGACGGCGAAAGCCGAGGAAGTCGATGAGATCGTCGGCTTCAACATGGGGGCGGACGACTACGTCGCCAAGCCCTTCAAAATCAAACCGCTCATCAGCCGCATCAAGGCGCTTTTGCGACGCCCGTCGGCGGAACAACAATCGGCCGATGTCATCTCGGTGGCGGGCATCGAAGTCGATCGCACGCATCACACCGCGAAACTCGATGGCCAAGAGATGCAACTCACGCCGACCGAGTTCAAGATGCTCTGGACGATGATGCGCCGTCCCGGCCGGCCGTACTCGCGCAACGAACTGCTCGACAACGCACGCGGCGAGGACGCCAACGCTCTCGAACGGACCATCGACGTGCATGTCCGCTCGCTGCGGCAGAAGCTCGGCGACAAGGGCCACTTGGTCGAGACGGTTCGCGGCATCGGCTATCGCTTCAAGGCGGAGTAGCCTCGTGGGGCAGGTTTGCAACCTGCCCGGCCGCGAATTCACAATTCGTTGCGATGCCGTTCTCTTCAACTCTCGGCCGATTGATGTCCGGGCAGGTTGAAAACCTGTCCCACGTCAATACGCTACCCGCCTCACGCAACTCGGCGTTGAGTACATCCGATCGGAGGCAGGCAACATGTCGCAGAATCAGTTCTTTGCGAAGAAGAATCTTCAGGATTTGCTCGACGAAATGGCCGGCGACCACCGCTTGAAGCGGGTGCTCGGACCGGTTGCGCTGACGAGCCTGGGCATCGGTGCGGTGATCGGAGCCGGCATCTTTGTGTCGACCGGTAAGGCGGCACACGACATCGCGGGACCGGCCCTCATGGTCTCGTATGTCGTCGCGGGACTGACCTGCATCTTTGCGGCTCTGTGCTACGCCGAGTTCGCGTCAATGGCTCCGGTCGCCGGCAGTGCCTACACCTACGCCTACACGACGATGGGCGAACTTTTCGCCTGGATCATTGGCTGGGACTTAGTCCTGGAATACGCGGTCGGAGCGGCGACCGTGGCCAATGGCTGGTCGTCATATTTTCAAGCGGTGCTGGCGAAGTTCGGCATCGTGCTCCCCGACGTCATCAGCAAGAATCCGCTGGTTTACGAAAATGGACATTTCGTGATGACCGGAGCCTGGGTCAATCTTCCGGCCGTTTTGATTGTCGCCATCGTGACTGCGGTGTTGGTCAAAGGCATTCAGGAGAGCGCCAAGTTCAACACCGCGATGGTCATCGTGAAGGTTTTGGCCGTGCTGTTCGTGATCGGAGTGGGCGCGTTCTACATCGACTCGGCAAACTGGACGCCGTTCGCTCCATATGGTTGGTCGGGGCTGAGCTTCTTTGGGCAACCGATCTTGGGGGAACCGCAGAATGGCCGTCCAGTCGGCGTGTTGGCGGGAGCGGCCATCATCTTCTTCGCGTACATCGGATTCGACAGCGTGTCGACTCACGCCGAAGAGGCCAAGAATCCGCAACGCGACGTGCCCATCGCGATTGTGACCTCGCTCTTGATTTGCACGGTGCTCTACATCGCCGTGGTGGCGGTGCTGACAGGCATGGTTCGCTTCAACGAGATCGACATCCACGCGGGAGTCTCGGACGCCTTCAAGAAGGCCGGCTTGCCCAAAGCAGAGTTCATCATCGCCGGAGCCGGCGTCGCTGGAATCACGTCTGTGCTGCTGGTAATGATGCTGAGTGCTCCGCGCGTGTTCCTGGCGATGGCTCGCGATGGACTGGTCCCCAGCAAGTTCTTCGCCGACGTGCATCCGCGATTTCAAACGCCGTGGAAGAGCACCATCCTGATCGGCTTGTTCGTCAGCGTGTTGGCCGGACTGCTGCCGATTGACGCCCTGCTCGATCTCACCAACATCGGGACGTTGTTCGCGTTCGTGATTGTCTGCGCGGCGGTCCTGATCATGCGCAAGACGAACCCGGACACTCCGCGACCGTTCCGCTGCCCGTTCGTTCCCGTCGTCCCTGTGCTAGGGATCGCCGCCTGTCTGATGCTGATGTTCTCGCTACCCGCAGAAAACTGGTACCGGCTCATTGGTTGGCTGGCGATCGGGATGTGCATCTATCTCGGTTACGGCCGAAAGCACAGCGTTCTCGGCCAGCAGTTGCGTGGCGAGTTGGCTCGTCACGGCGCGACTCCAGCCGGGTCGCCCAAGGATGGGCCGAAATCCTGACGGCGGAGCAACTCACGGCAGAAATTCGATGCATCAGCCGTCGAGCGCGGCACCCAATGCCGTCTTCTTGTTGGACGATTCGCGAACCTTGTTGGCGATCCGAGCCAAGACCATTTGGGCTCGCCGTTCACCGTTGCTCTGCGCCCCCAGGAACGTGGAGTTCATCTTGCCCTGCAAGGTCGTGAGAAGCTTGCGATAGAACTCGAAGCCGTTCAAGGCTTGCTCCATGCCGTCGAACGGCACGCGCGGGGCTACGAACTGCGCGTGAAGGTGCTCGTAGTGCCGCTTGTGTCCGGCCGAACTGGAGTCGCCGATGTCGAATTCCTTGATGCAGGCTCGCAGGCGATTGTCCGAGTCTCGCAAAAATCGCCGAGCATCCTGCCAGTCCTGTTTGTCTTCGCGACTGGAATACAGGCGTTCGTCCGGGTTCAAGTCTCGATTCAACGTCTTCAATCGGCTCGTCAAATCAACGAGCATTTTGCGCAGCCGGTCCAAATCCTTTTCGACATCCATCGCGGCGTTCCACTCCGTATCCAGCCGCTCCAACAACTCGGCAGTTTGGCTAGTGCGTGCCGAAGTCGAAACGCTTGCGGAAGGCATCATCGGCGGTGCCGCAAACGGCGCCATCGGCGTCATGTAGCTGGGTTGCGGCGCAGCGACAAAGACCACGAGATTCGGATCGGCCCCGGCCACGAGTGTTGGCAACGGCTGATCCAACAGCGGATTGGCTCCATTCATGCCGGGATAGGCCATGCCGTAGACCTGCCACATCGCCACCCAAGTCGAATCGACACCGGTCAAATGCAGGACGGCGCGAAGCGTCAACGACTGAGCCTGCGAGGCCTCGTCCGGAATTCGCACAATCAATCCCTGAGGAACTGCCGCGGGCTTGAACCAGGCCCACAAAAAACTCTGTGGACCATCGGCGAAACGAATCTGCTCCCAAGCCTGCGAGGGTGGCCGAAAAGCGAACCCCGCCGATGCCTCGCTGGATGCTGGACCGCCTGCAGTTGGAGGTTGGCTCATGGGTGCGTTCCCTCGACGATGATCTCATCTCCTCGGCATTGCGTTGATTGAAATGGTTCGCGATGTGCCGGGCATCGCCTTTCGGCTGGAGTTTAGTTCGCAGACTTTTTTGGTCCGAGTTCGATTCCAAAGAAGCGATGAATTCTGCGGCCTTGGTGAGTGATCGTCGCTTGGCCAGACGCATTTTGACAATTTTGGTTGTCAAAATTATCCGGCACGGATACCATCGCTCGCCGAGCAGTGGTCGTGCAACCGATGGATTGACGTAACTTCAAGGCTCTTAAGTTGATTTAGCCATGAAAGCTGCACTCGAAACTAGCGACCGAACGTTCTTGGACCAGCTTCATCGGCTCGGATCGGGAACGATTTCAGAGATTTGCGGCTCAGTCGGTGTGACGGCGACAGCCGTGCGCCAGCGACTTGTGCGACTGCAAGGCCAGGGCTTTGTCTCGCGAGTCATGGTTCGCGGCGGCCGGGGTCGTCCACGCTTCGTTTACCAGGTGTCGGAATCGGGGCTCAATCAACTCGGAGAGAATTACAGCGATCTGGCCCTGATCCTCTGGCAAGAAATGCAGAGCATCGAAGAGCCGTTACTCCGCAAGCGAGTTGTGCAGCGGGTGCGAGAGTCGATGGTCAACCGCTACGGCCGAACGGATCGTTCGCGTTCGTTGCCGGATCGTTTGCGGCAGTTGCAGGCATCACTGATCGGTCGCGGCTTCGATGTGGAAATTGACACGACGGGAGCGCTGCCGATTCTGCGAGAAAACAGTTGCCCGTATCAGGAGTTGGCGTCGTCTGATTCCGGTATCTGCGAGTTGGAACAAGAAGTTTTTGGCGACGTTCTGGGAACGAAAATCACGCTCACCAAATGCTGCCGCGACGGGCATCATTGCTGTGAGTTTCAGGCCGAAACCGTGGGTAGTTGAGTCGATTGCATCGCGCGATCGTGCCGCTAGAGTTTGTGGCTCGGTACGGATCACAAGACACCAAAATACAACGGACAAAATCATGAGCAGTTGGATCGAAGGACGTTTTGAAGAGAACGTGATTGTCTCAACGCTGGAGCAGGCGATGAACTGGGCGAAGGAGTCCAGTGTGTGGCCGATGACATTCGGCCTGGCGTGCTGTGCGATCGAGATGATGGCCGTCGGAGCCAGCCGCTTCGACCTGGACCGCTTCGGAGCCGGGGCGTTCCGTGCGAGTCCTCGGCAAGCGGACTTGATGATCGTGGCCGGGACCGTCACCTACAAAATGGCCAGCCGAGTGCGGCGGCTCTACGAGCAGATGCCCGATCCGAAGTACGTGATCGCGATGGGAGCCTGCACCGTCGGTGGCGGTCCGTACTTCAAGTGGGGCTATCACGTCGTCAAGGGAGTCGATCTGGTCGTGCCGGTCGATGTGTACGTCCCCGGCTGCCCGCCCCGTCCGGAGGCTCTGCTCGAAGGGATCATGCGGATTCAAGACAAGATCAAGGCCCGCAAGCTCGGCAAAGGGATGACCGAAGTCCTCCCCGTCCCCCACCACAGCGGAGTCGCGGCCGTGCCAAGCGTTTTGAACGTGTGAGTGATTCGAGAGCCCATCAGATATCCGTATTGCGGAAAGAGTGAAAGTCGAATGAGCGCGATTCTGAAGATCAGCGACCTGCGAGTCGCCGTGGATGGCAAGCCGATTCTCAAGGGGGTAAACCTGGAGATTCGGCAGGGGGAGATTCATGCCTTGATGGGGCCGAACGGGTGCGGCAAGAGCACTCTGGCCTACGTCGTCGCCGGGCATCCGAAATACGAGATCACCGGTGGGGCGATTGAACTCGACGGCGTCAACGTGCTGGAGTTGGACCCCTGCCAGCGAGCACGGCTGGGCATCTTTCTGGCGTTTCAGTACCCGGTGACGATTCCGGGCGTGAAGGTCTCCGACTTCCTGCGGCACGCGGTCTCGAACGTCCGCAACCCCGACCGTAAAGAAGGCGAGGGGCTGATTCCGATGAAGGATTTCCGCAAGGAACTCAAGGATCGGATGTCCGAGATCGACATCGACAGCGAGTTTGCTCGGCGCTACCTCAACGACGGCTTCAGCGGCGGCGAGAAGAAACGGATGGAGATTTTGCAGTTGTCGCTGCTGCGTCCGCGGTTCGCGATCCTCGACGAAACCGACAGCGGCCTCGACAGCGACGCCGTCCGAGCGGTCAGCGAAGGGATCAACAAACTCCACGGCCCGCACATGGGCGTGCTGATCATCACGCACCACGAACGCCTGCTCGAATTCAACAAACCGAGCTTCACGCATGTGATGCTCGCTGGGAAAATTGTCGAAACCGGCGATGCGTCCCTCGCTCACGACCTGCACGCGAACGGCTACGCAGCAGTAAGAGAGCGGCATCCAACCGAGGCGGCGGAAGAACAAGCAGTCACCGTTAAGGAATAACTTTGGAATGCGGTGCGGAATCACCAAACTCCAGAAGGCGAAAATAAATCATGAGCACTGACCTAGCAGTTCAAGAACGAGAAGATCAAGACGTCGGCGTCGGCGATTACCAATTCGGCTTCCACGATCCGACGGACAAGTACGTCTTCAAGAGCCGCCGAGGGCTGGATCGTGAGATCGTTTATCAGATCTCCGAGATGAAGAAGGAGCCGAAGTGGATGCGAGATTTTCGCATCAGCTCGCTGGAGACCTTCTTCCAAAAGCCGATGCCGTCCTGGGGCGGTGCCGTGGAAGAGATCGACTTCCAAAACATCTTCTACTACATGAAGGCGGCAGCCAATCTGGAGAAGAGTTGGGAAGATGTTCCCGAGGACATTCGCAAGACGTACGACCGGTTGGGCATCCCCGAAGCCGAGAAGAAATATCTCGCGGGCGTGAAGGCTCAGTACGAGTCGGAAGTCATCTACGGCAGCTTGCAGGAGGACCTCGCCAAGCAAGGGGTGCTCTTCACCGATACCGACTCGGCGCTGCGCGATCATCCGGACCTGTTCCGAGAATACTTCGGCAAGATCATTCCGCCGAACGACAACAAGTTCGCGGCGCTCAATTCAGCCGTGTGGTCGGGCGGGTCGTTCATCTATGTGCCGCCGGGCGTGAAGATCGAGTTCCCGTTGCAGGCGTACTTCCGGATCAACTCGGAGAACATGGGGCAGTTCGAGCGGACGTTGATCATCGTCGATGAAGGAGCGTCGGCCCATTACGTCGAGGGCTGCACGGCTCCGACTTACAGCAGCGAAAGTCTGCACTCGGCCGTCGTCGAAATCGTGGTCAAACGCGGCGGTCGCTTCCGTTACACGACGATCCAGAATTGGTCGAACAACGTCTACAACCTGGTCACCAAGCGAGCGATGGCCTACGGCGATTCGCTGATGGAGTGGGTGGACGGCAACCTCGGCTCGAAACTGACGATGAAATACCCCGCCATCTATTTGATGGAGCCGGGTGCTCGCGGCGAGACGCTGTCGATCGCGTTCGCGAACGACGGTCAGCATCAAGACGCCGGAGCGAAAATGGTTCACTGTGCTCCGAACACGTCGAGCCGCGTCGTCTCGAAGAGTATCTCGAAGGGCGGCGGCCGAGCCAGCTATCGCGGCTTGGTCAAAGTCGAAAAGGGAGCGACCAACTGCAAATCCAACGTCGTCTGCGATGCCTTGATCCTCGACAGCAAAAGCCGCAGCGACACCTACCCGTACATCGAAGCCGAAGACGATCAGATCTCTCTCGAACACGAAGCCAGCGTCTCGAAGATCGGCGAAGAGCAACTCTTCTATCTGATGAGCCGCGGCATGACCGAAGCGGAAGCTTCGGCCATGATCGTGACCGGCTTCATCGAACCGCTCGTCAAAGAGCTGCCGATGGAATACGCCGTCGAAATGAACCGCCTCATCGAACTGCAAATGGAAGGCAGCGTGGGCTAGGACGGTCATGTACGTCACCGCCGAAATCATCCGCGAGGTCGAACAGCGATACGGCACTCCGGTTGAGATCACGCGGCAGTACGAGATGACTCCCGAACAATTTGACATCGTGCGGTTGGGGCAGACGCAGGGACGCTGCCACGACGTGACACTAGTGATCGTCGATCACGAACGAAACATCGTGGTGATTCGCAAGCCGAGCTACCCGCTCGGGGCGTATCGCACACCATCGGGAGGCGTCGAAATAGGTGAGGCGTTCGACAACGGAGCGATCCGAGAAGCGAAGGAAGAAACCGGTTTAGACATCGTTTTGGAGAAATACCTGATCCGAGCCAGCGCCCGATTTCATTGTGGCTCCGAAGTGATCGACTGGACGACTCGCGTCCTGCAAGTCCGCCCGACCGGCGGGACATTGCAGCCGCTCGACACGAAGGAAATCGTCGAGGCTCGCAAAGTGACCATCGCCGAAATCACTGGCCCAATCCGCGAAGCGTTACTCGCCACCGGCTCGCCGGGATTGCGATACCGAGCGGAGTTGGATGGACTGGCAATTGAGTTGATGACGAACGAGAGACAATGACAGCAACAATGACAGACATCGTGACTGGCTTTAGCCGCACCGCCTTTGAAGCGTTCCTCGAATCACGTGACGAGCCCGGTTGGATCGTCGACGTTCGGCGCAAGGCATACGAGCAATATCAAGATCATCTCGCCGTGCCGCTGGACTCGGAGGAATGGAAGCGGGTTGAGACACGCACGTTTCGGCCGGATCAATTTCATGTCCGCTCCGAGCCGTCCGAAGCTGCGACGTTTGGCTCGTTGATGCAGGATCGGGCGGAGTTCTCCGGGATAGTGACTCACGTCGATGGGCACACGACGCGAGCGACGCTCGACAAACAATATGCCAAGCAAGGCGTGCTGTTCGGTGACTTGCGAACGCTATTGGTGGAGCATCGTGAGAAGCTCGAACCGTATTTTGGCAAGCGCGGCGTCCAGGCTCGGCGAGACCGATTCTCGAGTTGGCACGCGGCGTTTTGGACCGGCGGAACGGTACTGTTCGTGCCGAAAAGCGTGTCGATCAATGAACCGCTCGACAGCTTAATTGGGCTGAGCTCGGCTGGGGCCGCGGACTTCAGTCACACTCTGGTCATTTTGGAAGACGGTGCGAGCGCGACGTTGCTCGAAGAAACTGCATCAGCGACGGCTGACGCAGCGGGACTGCATGTCGGCGCGGTGGAATTGATCCTCGGCAAAGAAGCTCGGCTGCGGTACGTCCAATTGCAGAACTGGAACGACAAGACTTGGCACTTTGCGCATCAGGCGGGGCGAGTTGAATCGAATGGCATGTTGCAGTGGACGGTCGGAGGACTCGGAGCCAAGCTGGCTCACATTCATCAGGACGTGCATCTCGACGGACGCGGAGCCGAGGCCGAAGTTAACGGTGTGACGTTCGCGACGAACCGGCAAGTCCTGTCGTACTACACGCAGCAATGGCACAACGCGCCGAACACACGCAGCGATCTGCTCTACAAAGACGTGATCCGTGACAAGGCTCGCGTGGTCTGGCGCGGCATGATCAAAGTCGCCCCAGACGCGCAGAAGACCGACGGCTATCAGCGCAACGACGCGCTCATGCTGTCGGATGCCTGCCGCGTCGACGCCATTCCCGGTTTGGAAATTGAAGCCGACGATGTGCGTTGCACTCACGGCGCGACGGCCGGCCGCGTCGATCGCGAGCAAGTTTTTTATTGCATGGCTCGCGGCCTATCCGAATTCGAGGCGATGCACGTCATCGTCCAAGGTTTCTTACAAATTGTGTCCGATCGAATCCCCGTCGAACTCGTCCGTGAGACGCTCAATCAAGCCGTCGAGCATAAGCTCGGAATTGGCTAACCCTAAGAATGCAACACATCATGTCTACTTTTGAACGAGTCGCCGCTGTGACAGAAATTCCGCCGAATGGGCGGAAGTCGATTATTGTGGATGACGTTCCGGCATTGCTGGTACGGATCGGAAATGACTTCTTCGTGGTCGAGGATGTCTGTTCACACGACGGCCAACCACTGACCGACGGACCGGTCGCCGATGGGGCGATCACTTGTCCGCGACACGGTGCGAGGTTTGATCTGAAAACCGGCAACGCATTGTGCATGCCGGCGACGCGAGCGATTCCGACGTTTGCGGTGCAGGTCCGGGATAGCGATGTCTTTGTCGGCCCGGTCGGAGCCGAACTGCCGGCGGCCCCCGTCGCCTCGGCTCCCACTCAGGTCAGTCCGGCGGGTGACATTCCGGTCGTCTCTGCAGCGTCGGCCAGCGGCGATCAGGTGCCGACGCCGGAACCGGGAACGGATGACGACCTGCGACTGATCGAAGCCCTCAAGCAAGTCATCGACCCGGAGTTGATGGTCAACATCGTCGACTTGGGACTGGTTTATTCGGTCAATCGAGACGACCGAAAGATCTATGTCGAGATGACACTCACCAGCCCCGCGTGTCCAGCTGGGCCGCAGATTGTGCAGCAATCAAAGATGGCGCTGGAACGACTGCGCGACGTGGATGAAGCGGAAATCAAGCTGGTGATGTCGCCGCCGTGGACGCCGGATCGTATGACCGACGAGGCGAAGGACATGCTGGGGATTTTCTAGCAGTCCTGTCGCTCCGCGACAGGACTGACAATTGCGAGATCGGCGCTGGCGTTTTCTGTGGGAGCGATATCGAACAACCGTTCGATTTTCGTGTCGCGGAGCGACAGGGCTACATGAGACGTGTGACGAGCGCGGTCCAGCCGGTTTGGTGTGAGGCTCCGCAACCGCGACCCGTGTCTCCGTGGAAGTACTCGTAAAACAACACAAGGTGGCGCCAATGCGGATCGTTGGCGTAGCGTGAGTCTTCGCCGTGACACGCGCGGCGGCCGGCCTCGTCAGGAAGAAACAAGTTCGCGAGCCGGCGTGACAATTCGGCGGCGACTTCTTTCAGCGTCAGCCACTGGCCGCTGTCGGTCGGGCATTCGACTTTGAAGTCATCGCCATAGAAATGGTGATAGCGTTCCAGTGCTTCGACCAGCAGGTAATTGACGGGGAACCAAATCGGTCCGCGCCAGTTCGAGTTGCCGCCGAACATGCCGGTGTTCGATTCGCCGGGGACGTAATCGACTTGCAGTTCCTGACCGTTTGTGCGGAAGACGAATGGATCAGCCGAGTGCGTTCTGGACAGTGCCCGCAAGCCATAAGGGGACAGGAATTCTGATTCGTCCAACACTCGTCGCAGCACGCGTTGCAAACGCTCGCGTGACGGGATCGCCAGCAGCAGGCGGCTTGTTTTGGCATCGGTCGCCGCGGGGTCGCGTTCGCAGATGGTGATTTGTCGCGCCAGGTCTTTGCGGTTTTTGAGGAACCAATTCATGCGGTGCTTAAAGCCGGGCAACTTGTCGAGCGTCTGCGGATCAAGAATCTCGGCTGCGAACAACGGGATGATGCCAACCACAGAGCGGATCCGCATTGGTTGGCCGTGGTTGCCCATCTTGAGTTGGTCGTAATAGAAGCCGTCGATCTCGTCCCACAGGCCGCTGCCGCCGAGTGTGTTCATCGCGTCGGCGATGGCGACGAAGTGCTCAAAAAATTTTGAGGCGATGTCCTCGTAACTGGGGTCCTCGGAGGCCAACTCCAGCGCGATCGCCAGCATCGTTGAGCAGAAGAACGCCATCCATGCGGTCCCATCTGCTTGTTCCAATCGTCCACCCGTCGGCAGCGGCTGAGAGCGGTCGAATACGCCGATGTTGTCCAGACCAAGGAACCCGCCGCCGAACATATTGTTCCCCTCGATGTCCTTTCGGTTGACCCACCAAGTGAAGTTCAGCAGCAGTTTTTGAAACGCACGTGCGAGAAACAACCGGTCGCGTTTGCCGCGCGGGCCGGTCTGCTTGTAGACGCGCCAGCAAGCCCATGCATGGACCGGAGGATTCACATCGCCAAACCCAAACTCGTAGGCCGGCAATTGTCCGTTCGGATGCATGTACCACTCGCGCAGAAACAGCAGCAGTTGCTGCTTGGCGAATTCGCCATCGATACGAGCGAAGGGAATCATGTGAAACGCCAAGTCCCACGCCGCGTACCAAGGATACTCCCATTTGTCGGGCATCGAGATCACGTCGCGGTTAAACAGATGCGGCCAATCGCGATTGCGCCCATGCTTCCGTGATTCCGGCGGAGGCGGTTGACCTTCATCCCCATTGAGCCACTGCGGCACCACGTAGTGATAAAACTGTTTTGACCACAGCAGCCCCGCATAGCCTTGCCGAGCGACGCGGGCCGACTCCGGCGAATACTCTCGGTAAAGTTTCGTGTGATAAAACTCGTTCGCCTCTTCCAGACGAGTCGCGAAGACCTGCTCGAACTCCGGCCCGAACGCCGTCTGCGGCGTCCATGTCTTTTCCCGCAGATGAGTCAGCCGCAATCGGATGACTTGCGTGGCCTGCGGGGCCAGATGAAATTTGTACCAAGCCGCCGTTTTCGTGCCGATTCCGTCCGGCGAAACCGCATCGAGCCGGTCATGAATGACGCGGTCGTGAAACGCATCCTTCACAGGCTGGTCGTTGTTGGAAAGCCCATAGAGTCGCTCTTGGTTCGAATTGTTTTCCGTGAAGAGCCACTCTGGACGCTGCGGTGACTCGTCCGCGACGAAGGAAAACTCACCCAGCGCTTCATGCCAGACCAAGACAGTCCCGTCTGCCTGAAGTCGCGTTCCTGGATGACAGGACGGGGACTCGTCATGTCCAAGCCAGGACCAAGTATTGCGAAACCACAGCGCTGGCAAGACATGCAGCGTGGCCACTTCTGGTCCGCGGTTGTGAATCGTGATTTGGATCAGGATGTCCTGCGGCGAAGCCTTCGCGTACTCGGCCACGACATCGAAATAGCGGTCCTCGTCGAAGACGCCAGTGTCGAGCAACTCGAACTCCAGCTGATCTTTGCCGCGTCGTCGGTTCTCTGCGACAAGTTGATCGTACGGAAACGCGGCCTGCGGGTATTTGTAGAGCGCCTTCATGTACGAGTGCGTCGGGGTCGAGTCGAGGTAGTAATAAAGCTCCTTCACGTCCTCGCCGTGATTTCCTTCCGGCCCCGTCAGGCCGAAGAGTCGTTCCTTTAGGATCGGGTCGCGGCCGTTCCACAACGCCAGAGCGAAACACAGCCGCCCCTGTCGATCGCAAATTCCCAGCAAGCCATCTTCGCCCCAGCGATACGTTCGGCTGCGAGCGTGGTCGTGCGGGAAGTAAAACCAACTGTCGCCATGCGCAGAGTAATCCTCACGCACCGTCCCCCATTGCCGTTCGGAGAGATATGGCCCCCATCGCTGCCAGTCTTCCGTTCGCGAGTGGGCCGCCGCCAAGCGGAGGCATTCCGCCGTTGCAGCCTCATTACGAATCTGCATCGGCTCACTCAACGATGGCTGCATTGTGTATCTCCTGTTGATTCAGTTCGAACGCTTAGGAACCAGAGCATCGACAATCACGCATTTCAGCAGCGTGTGATTGTCAGCGAGTGCGCGGCCACGAATTCCGTCAATTCCGCGACATTGAACACGCCCGTGGTTGCTCCCGTCGAGCGAACACAGCTCGCCCCCATCGCGCTTCCCAGCCGCACGCAGTCCAGCGTGCTGTTTCCTCGTAGCAAACCGAGAATGTACCCGGAAACAAACGCATCGCCGCTGCCGGTCCCATCGACGAACGGGACCCGATGAGCTTCAGCCTGAAAGCGGCCTTCGTCGGAGAGGATTACGCAGCCGTCTCCGCCGCGCGTGATGATCGCCGTGCGGACTCCGGCCGAGCGAAACGCTGCGGCCTGTCGCCGGGGGTCAGTCTCGCCAGTGAGCAGCACGCTCTCGTCCGCGTTGGGCATGAAGACATCCGTCAGCGCGAGCACCGGCCGCAGCCGCGGCCAATAGTCGCCGGGACCGGGCAGGACAACATCCAGCAGTGTCGGGATGCCCGCGTCTCGCGCCGCTTGAAACAGCGGCAGGATGTTCTCGACCGGTGGGTTTTCTGCCAGCAGATAGCCGCCCAGGAACAGTACGCGACAATCACGGACCATCTCGGGCGTGACTTGGCTGGCGTCGAAGTCGGCGTTCGCTCCGAGCGCGTGAATGAATCGCCGATCCTCTCCCTGCACGTTGACGATCAGCGATTGTGAAGTCTGACTGGTGCCGGACTCGCACAGCAGCCGGCAATCCACACCGGCACCCTCCAACGATTCGCGAATATGCCGGCCGAAGACATCCTGTCCGACCAGTCCGACAACTCCGACCTTCGCGCCCAGCTTGGAAAGATCGGTCGAAACGTTGGCCGCGTTGCCGCCGATCGCCAGCTCAAACCGTGGCGATAAGACCAGCTCGCCGGCTCGCGGCAGGTGCGAGATCGGCGAGCAAAGATGATCGGAGACGATAATGCCAATGCAGAGAACGTCGAGCATGCTTTCTCACTCCGCCAGAAGCTTCTCGACGAACGGCATGATGTCTTTGGCGTAGGTGAAGTCTTCGCCGGGCTTCGCGTGGTCATTGTCGAAACGCTTCGCGACTTTCCCGTCAGCACCGAAGACGTACACGGCGGGGATCGAGGCGAGTTCGAGTTTCTCGAACAGCACGTCGGATTCCACGTTCAGCAGCACGTTGGGAAACGTGGCGTTTTGCTTCGCTAGAAACGCGAGCACACGCTCCCGATAGCTCTCCGGCGGCTTGCTCTTGATGCCGGCGTAGTCGCAACTCGCGGACATGCAGACGAGCTTCTCGCCGTGTTGCTTGTGCAATTCGACCAGATGCGGGAACTCAACCGTGCACGGCTCGCAGGAGGTGGACCACAGATCGAGCACCACAATCTTGCCCTTGTGCCACGCGACGAGCGCCAGCGTTTCGTCCCAATTCTTGAGGTCGAGCGCCACGGCCGCTGCTGGATTCTTGGCTGCGTCACCAACAGGCTCCGATAGCACCGACTTGTCCGGTTCCTGGGTTTTCGGGGAGGGTGATGTCACTGTCTGAGAATTCGATTCACAGCCAAGAATTGCCCAGAGGGAAAACAGGAGAGCGGCCCAGAGAAAACGAAACATGGCGTTCCTTGAATAGAAGCAAAAAACAGGGACGGGCAGGTGTGCCCATCCTCTGGGTTAGCGTGCGACTTTCTTTAAACCAGCAGCTTCGGCGGCGGGCTGAGGATCTTCGTAGGGGAGTGCCTTAAGGAACTCGATCAGATCGCCGATCTGCTGCGGTTTGAAATGACTGGTCTTGCCGTGTTTGTCACCAGCGTTGCTCGTTGTCAGAATATTTCGCAACGTTTTGGCAGAGCCATCGTGCAGGTACGGCGCTGACCGATAGACGCCGAGCAACGTCGGGGTGTCGTACTTCAACGGCATCTTCTCGGACGGGTCGGAGCGGCCGGTATTGACGTCGTGCAGAGCCGACTTCGTCGCGGGGTTCGAGTCGCTGAAGAACGGTCCGGAGTGACAAGTCGCACAGGCGGCCTCTTTCGAGAAGAAGATGTCTTTGCCCCGTTTGGCCGCATCGGACAGGCCGTTTTTCGCGTGCGGGCTGAACGGGACCGTGTGTGAGTTCGTATACGCGGCGAGCGCATCGAGATCACGCGAGCGGCCTTTGTTCGGCGGGCCGAGTGATTCGGCGACGGGCCCGTTGATCAGTCCCCTGCCCTGCATCAACAGGCCGCGAATCGTGTGCTCGAAGTCCTGTGTCTCGTCGCGGTCGGCGGACCAATGTTGCGGGTGCGTCCACGCCAGGCCAACCAGTGGCGGCGTGTTTCGGAGACCTTCTGGATTCTGCCAAGTGCGGCCGTCGGCATCGCTGTCGGGATGACAGCTTGAGCAAGCAATCCAGCGGCGTGAGGCCATCGGCATCAACGCCGAATAAAACAGCCGCTTGCCGCGCAGGATTTCGTCGCCCAGCGGGTTCTCGGTGACTCGCACGAGACCGGCTCGTTGCAGACTCTTCGCGTCGTAGGCCACGACTTCAAAATCGAGCGCGTTGTAGAGCCAGAACCATTTGCCGTCGGGCGAGTACTTCACGGCGCGCGGGTTGTGGCCGATGTTCATGTGCTGAATCGGAGTCAGCTCGCGATAGTTGTCGTCGCGAACTTCCATCACGAACAGGTCGTCGGTTGCTCCAAACACAACGACCGCTTGCTGGCCATCGGGGCTGACGGCGACTTCCCAGGGGCTGGCAGTCACAAGGTTGCCGATGAACGAGTCCATCGGGATGCGTTTGCGCTTGAGGTCTTCTTTGGGCTGGCTGTCAGCAGTGGGCAAATCGATCACGCTGATGTACGGGAAGATCGAGCCTTCACCGTGAGCTGCCGTGATCTTGGATCGTTGATGAGGCACATAGGCTTTGGGTCGCGTCGGATGCACGCTGATTTGTCGCGCGAGATTGTCTGTCGCGGAAGCCGGTATCGCAGCGAGTTCCTTGCCGGACGCCAGTTCGATCAACCGCACGGTCGCGGTGTAATACTCGGTGACAAGCGCGGTGCGCTGATCACTCGACAATGCAAGTCCTCGCGGAAACGAACCGGCGGCGAGTGAACGCAATATCTTGTGTGACTTCGCGTCGATCTCAATCAACTGCCCGGGGTACTCCAATGTCACCCAAATCCGCGAGCCATCGCGTGTCGAGACCACGGCATACGGCTCGTCGAAGACTTCGCAGCGGCCGAGGACTTCGCCCTTGTCGGCATCGACGAAAGCGACGACGTCATCCGCATAAATCGCCACCGCGAGTTGATGGCTGTCGCCGAGGAACGTAACTCCCTCCGGCTTGTGGCCGACGGGAATCTCTCGCAGTTTGGTGAACGTGGCCGGGTCCACGATCGTCACGGTACCGCTGTCGCGATTCGAGCACGCCAGCAATCGTCCATCGGCGGAAAGATCGAGCAAACTATTGGAGGGTCCGGCGACGGCGGGGAGGCTCGCCAGCGCGATCTGCAACAGCATCCCGGTAAACTCAAGCAGACGGCGGTGGATTGTCTGGGGCATCGTGCAGTCCTTTCGACGCGGCGGCGTTGTTTCAACACAGATCGGCGAAGCCGACGAAACGTAGCCGTCATCGCTCCGCATGACGAGCCAGACGCGACTCGATGTGCAAACTTTTCGGAGGATTGCAGCCAGACAAACGCTCGGCTCGTCACGCAGACTCCGTCGCGGCGAAACAGCGACGTTCACAGAAGCCGGGCGACGTCGAGGGGCGCGGCCCACGTCGCGTACTTAGCGAGGTCGCAGACACGCTTCGATCGACGGCGCTGAAGGCACCCAGTCAGCAACTCGCAAATATCAGGTGCCAATTCCGGCCGCCGCTGCGAAAAGTCTGGCACCGTCCAGCAATCATGGATGGCCCGCAATTTGTTGACGTCGTGTTCCGGAAACAATGTGTCGCCGGTCAACAGTTTGTACGCCGTGCAGCCCAGGGCGAAATAGTCGGTGACCTCGGTAATCTCGCGGCCCTTGAGCTGCTCCGGAGCCATGTAGCGCGGCGTCCCGACGATGTGATTGTCGACTTCCGTGACCGGCTCCAACTCGTTGATTGGCTTCGCGAGGCCAAAATCCATCAGCTTCACCGTGCCATCGAAGTTGAGCATCACATTGACCGGCTTGATGTCGCGATGCACGACCTCTCGCTGATGAGCGTACAACACGGCGGAGGCGATCTGTCCGAACGCCCTGCGAAAGTCGTCCTGACTCAACCGGCCGTTCAGGCGCACCAAGCGTTCCAGTGTGATTCCGTCGCAGAACTCCATCACGATGAAATACGACTTGAATGCTTTGAACCGGCCGAACATACGAACGATGTTGGGATGCTCGAACGATTCCACGATGTCTGCCTCGCGGTGGAACCAGACCAGCGACGCTTTGTCATAGACCAGGCGATGGCTGAGCATCTTCAGCGCGACGAGCCGAGTTTCGTCTTGATGCGCGCCTGCATAAACGATCGCCATGCCACCTCGTCCGAGACGCCGCACAATGCGGTACTTGTTCAACGTCTTGCCCACCAAAACGTCTCGGCGCTGACCTCCCAATCGCAGAGCCAACAACTTTGTCAGCACCTCGCCAATTTCGGGATTCTTGAGAGCGGCCGCATGAAACTTATCGGAAGGAAGGAGCATTGCTGTCACATCGTCATGGGCGATCAAGCTGGCGCTACGCGGTTCTTCAGTCAATAAGGCCATCTCGCCCAGAACGTCCCCAGAGACGCTGCGATCGATCTCATGGGTGGCGCCGTTCTCATCGTTGACGACGATGCCCACCGTCCCCTCGCGAATCAGAAACAAGCAATCACCGGGATCACCTTGCCGCGTCAGAAACTCCGTCGCCGAATACGAACGCTCAAACATTTGAGCTTCCAGCCGATCCACCAATTCCGCAGGCAGTGTGTTGAACGGAAAACATTCGCGCAGCCGACAGTCGGCTGAAATGACAGGCTTCTCGGCCGGTGCTGACTTGACCGAAGCAACAGGTGGGACCGTCGCATCCTCTTCTACTTTCTCCTTGAGGCGCGATGACGGCGGAGCAACGACACTGACTTCGATGCACGTCTCCAATGACTCCAACTCTGACTGGCAATCTAGTCCCGACTCTTGCGTTGCGTCCGTCAGATACTCTTCGAGGATTTGTTCGTACTGATTCCCCGAAGTGACACTGTCATGATCGCCGTAGATTTTATGAAGCAATTCGGCCCGCATCGTCGGAAAGCGGTCCACAAATTCGGAAACCGACTGAGCACCATCTTGCAGGCAGTATTCCCGAGACAGCAGTTTGACCAACAGGATGCGATCGTTCGCGATTTCGGGACACAACCGCACGTAATCCTCGACGTTGCGTCCCTCGCCGTTGGACCAACTCCGAGTCTGATCGAGCAACAACAACCGGCCACGCTGAGCTGGCGTGATATCCGGATGATTTTGCAAGAACTCGATCAGGTCCGGAGGCTCGACGTTCGCGTTCCAGATCGCGGAGTATTCTCCAGCCAGAGACCACTCGGACTCTTCAGCATACATCGCTTCTCGCGATCGCGATTTGCTGGTCATTGCTCGGAACCCTTGCGCGTCCTCAAAAGTTGTTCGCGGACCACGAGAGGGATCATCTCGTATCGCCACTCCCCTCTTCAAGCGGCAACCGCAATTTCTGTGACGACTTGCGATAGCGGCGCATCGTCACGACTGAGGGCCTGCAGCAGGTGAGCCAGGGTGAGAATCGCGTCACAGGTCGGCACGGTGTCTCGTAGCCATACGCGACCGGTCGCACCGCCGCCACAAATCGCAGCTTCGTGACGCATCGCTTGCCAGACGTCGGATTGAGTCCAGCCTCCCAGCCAGCAACGGCGATCCTTCGCCGCGATTCGCGGTTGCACCAAATCACGAGCCGCGTTGTCGATCACGACCGCCGCACCCACCTGCTCAGCCAGCAAGATGTCGGCCAGCAAACACAACACGTCCCCTGGTGCAAGCAAATCTCCGACCTCATTCAGCACAGCGACGTCGGCTCCGTCATCATCGATCAAGAAGCCAAAGTCTGCCGACCGTGCCACCACCGTTTCGCGCATATGCCGCACGTCGGAGTCATCGTCATTCAGCAACTCACGGCAGCGCCGTGGAATCTCGATCCAGTCCAGCGTCACGGGCAACTTCTCAAACAGAGCGTCGAGGGTCCGCCGCACGAACTGCACGGGGCATCCGATTGCGACTCGCAGCGGCCGCAATGCGTGAAAGCGTTGCAAGAACCCCGCGAGATACGGCACGGAAGCCTGAAAGACTCGCTGCGATCCCCCCTGCCGTAGTGGTCGCACGACTCCCTGTTCGTAACGCTGATGAATGTCGTCCAAGCTGATGACTCGCGCGGCACCGTTATCTTCACGGTTCTCGACGGGTCGGCCAGCAACCGAAACCGGACGGCCATGCTTGGTCGCGAAATCGAGGCCCGTCCACGACGGCTCGCAACCGTGGCCAGAAATCAGAATGCCTCCCGCCGCTTGCATGTGCGCGACGGCAAATCGAAAACAGGGCATCGACGTTTGACCGATATCCACCACTTGGCAACTCATGCGACGCAACGCGGCCGCGACTCCGGTGACGATGTCGGGCGACGACGGCCGCTCATCAAAACCAACCACAACCACCGGACCGCTGCGACGAATCGGCCGTTTCGAATTCGCATCGCGCAGGTCGCTGCGTCCCGCCAACGGCAGTGACTCCCACAGCAGACTGGCGAACGCGGCGGCCAATTCTCCCGCCTTGTGTCGCGTCAATTCGTTGAGGTACACGCCGCGCACGCCTTCCAGCGTGAAGATCGATCGCTCCGAGATTCGCGGTTGAGCCGAGTCGTCCGCGTCGAATTGGGGCTGTGGGAGCTGACCGGTCTCTTGCCGCTGCGAGCACTCACGGCACTTCGGATAAAACGCCGCCAGCCTCGACAAATGCACGGCGCGCGAGATCGCATGTGACTCGCCAGGGCAGACGTATTGAGGTTCGAGCGTCGGGAGAGTGAGCATCTGGAGCGAGGGGTTTGTGACTAGGGATTCAAGAGCTGGATTTGTGATTTGAAATCCAACTCCTCACACTGGCGTCAATTCATCCCTTCTTCCCTTGGGAGAAGGTGGCCGAAGGCCGGATGAGGGATTCAAGCGCTTCAACAACGCTTGGCTTCCTCGCCCCGGCCCTCTCCCAAAAGGAGAGGGAGAAAACTTGTCCGAATGTCTTCACACTGTCGACCGTAGGCCACTTCGGTAAAGTCGGTCAAGAACGATTGTGTTGCTCGCCCCTCTACTCCAACCCCTCGCGCCTGCCCATGCACGCCACCACGTTTCTAAAAACTCCGCAAGCCAGCCCCACCGGCGCGATCATCGTGCTATCGGGGGACGAGCGGTCGTTGAAGCTCGACTCGCTGGCAGCGTTGATGCTTCTGGTCTGCGGCGATGATTCGGACGACTCCACCGCGACGAAGTTCGACGGCAAAGAGACCGACTGGAAAACCGTCCGAGACGAACTTCTGACCGTCTCGATGTTCGGCGATCGGCGAGTCGTCTTGGTCGAATATGCGGACGACTTCGTGTCGGAGAACCGTCCGACCCTCGAAAAATACTTGGAGAAGCCCTCCAAGAAATCTCTGCTCGTGCTAGATGTCGGTTCATTTCCCAAGACGACGAAGCTGTTCAAAGCCGTCGATAAACTTGGCCTACTGATTGAGTGCATCGAACTGAAGGGGGCCGACCTTACCCGCTGGATTCAAACGACCGTCAAAGAACGATTCGGCAAGCAGATCACTCGCGAAGCCGCGATGCTGCTGCCGGAGATGGCGGGGACGCATCTCGGCCTACTCGATCAAGAGATCGAAAAAGTCGCGGCCTATGCGGGAGACCGACCGCAGATCGACAGCGA
The DNA here is from genome assembly GCA_945906725.1 of Candidatus Kuenenia stuttgartensis. Lineage (GTDB taxonomy): Bacteria > Planctomycetota > Planctomycetia > Planctomycetales > Planctomycetaceae > SXKJ01. The sequence continues at coordinate 2,590 of CAMDRI010000051.1, read as the reverse complement.
AGACGTCCGCAAAGTCGTCGGCGGCTGGAAGGCCGAGACGACGTGGGTCATGCTCGATGCCCTGCGCGACGGGAACCTCGGTTTCGCACTGACGAACTTGGACAAGCTCCTGACCTCCGGCGAGCCGGCCTTGAAGCTCATGGGAGGCATCGCCTTCACCTTCCGCAAGCTGGGCATCGCGACGGACCTGTCGCGACAAGGAGTGCCCCTCTCGGCGGCACTGAAACAAGCGGGAGTCTTTCCGTTCCAAGTCGCTGCGGCGGAAAACTACCTGCGCCGCATCGGCCGACCAAACGCCGAACATATTTCGCGCTGGCTGCTCGAAACGGACCTCAACCTCAAAGGTGGCTTGCGAACGGCGGAGCGACTACTGCTCGAACAACTCTTCCTGCAACTCAGCGGCAAGCTAGCTGGATGATGAATCCATTGGGTGGAGTAGCCGCAATTCCGTGCAAAGTGACGAGTGCAAAGTGCACAATCGCGAGGACCGCAGGTGCGTTGGTTCGACACTTTTGACTTTGCACTCGTCACTCTGCACTTTGCACCCTCATTCATGCGCCAGAAACAATCTCTGCGGCCTTAACGATCGTAGGTGAGAGAAATGAATGCTGAGCCGGCTTCCGCATCTCGTGCCGATCGAGCCGCTCTGCTCTTCGCGATCACGTTTCCATCAGTTTTGACGTGGGTCTATTTCGTTCTGCTGGCGGAGTCCGCCGCTGGACTGCAACTCGCGGCCAAGTCGAGTGGCATGGTGATTCAGATTGGCTTTCCGCTGTTCTGGTTTGTCTGTATGCAGAAGCAGCGACTGAGTTGGTCGCGGCCCAAACGGGACGGCCTGCTGATCGGCGGATTGCTCGGTCTCGCCATCGTGGCCGCGATGTTCGGAGCGTATCATCTCTGGCTGAAACCAAGCGGCGCGTTCGATTCCGCCGCTCCAGCGGTTATCGAGAAGATCAAGGGCATGGGCATCGACTCGACCGCGAAGTTCGCCGCGCTGTCGGTGTTCTATGCCGTGCTGCACTCGCTGTTGGAGGAGTATTACTGGCGCTGGTTCGTCTTCGCCCAACTTCGCCGAGTGACGGCGCTCGGCCCGGCGATCGCGATTTCCGCCCTCGGCTTCATGGCTCACCATGTGATCGTGCTGTCGGTCTTTTTCGGCGGGGGTTCATTCCTGAGCCTGTTCTTCTCGCTGGGCGTGGCGGTCGGCGGAGTCGCTTGGGCGTGGCTCTATCACCGGAGCCGTTCCCTCTTCGGCCCGTGGCTCAGCCACGCGCTGGTGGATGCGGGAATTTTCCTGGTCGGATTCGAGATCGTGAAATCCGCGTGGTAAAACAAGTCGTCGCGAACGAAAGGACTATGAAGATGGCAACTTCCCCTAATCAACCAGTGCCGGACGATGACCTTCAGCCGGAATACGACTTTCGGACGATGCGCGGCGTGGTCCGTGGCAAGTACGCGGCACGATATCGGGAACGATTGCGCATGGTGCGTCTCGCGGCAGACGTTTCAGCCGCATTCGCGGATGAGGCTGCGGTGAATGCCGCACTGCGGGAGAACCTTACTTGGCATCAGAAACACCCGACCCCGGTTACGTTGACTGAGATTGCGTGATGACAATCGAAGCACAACTCCGGAAGTATCGAGAGGCAGCCGTACTGCGAGCCACTCCGGGTGACGGTCCTACAGGCTCAAACAACGCACGTAAACGCTGGATTCGCCGGCGAGAGGGTGCTGGAGATGTGATGCGAGCCGTTGCAGAGGAACTCTCGGAGCGCGGGCGCGACGCACAAGAGGCATTTGCAGGTCTGCTCTCCGATCGAGAACCCCTCCCCACGCAACGATGGGCGGCATTTCATGTTCTCGAAATGTGTTCGTTATCCGTGGATGTCGAGGCGAACGCGCTGAGAGTTATTGAAGACTCCTCCATCGACTCAATAGAGCGGGCGAGTGACCGAGCGTGGCTGCGTTGCTGGCGGGCGTCTCGGGGTTCTCGCGGCGACGTTGTGCGGGAGTTGTGTCGTTTTCCGGAGAATTGGCGCAGCGGCGAGTGGTCAATGTTGGATTTGCTTCGGGTGACCGGTTACGAGCCGACCATGAAACTGACGGCGACGGAAGTCAAGAAACACCTGCGCGACGAGCCGGCTCTCGTTCAAGAATGGCTTGGATACTCTCAGGACCAGCGATGCACGCCAGCGTGGTACATTATGGAATGCTCACCTGGTCGTTTTGAGGTTGGGCAAGTTCCTTCCGGGGAGCAATTGTGGTTCACGGATCCGGTCGAAGCGGTGGCCGAGTTCGCTGTGCGGACGCTCGATCTAAGTGGCCGATCACTGGGTAACAAGCCGCAGCAGCCGACGACCGGCACGGGCAATATGTCCTGAATCGAAACCACTGTGAGCGGCGCTTGTGGCTGAGCGCAGGATCTTATTCATTCGCCCTACTCCGCAAACAGCGGCCGGTACTTCTTCGACGAGTACAGCCGGAAGTGGACGTCGCGGAGATACTCGTAGGGGCCGTCTTGGCGGATGCTGTCCACGAGCGAGGCGATCTGCAATTGCGAGCGGTACGCTTCGATGCTCCGCAGCTTGTG
>CAMDRI010000050.1 GCA_945906725.1 Candidatus Kuenenia stuttgartensis | reverse complement strand
TGGTTGCTGCTGTGGCGAGACACGAAGGCGGACGGACTGGCAAAGACATCACAAGCCGACTTGGCTCGACGGGCCGGCATCTCCGACCGCACGGCGCGACGGGCGATTGATCGACTTCAGCGGGCCGGCTTGCTGTCCGTGGTGCATCGTGGCGGACTGCGGCGGGGTGTCTCGACGTATCGAGTTCATCCGCTGACGCGGGAACCGCCGTAGGACAAAGCTGTGTCCGGTTGTCGTAGGACAATTGGCGTCCGTTCCTGCGGACACAGCTCTGTCCTATATCCCATAAGGGACCATAAGCGAGATGGTCTCACACCCTTTCGGGTAGACCATCTCTCGAAAACAGAAAGAGAACGCGACCATGCCGACCGATCCCGCGATTCTCGCCCAACTGCAAACGCTGTGGGGTGAACCCGTCACCGAGATGACCGCCGAAGCGGACTCGGAAGCGGCGTTCGTGCCGAGCGAGTGGCAACCGTCGCCGATCCCGCCGGCTCGGTTGGCGGACTCGCCGGCAACGTGGGACGCTGACGCGGCCGAACTGATCGACTGGTTTCGAGCCAACCGGGATCGGCTGCCGGTCGAGCCGTTCGACTTGTGCTCCGGCTGCCGAGTGGTCGAACCGTCGCGGTTCTATGCCGTAATCCGATCGGAGATTGCCACCGGACCATCCGGGCCACGGGCGAGACTCGGCACGCTGCAAGTGGACCTGCGGCGACTGCGGGACGTTTCACGATTGACGATTCTCGGCCAGCCTGTATGATCTGCTACACTATGACCAGCAAACAACCGATGACGGAAGCGTTGAAGATCGCGATTGAATCAAGCGGGCTGACGTTCAAAGCGTTGGAACGCGAAACGGGCGTCACTCGCCAAAGCCTGATGGCGTTTATCAAGGGCGAACGGACGCTCCGGCTCGACATGGCCGACCGAGTGGCGAACTACTTCGGTTTGATCGTGGGGCCGGCATCAAAGCCGAAGCGAAAAGGGAAGTGAGATGGGAACCGTCTTTCGCAAACAAACAACACGACCGCTCCCCATTGGTGCCGAACTTTTCACGAAGGGCGGACAACGGTTCGCTCGGTGGAAGGCCGGCAAGCGGACGCGCACGGCGAAGCTGACGACCGGGCGGGATGGGGCCGAACGGATCGTCACGGAGTCGCCAACGTTTCTGGCGAAGTATCGCGACGGGAGCGGCATCGTCTGCGAAGTCTCGACCGGGTGTCGTGATGAAACGGCGGCGCGGAGTGTGCTTGGCAAACTGGAGCGCCGGGCTGAACTGGTCAAAAGTGAAGTCATCTCGGCAGGGGAAGCCGCGACCGCCGATCATCTGTGCGAGCCGTTCGCCAATCACTTCGCCGCGTTCCTGCTCACGTTGGGAACCAAGGACGTATCCGCGAAGTACCTCACGGAAATCGAACGGGCAGCGAACCGCCTGACAAGTGATTGTCAGTTCGACCGACTCGGCGACATTGGATTGCATCCCGTCGAACGCTGGTTGGCGGCTCGCAAGTCGGAAGGGATGTCGGCGAGCACTCGCAACGCCTACACGGAGGCTCTGACGGGATTCTGCAACTGGGCCGTGGCGAACCGGCGGCTCGGCACGAATCCCCTCGCCCGACTGGCCAAGGCCGACGAGAAGAGCGACCGGCGACGGCAACGGCGGGCAATGACCGAAGCCGAACTGCTCAAGCTGCTGCAAGTGGCGCGATTCCGACCGCTCGCCGAGTTCGGACGGGAGACGCTGGCCGTGGATGGCAGCCCATCCGAAGCGACCGGCAAACGCCGCAAGCGGTCGAGTTGGACGAAAGCCGCGTTGACGCTGAACGGACTGCAACAGGCGGTCGAGCGGGCACGGGAGCGGCTGGCCGACAATCCCGATTTCGTCGAGAAGCTGGAACGGCTCGGCCGGGAGCGGGCGTTGATTTACAAGACGCTCGTTCTGACGGGGCTTCGCAAAGGGGAACTCGCATCGTTGACGGTCGGGCAATTGGAACTCGACGGGGCGATGCCGTTCGCCGTGCTGAACGCGGCCGATGAGAAGAACCGACAAGGCTCGACGATTCCGCTACGGCTCGACTTGGCGAACGACTTGAGGGATTGGCTGTCTGACGTGCCAAACGCGGCAACGCTCAAGCTGCGCAACGACAGGGGCATTCGTGACAGCAAGCGACCGCTGTTCACCGTTCCCGTCGGACTGGTGAGGATTCTCGACCGCGACTTGCTGGCCGCCGGGATCGACAAGCGCGACGAGCGGGGCCGGACGCTCGACGTTCACGCCCTGCGGCATTCGTTCGGAACGCTGCTATCCAAGGGTGGCGTTGCTCCGCGCACGGCTCAAGCCGCGATGCGTCACTCATCCATCGACCTAACAATGAACGTCTACACCGATCCGAAGTTGTTGGACGTGCAAGGCGCGTTGGACGCTCTGCCATCGTTGCCGCTCACCGACGCTCCGCGCTCACAACGAGAATTCGCAAAGGCGACGGGCACGGACGGCAAGCCCTCGAATTTGGTTGCACCACTGGTTGCACCAGCTACCGACTTTCGGGGCCATTCGGAGTCGTTTGCTGTCATCGCATCGGGAACTGCTGATCGACGAACGACGCGCAGGGCGAATGACGAAAACCTCACGAAACCAACGGGAAAAGCCTTGTTCACAGGGTTTGCGGACAAGACTTCAAAAGTCGGGATGACAGGATTTGAACCTGCGACTTCCTGGTCCCAAACCAGGCGCTCTAGCCAGGCTGAGCTACATCCCGTGAACAAGGGGGGCGGAGTCTAGGTTGGTCGTGCGAGAGCGTCAACGGGCGGTTTCACGTGGAACGATCAACGTCAGGCGGCTCGACGTAGTACGCGCAGCACACGTTCGAAGTCGTCGTTCGAACCGAACGTGATCACAATCTGGCCGGACTCCTTGCTGCGCAACTTGATCTCAACCGGGACTCCCAACACATTTCGCAGTTGACCTTGCAACGACAAAACGTGCTGAGTCGCGGTGGGCTTTGCCTTGTGTTGCGGGTCGAAGACGACCGTTTCAGCTTTGGAGTTCGATTCGGAGAGCAACTCGCGCACAGCAGCTTCTGTCGCGCGGACTGAGAGCGATTCTGATTCGATCCGCTGGCAGAGTGACACTTGCTTGTCGGCTGGCAAAGACAACAACGCTCTCGCGTGGCCACCGCTGATCTTGTCGGAACGAAGCGATTGCTTGACCGGTTCGGCGAGGTCGAGCAGCCGAAGCAGGTTCGAGACAGTCGAGCGGTCGAGACTGAGTTGCTTCGACAGCTCTTCGATCGTGCGACCGAACTGCTGAAGGTAGTTCGCGAACGCCTGGGCCTTTTCCAGGACGTTCAGGTCTTTTCGTTTGAGGTTCTCTTCCAGCGCGACTTCGCAGACTTGCCGCTCTTCGAGTTCGAGAATTCGGCAGGGGACCGTTGCCAGTCCCGCTTGCTTGGCGGCCATCAATCGCCGCTCGCCGGCGATGAGCTGCCAACCGCCATTGGGCAAGGCACGGACCAACAACGGCTGAAGCACTCCGTGCTGCTGGATGCTGTCGCTGAGTTCGCGGAGGGAGGACGCTTCAAACTCGGAGCGCGGCTGATACGGGTTTCGCTCGATGGCGTTGACAGGCATCTGTCGTAGTTCACCTTGTGGAGCCGTTGGCTCGCCGTTGCCCGTTGAGACCTGCCTGTCCGTCGCCGCGCCGTCGTCACCGAGCAACGCATTCAATCCGCGTCCCAGGCGTCGCCGAATTTGCACTCGTTCATCCATGCCGTCCATGGCTGGTTCCTTTGTGGCGCACGCGGCTCGCGTGCGACTGTCGATTAAGAAACGCACGCGAGCCGCGTGCGCCACATAGGAGATTGTTACCCGGCTTCGGGCAAACGAGGCAAGACGTGTTCCACGTGGAACGATGGCCGGTCACTCCGGAATGAGGACGCGATAGAGCCGAACTTCCAACGGCTCGCGGTGAACACGCAACTGCGTTGCACTGACGTCATCCAGTCGGACGAAGTCGCTCGCGTCATACGGGTAGCGGGTAATCAGCTCAAACCGATCGGCTCGTTTGGCGAACTCGTCCGTGAACACGTTGCTGCGATGAGCGTGCGGACCGGTCACCAAAAACGTCGGCAGCCTCCGAGTCGCCTCGATGTCCACGAAGTTGAGGTTCCCGGCCGGCTGCACGGCCAAGCCCTCCGCCGGCAGATGAAAGAAGAGTCCCGGCTCGGCATAGACGTAGATGACGGCGGTGTCACGCCCCATTTGTGATTGTTGAGCCGAGTGTGTGGAATCGAGCACATCGGTTCGCAGGTTGGCCGCGATCCGCTTTAATCCCCGACGGTTTTCCCATTCGGGAGCGGATCGGCGAAAGCCCTCGGCAAGGCCGACAATAAGCACAACGAGCAAACCAATCAGGACAACCTGAACCGTCACTCGCGGACGGTCACGCGAAGAGCTGGCAGCGTTGCCGTTGGTCCGATGCCGTTGGCGAAGTCGGTTCCAGTGAAATCCAAAACCAATGGCCAGGGACGCAACAAGGCAACTCGCAATCAGCCAGGGCATCAGCAGTCGAGGGTATGGACGATAGAACGGAGCCGAGACCGACAGCCCAAACCACCAAGCCGTGGTGAGCCAAGCTCCCAATGACCACGCCGACGGCAATTCGAGGTCGTCGCCCCAGCCGCCTGAACGAATCCTCCGGAAGATCGCCGGCCAACAGACCACGGGAACGAGCAACACGCCCAGAAGTTGTAGTCGGCCGGCGTAGCAATGGTGCAAAGTCTCGCAATGTCTCTGCAAGCTTTCCCACCAGCCGGACAGCCCAACGATGTAGCCTCGATGGTTGCGAGCGACCTCCGAATAACCATGAGGAAGCGACCAACAGTACGGAGCCCAAGTCAGAAGCGCGCCGGCGAATCCGATCCCCCAAAGGGCAAATCCAAACTTCCTTTGGCGGGGATGACGGCAGCCGGTCACAAGCCAGGCTGTCATACCGCAGAGACTGATGGCCAACGGGAGCCAGCCGTTGTACTTGGTCCACCAGGCGAGGCCGGTGGTGACTCCGGCCCAGATGGCGGCAGACCAAGAGAGATCGCGAAAGGATCGCTCGAATAAATAGACGGCAAGCAGCAGCCAGAAGCAGAGCGGCACGTCGGTCAGCGCGCTGCGGCTAAAGGCGATGTGGAAATCGCTGAGGCTCAGCAGTGTCGCGGCGGCGATTCCCGAGAGTGGGCCGAACCATTGGCGGCCGACCCACCAGATCAGCGGGATCGTCAGCGTGCCGAACAGCAGCGACGGCAACATCGGGGCGATGCCCTTGTCGCCGAAGAAAATGATCGACCATTCGATCAGCCAAGGGACCAGCGACGGGGCGTAGAGGTGGCGGTCGGGGTAGCGGAAACCTTCTTGCTCGGTGAACAAAAGGTTGGAGGCATAAACCCCTTCGTCAAAGTGCTCGACGGCCATTGCCGAGGGAAACGCGAAGCGGACGGCGGCTCCGAGGAGCACGATGGCGACGACGGCCCAGAGTTCGTAGCGCGAGATCGGTTGCTCGCGCGAATCACTAGCGGGTTGAAGTTGGAAAGCGACGGCGTTCACAACGGGGGCTTTCGGTGAAATCGGCCAAAGATCTGCGGTAGGCTGGCAGCGTGCGGTCGGGCGGTCAACTTCTATTCTGGCAATAGGACGGATGGGGCGAATACGGCCGATGAGTCGCATCAGTCCGATCCGGCTGACATGCTTCCGGCGACCAAATTTCAGGCTTCATTCGCACGAGCCGTACAGTCGCCGCAGTTTTGCCCTTTGTCCGGGCTTGCCAGGGTTCTGGTTGTATTGCATGTCACGATGCTGATCGTTCTACGTAGCTTGCCAGATTTGCGGGTGGATCGACTCGGTCGCATGGCATGGCGTCCAGCGAACACGACGCTCGCAGCGATTCGCTGATCGAAGAAGTCAAAGGACTTAAAGGACATCGCCCTGGTATGCCGAAAATGATGTGCAGACAGTTGGCGACGGAACGATTCACTGAACTGCATGAAGCGATTGTCATGCGGTTGCTGAAACAAACGCCGACACTAGGGGGGCTAGTTGCTTGGGACTTTGTGCCCGCGTCAAAACGCGAGCCTCATAGTCCCGCCGCGACCAGCCGTAGGCGATTACGGGCTGGTGGCGCGTGCTACTGACCTCCTGGATGTCGTAAGGGAGTTTTCAGCAGGATCGGAACGGAGTCAGAACCAGATTCTGCGTTTAGTCGTACTGGCGGTGGCTGAGCCATCTCCACTGGAACAAAACCCTGAGACAGCCCCAACCCAAACTGGCGATGGTCCTCTGTTAGGACCCGAAGGCTAGAAGAGCCACCATCGCATCGGGGGGTGCCACGGCAGAGATGACCATCTCTGCAAGGCACAGTTAGTGATTGGAGCCCGCGATGAAAACGATCTTCACTACTGGTCAGGTAGCAAAGATCTGCAAAGTAGCACCCCGCACGGTGAGCAAGTGGTTTGATTCGGGACGCCTTCGCGGCTACCGAATTCCCGGCTCCCAGGACCGACGCATTCCTCGCGAACATCTGATTCGCTTTCTCAAAGAGCATGGTATGCCCTTGGGAGAGTTGGAAGATGAAGCGATGGGCAAGGTCTTGATTGTCGGCACCGACCCTGTGATTCGTGGTAGCCTGAACGAGATGATGGGCTCAGATGAGTTCAAACTCGAAACGGCTCAAAGCGGATTCGAGGCCGGCATCCAGGCGGAAAGCCTGCATCCTGATTGCGTCGTCATTGACTTCGCAATGGGCCGCAGCGACGCCTTGATGATCGCTGGCAACCTGCGGAAGAACCCGGAGTACGCCGAGACGGTCTTGATTGGCCTGCTCAGCGATGAAGACAACGCCAGCGGTTTTGACCGCACGATCTTCAACGAAACGTTCCGCAAGCCATTCGATGTGGCTCTGTTGGCAGAACGAGTTCGGACTCTCGTGGGTCGCAAGAAACAACTCGTGTAACTTCGCAGATGTCGGAGGCACCTACCGCCGGAGCTTGTTATTGGCGCCAAGGAAGGCTCCGCGGCAGTTGGTTCCCAGACGATAGCCTGATCAGCGCGAAAGCGAACGAACTCGGCCGGCAACGGCCGAGTTTTTTTGTTGCGCCAAAGTCGACGAATCGCTCCCTGCCTGGAAGCTTCAAGTCACGGAGCGACTCGTCGACTTTGCTCGATTCACAGCCGAGCGACGACCGCTAAAATTTCTTTTGCCTCATGCTGAGGGGAGTTGCTCATGGCTGCGACATCACAATCGACGGACGATCGAATCTCCACGCTCACTGCTCACACTTGGAGTCCGCAGCCTGCACCCGCCAAGTGGGTGCAGGCCGTGCTGGAGGACGCCGTCCGACGAAGCTCGTTTCTCGCGACGCTTCGCCGCCGGATGTTCGAGCAGACCGGAACGAGGCTGCTCGATTGGATCGACCACTTCGCCTTGCCGTCGGGGGACGAGGCTTTGGACGAGCTGACCCACGTCGGCTACCAGCCAGACTCGTCCGTCCCCAAAGTCCGAGCCTGGATAAACCCGCTGGGACTGTTTCCGCGAGTTCGCACCACGGTCGGCAAGTCGCGGCAGGTCGTACTTAAAGTGGAAGCGGTCGCCGATTTTCTCGCCGCGCAAAAACTCGCTGGCGTGGCGATTCAAGGTTCGGAACTCGCCTCAGTTCGTCGAGCGCGCGTCGCGACCGAGAACAGCATCGAGGTGTGGGCAATGGAGCGACACGGTTCGCTATCCTTTGAACCGGACCTCAACAAAGCGGTCCCGCTGGCCGCGATCACGAAGCACTCCGCTGTGTTCCAGCAGCGGCAACGTGACTTCGACGATGATGCCGAGGGATTCGCTCATGCCAGCCAACTGGCGGACGCCGCGATTGGGGATCTGGGCCGAGATCGAACCTGCGAATTGTTCTTTGCTGCGGAGCGAGATTACTGGCAGCGTCGCAACAACGCCGGTCGTGCTCAGCGTGCCCGGCAAGAAACTCTCGGACTTGGTTGGGCGAATCACGATCATCACACCTATCGGTCGAGCCGCGCCCAGTTCGCTCGGCTGATTGCCTTCCTGGAGAAGTTGGGCTTTCAACTTCGCGAACGGTTTTACGCCGGTCGCGAGGCGGGCTGGGGAGCGCAGGTCCTCGAGCATCCGGTGACCGGCGTGACGATCTTCGCCGACGTCGACTTGTCGCCGGAGGAAGTCTCGCAGGACTTCTCGCACGAGCCGCTGCCGCGGCGCGACCAACTCGGCACTGTCGGCTTGTGGTGTGAATTGCACGGCGAGGCGGTCTTGCAGGCGGGACTGCATCACCTCGAATGCCAATTCGATTTTGCCACGACACGCGATCAACTGGCCGCAGCCGGCATCGAGACGATGCCGCCGTTCACAGATTTTCCATTCCTTCAGCAAGCATTCACACGCGGTGACATTTGGCCCGTGAATCCGAAACGGATCGAGCGATTGCTGGCGGCGAAACAGATCACGTCCGAGCAAGCTCAGCAATTCTTGACCAACGGCGCGATCGGCTCGCACTTGGAAATCTTGCAGCGGGACGACGGCTACAAGGGCTTCAATCAGCACGGGATCAGCGAGATTATCGCGGCCACCGATCCACGCCGAGCGTGAAGGAACGGCTCGACGAACTCAAGTCGTATAGTCCGCGTTCAGCCGGACGTACTCGGCGGTGAGATCGCTGGTCCAATAGCGGACGCGCGCGGTGCCGAGCTTCAGCGTCATCTCGACGTGCGTATCGCGGTTGTTGCGGATGCTGGCCGAGACGGTTTTGGGATCGAACGGCAGCGGTGCTCCGTCTCGGTAGACGTCGAGTCCGTTGATGCGCAGCGAGATGTCTTCTTCTCGCAGCGGCACGCCGGCATACCCGGCGGACGAAACGATGCGGCCCCAGTTCGGGTCAGCTCCATGAATCGCCGTTTTATTGAGCGGGCTGTCGGCGATCGTCTTAGCAATGCGGAACGCCTCGTCGCGCGTACGAGCGCCGATCACGTCGATCGTGATGAAATGCGTAGCCCCTTCCGCGTCGCGAATGATCGCGGTCGAGAGGTCGGTGCAGACTTCGTCGAGCAGTTTTTTAAACTTCGCGCGGCTGTCGGAATCGAGTGGCCCGGTTCCGGCTGCTCCGTTGGCCAGCAACAATACTGTGTCGCTCGTGCTGGTGTGCCCTTCGACGCTGATGCAGTTGAAGCTCTGATTGACCGAGGTTCGCAGCGCGGCGTCGGCGTCGGTTGGCGTCAGGTCCGCGTCGGTCATGATCGTGCAGAGCATCGTCGCCATGTTCGGTGCAATCATCGCCGCACCCTTGCACGCTCCGCTGATTCGCATGGTTTTCGTGCCATTTGCGCCGTGCAACTCGGCCGAACGAGTCGCCTGCTTCGGCACCGTGTCAGTCGTCATGATCGCTCGCGCGGCCAAATCAAACGCGGCCGGAGTGCTCGCGAGTGCCGCCGCAGCCTGCGGGATGCCCGCTTCGATTTTCTCCATCGGCAGGAACCGGCCGATTACTCCCGTCGAACAGACCAGCACATCGTCCGCGTTGCAGTTCAGTGATTTCGCAACGGCTTCCGTCATTCGCCGAGCATCTGCAATTCCTCGATCTCCCGTGGCCGCGTTCGCGTTCCCGGCGTTGATCACGACCGCTCGGCCGGTCGTACGAGGCACACGCTCACGACAGACTTTGACCGGCGCTCCGCAGACGAGGTTGGTCGTGAAGACTCCGGCTGTCGCGGCCGGACGATCTGAAACGAACAACGCCAAATCGAGCCGCCCAACGTCGCCGCGAACTCCGCAAGCGACGCCGGACGTTTGAAAGCCGAGAGGCAATGAGAACACGGACATGATCTGCTCCAACAGAAGGTCAATCGAAGGACGTCGCAAAATGTAGCCCTGTCGCTCCGCGACAGGAAAGCCGAACGCTTCACCGACGTCGTCGAGACGACTAACTCGCGTGCGTTAATTCACCAAGACCGCGCTCGGCAGTCCTGTCGCGGAACGACAGGGCTACGTTGGCAAAGTCGCCAGCCGCAAGGCGATCTCGCAGGCTTGCAGATAGCTGGGGACGTACAGCACTTCGTCGGTGGTGTGAATCGCCGACTGACCGCAACCGAGCGTCACGGTTGGCAGGCCGTGTGCGGTCAGCCAGTTGGCGTCGAGGCCGCCGTTGCTGACTCGCGTTTCGGGTTCGAGTCCGATCGCGCGGATCGCGTCGCAGGCAGTGACGACCGACGGTTCGGTCAGCGCGAGTCGGAATGATTCGTATTTGTGTTCGGCTTGGAAGTCGACTCGGCCCGGTTGGCCGGCGTCAGTGCGGACTTGCTGGGCTGCTTTTGCGAAGGCGTCTCGGAAGGCGTTAACGATCTTGGTGCGGAACTTCGGATCGTGGCTGCGGGCTTCGGCTCGCAATCGGACATGCGAAGTCACGACGTTGGTCGCATCACCGCCGTTGATGATGCCGATGTTGCTGGTGCCGCGATGCTTCCCTTTGACAATCAGCCCGTGCCACCCGTTGGTCGTGAGGTCGGCGATCGCAAGACTCGCCATCGCGATCGCGCTGGCTCCTTGTTCGGGATGTGCACCAGCATGAGCGGGTGTGCCGCAGACGTCGATGTGGATGTCGTAGGCCCCGGTCGCTCCGATCGCGGCGACATGAGCAGCACCGCCGTCCCAATTGAAACAGAGCTTGGGATTGCCGAGTGCCCGCGGCTGAACGTGACGTGCTCCGATCAATCCGATCTCTTCTTGCACGGGCCAGAAGAAGGTCAGCGGCGGATGCGGCAGCTTGTGTTTCAGGACCGCCAACAGCGTGTTGAGGAGTACGGCCGCCCCGGATCGGTCATCTCCGCCGAGCGCCGTTTTCGGATCAGCGGACTTGATGAGGTCGCCGTCGCGAGCTGGTTTGGCACCGACCGCAAGCGGGACGGTGTCGACGTGAGCCATCAGCAGCCGTCGCGGCCCGCGCTTCGTGCCGGGAAGTTTAACGATCAAGTTGCCGACCTCGCCACCGGCCGAGCTGCGCTTGTTCGCATCGTCGATCGTGATTTGCGAGTCGGGAACTCCGGCGCGTTTCAGTACGTCGCGCAGGAATTGGACAACGCGGCCCTCTTGCGTGCTCTTGCCGGGAATGGCGATGAGTTCGGTGACGAGCTTGATGGCCGCAGCCTGTTCAATGTGAGTCATGCGGCTGACTCTATGCGGCGTCGCTGAGGAGTTCCAGGCGGCCTTCGGTCAGGCGGACGAGGCGGTGAGACGAGCGGGCGAGGCTCTCGTCGTGCGTGACCATCACGATGGTCAGGCCGTCCTGTTCGTTGAGGTTTCGCAACAGGCCCATGATCTCCTGGCCGGTGCCAGCGTCGAGGTTTCCGGTCGGCTCGTCCGCCAGCAGGATCTCCGGCTTCGCGACGAGCGCGCGAGCAATCGCGGCCCGCTGCATTTCGCCGCCGGAAAGCTCGTTCGGCTTGTGCTTGAGTCGATGCGTGAGCCCAACTTTTTCGAGAATCTCTTCGGCCGCGAGACGGAATTCGCGACGGCGTTTCCAGTAGCTGAGCATCGAGTGTCGGATCATCAGCGGCGCGAGGACGTTTTCCAAAACCGTCAGTTCCGGCAGCAGGTGGTAGAACTGAAAGACGAATCCGAAGACGCGATTTCGCAGTTCATCGCGCGTCTTCTGCGGCAAATCATCGATGCGGTCACCGTCGAGCAGCACTTCGCCGACGCTCGGCGAATCGAGCAAGCCCATCACATGCAGCAGCGTGCTCTTGCCAGAGCCGGATTGGCCGACGATTGAGAGGAACTCGCCGCGACGGATGTTGATCTCGACGCCACGCAGCACCGGGATTTGATGATTCCCTTTGCGATACGACTTTTCGAGCGCGATGCTCGCGAGATGCACGGGGGCGATCGGTGTGGTCTGCATGAGTCGGCGAGTGGGTTCGAGGATGAGAAGATCGGGCATGGGTCCATCCGTGGAGAGGGGCAATTACGAATTGAGAATTTGAGGTCATTCCATTGGTTGCGGTTGAGTTAATTCGTCATTGTCACTCGTACCTCAGCGCCTCGACTGGATGCAGTCGGGCGGCTCGGCGAGCGGGGAGAACGCTGGCCAGAACGGCGATCATCACGGCGGACAAGGCCACCCAGATCACCATCGTCGCGCTGACATCTGTCGGAATTTTTGGGAAGTAGTAGATCGTCTCGTCAAAGATTTTCCGGCCAGTCAGCTTGGACAGTCCTTTTTCGATGTTGTCGATGTACGTCACGAACAGCAGGCCGATCGCGACACCGACTCCGCTGCCGACGATGCCCAGCGCCAGTCCGTACGACAGGAAGATCGTCATCACGCCGCGAGACGTAGCTCCGAGAGCTTTGAGGATGCCGATGTCTCGCGTCTTTTCAACCACGATCATGTAGAAGATTGCCAAGATGCCGAAGCCGGCGACAGTGATGATCAAGAACAGCAGCACGTTGAGGATCGCTTTTTCGATCTCGATGGCGGCCAGCAGCGGGCCTTGTTTTTGTTCCCAAGTGCGAACCGAGAACAAGCCGGGAGGCAGTGCCGTGCTGAGACGTTGGACGATCTCGCTGGCTCGGTCGTAGTTCTTCAGTTTGATCTGGATCGAAGTGACTGCACCGTCTTTCGTCTGCGGATCAATCATGCCGCGGACTTTTTGCAGCTCTTCGAGATTGCAGAAGACGAGGTTGCTGTCGTACTCGCTCATGCCGCTTTTGAAGACATCCACGACGGTCGCATGGAAGCGAACCGGTTCGGGGCGTCCCGCCGAAATAGTGCTGATCATCACGTCTTCACCGGGGCGGATGATGCGCATGACTTTGGCTTTGCCAGTTTCTTCGTCGGTGTAAACGTACTCGACCAGCCCCGCGCCGACGTACAGCCGCGCTCGTTGGGGAGCCGCGGGGTCAACGGCGACAGCCGGTTCCTCATCGTGCGAGAAATCTGGGGGCGATGCCTTGTCGGAGTCCTTCGCGGTCTTCGCGTTGATGGGTTCAAACAGCGCGCTGGGATTATGGTCGAGCGCTTCCGATTCGGGTTGTGAACGCTTCCGTTCCCACTCCCGTTGTTCGATGAATCTCTGCTCGAGTTCGATGCGGTGCCGGCGAGCCTCAGCCGCGTCGGCAGTCAATTCCCAGCCGGCCGGCTCGCCGGCCGAGCGGAGCGGCTCTCGAACGACTTGGCCTTGCTCTTTGATCTGCTGATAGCTGTCGAGACTGGTTTCGAACAATCCTGCGACCGGGCTGACGTCGGACTTCGTGCGTGGGTCGATGCCGATGAGCTGCACAGTTTTCATGACCGGCTGCCCACGGTAGTCGTAGGTCATCATGCCGTAGATTTCGACCATCGCGGCCAGCGAGTCGATGTCGTCACCACCAACTTCGCGGATGATTTTCATCCAGCGATCGACGTCATGCACGCCGTCCAAGCTGTTGGTCTCGACGACCACGTCCGAAAGGATGCCGTGAATCCGGCTCCGCATCTCGGTACCGAAGCCGGACATCACACTGTTGACCACGATCATCGTGGCCACACCGAGCATCACACTGATGATGCTGGCCAACGCGATAAACCGCGTTCTCAAATAACGCACGCACAACAGCAGCTTGTACATCGCCAAACCTTTGGCTGAACCGTAGACACGGGCAGCTTGCCTGTGTCGATTTCAATCGTCCCCTGAATGATGCCACCTGCGATCCGCAAGTGGCTACGAGGTGGAACTCTAAGCAAACCCTGATTCTGGCAGAAGATCACTCGCGTGGAATTGGCTGCGGCTCGCCCGCCTCGCGAAACTTGCCGGTTCGCAGGAAGCGAACCGTTGCCGCGTGCGCCGTTTCGTTGCGGTTCAGAGCCAGATGCAGCGACTCGATGAACAGAAAATCTGCCGCGCCGGGCAGGCGTGTGCTTTCGAGGCTGACGATGCCGTCGTCGTCGCCAGGAATCAGAGGGTTGAAGCCGTTCGGTGGATGCCCGCCGGCGATCACCGCGAACTCGATGTCTGGTGTCGGCAACTTCTTGAGGAATCCTTCTGAGTCCGTGACGAGCTGCTGCCCCGCCGGCCCGAAGACTGTCTTAAAGACCAAGTTCGCTTTGTTGCGCATCAGGTCCGCCAGCTCGGCTCCCTTCTGCGGCGAGCCGACGAGGACCAGCCGAGTCAGCCGCTCGTCGTGATGCTTGGCTCGGTACGTTCGCGTGACGACGCCTCCCATGCTGTGAGCGACAATGTGCAGTCGCTCGATACCCTCGAGCGACTCGATCACTTGGTGCAGGTACTCGGCCGCCGTATCGAGATCGACGCGGGTGCTGGGATAATCGAACGGAAAGACTTGAAAGCCGACCTTTTCCAGCGGGGCTCGGTACGCGGACATCGATTTCGAAGAACGAGTAATCCCATGGACGAGCAAGACTCCCTCGCCAGACATCTTCGGCAGCTTTCGGTCACGCTTGATTTCGTCGAGTTTCGCTTGGCATTGCTCGCGCGTTCCCCAGGCGTGCCGCACGTCATCGCCGTCGATCAGCCGGTAGTGCTTCGTGAGGACGTTGTGCTGAATTCGCCAGCCATGACAGTGAGCGACGTCGCCCCAGAACTCGCGTCCGCCCAGCGTCTTCGTCGGAAGGTTTGGGGCCGTAGCGACAGAAGACTGATCGTCGGATGTCTTGGAAGAGTCTTCTTCCGCGAGCAATGCCGTGACAAATATCGCCGGCGCGGCCAACGCAATGCCGGTGAACCAACAGTATGACATGAGAACCTCGCGAAGAAATAATGCCAACCGCTTCACGGCTCGGTGAGCGATCGGTACGGTTTGAACGATACCTCGTGCCGGCCGGTGCGCGAATTCGAGTCGTAGGATGGGCACTCCTGCCCGTCCTGTCTTTGAATAAAACGAAAACGCCGGACGGGCAGGAGTGCCCATCCTACTTCCCGCGACTGCGATTGGTTTCAGGAGCCACCATGCCGCTCATCACACTGGCCGACCGGGCAACAGGCTCAACGGCGAGAATTGTTCCAGAGTTGGGCTTCAACTGCTTCGAATTCAACGCTCATGTGCGGGACTGGAAGATCCGGGTACTCGAAGCCGATCCGGCCTTCGCGGACGGTTCGCTGCGGCAAAGCGGGCACGGGATTCCGATCTTGTTTCCGTTTCCGAATCGCATCCGCGACAGCCGGTTCATATGGGATGGTCGCGAGTACTTGATCCCGGCCGACGTCGGACTGCACGACAAGAATGGTCACGCGATTCACGGCTTCTGTCTCGATCGGCCCTGGCGAGTCACCTTGCACGGGGATCGATTCGCCGTCGGACAGTTTCAGTTGTCGGTTGATGCGCCCGAACGGCGACATCTCTGGCCAGCCGACTTCTTGATCGAAGTCCGATACGAACTGCGTGGCAGCGTGCTGCGTTGCGACATCCGCATCGAAAATCCGGATTCCGTCCCGTTGCCGTGGGGGTTCGGCACGCATCCGTACTTTCGAGTTCCTTTGGACGCCAGCAGTCGTTTGGCAAACTGCTTGATTGAAGTCCCCGCCAACCAAGAATGGGTGCTGAAGGATTGCCTGCCGACCGGCACCCTCCGCGATGTGCCTCGCGAGAAAGATCTGCGTGAGGGAGAGTACCTCGACGTGCTCAAACTCGACGACGTGCTGACCGACTTGGATGTCGAGAATGACGTGGTCGCGTGTGCGATTTACGACGAAGCGGCTGGCCTGCAAATCACCCAGCGGTGTGGTTCCGAGTTCCGAGAGTACGTGGTTTTCACGCCGCCAATCCGGCCCTGTGTCTGCCTGGAGCCGTACACCTGCGTCACCGACGCGATCAATCTGCACGCTCGCGGCGTCGACGCCGGGCTGCAAGTGTTGCCTCCCGGCCAACAGGCTCACTTGTGGTTTGAGATCACAGCCGGCACGCTGTTGTGCTGAATCAAACTGGAGGATGGGCACTCTTGCCCGTCCAGTCGTTGAAAGAAAATGAGACAAGAATGCGGACGGGCAAGAGTGCCCATCCTCCTTGGGAGTTCGATCATGCCCCGATCACTTCTCGGTTGTTGTCTGCTGATCATCATTGCTGCGTTGTCGATCCCGGCTGCGGCTCAAGAGAAAACTCCGGACACGCCGAATGCCGAACTGTTGCGGCGATTGCTGGAGAAGGTCGATCAGCTCGACCGTGACTTGAAGTCGGTGCTGAAAAACGGGCCCAAGGCGATCCCGGAAAACCCGGAGGATCGCAAACTCGTGGCGATGCTCGAGACACCCGTGGTTCAGAGCTTCAATTTCGGCACTCGCAACGGGCAAGCGGTTGAGCATCGGCTGTTCGTGGCCAAGCTGACGCTCATCAACTTGACGGCTGAGGCGAAGACCGTCGAGGCGTCGCAGATCACCCTCGATGCGGACGGCAACTCGCTGAAGAACGGGGTGCTCGACGCACAGATTCAGAACTATGGGATCAACGTCGGCCAGCAGGGGTATTCGCTGAATCAGATCAAACCGACGGCGTCGATGAAAATCACACCCGGCCTGACCGCCACGACGTGGGTCATTTTCAGCGGACTGCCGCGCGGACCCGGTCTGCCTAAGTTGAAGCTCAGCATCGCGTCTGGCGACAAGCCGATCGAGATCGACGTCAACGCCTGGGCGATGTCGAAGCTGGACGTCTCCTCGAAGCGGCTCGGTCCGCGCGGTTGTCTCGCGCTGCTGACGATCGGCGGCGAGTTGAACTTCATCAGTTATGGAGCGCTCGTCGAAGAGTTGGAAAGTCTCGCGACGCAAAAAGTCTCGCGAGTTGTGATCCGTTGGGCTGAGGGTGCTCCGGCGATCGATCTCAATTTGAGTTATCAGTTCATCGGGATGGCCCAGAGCCTCGGGCGGACTGACGCACAGAACTCGCAACTTCCGTCGCTCCCGCAGTCGTTCACCGAGTTTCGCTTGGCCGAATTGCCGGGAGCGAATCAGGCTCAAGGAAACTACGGCGTCAACAACTACGGCTTGGCGATGAGCCCGGCCGCGATGGCGAATGCATCGATCGTTCACAAGACAACATCCGATGCCGTCGTCGCGGCGTTGCGCACCGTGTACGAAGTCGTGCCGCGCGCCGAGTTGCTCGAAGACATTCGCTCGGCCGATCCGCTGACTCGGGCGGCGGCTGTGGCGACCGGAGGCGGGCGACTCGCCACCGAGAATCTGCCGTTGCTTTTGCAACTGTCCGATGACGAAGACCCCGCATTGCAAAAGGCCGCTTTGCTGGCGCTGCGTCACTTTGGCGAGCCGGAAACGATCGAAAAACTGCTCGGCTACGCCCGCAAGAACACTGAACCGCTGGCGTCGATGGCGGTCGAAAGCCTGGCCGGCTCACGCTACGCCGCTGCTCACGATTCGTTGCTGGGACTGCTCGAACGCGAAGGGACCGAATCGCGCAAGACGATCGTCAAAGTGCTGGCTCAGAACCCACGGCCGATCTGGTCGGAAACGATTTACAAGTACGTTCGCGATCCGCAAGGAGGTTTGGGGGTCGACGGCTTGCAAGCTCTCGTCCGCGTCGGACACCCGAAGTTGATCGAGGTACTCAAGGACTCGCTCCAGTCGCGGGATGCCGCGATCCGTGACACGGCGTACAACGAACTCACCAACCAACCGGATGCGGCTAGTGAGCAAATCGCACTGCAGTTCACGCTCAAGCACATGGAGACCGTGCCGCCAACTCCGGCGATGTTGGCGTTCCTGACCAAGACGAAAGACCAAGCCTCGGTGCCGTTGCTGCTGAAGCACTTGAAGAACAACGCCGGTGACCGCACCGGTCTCATCAACACGCTCGCGCAGATTGGCGATCAGACTGTGGCCAACACACTGGTCGAGCAATACGCCACTCTGCGGCCCAACGAACAAACGGCAGTTCTGGGAGTGCTCGGCCAGCTCAAGTCGCCGGCGTTTCTGAAACTGGCGGAACCCGCACTGGATTCGCAAGACGCCAGCGTCGTCAGCACCGTCTGCCAGTGGTTGCAGAACGATGGCTCACCCGCCGCCGTCAAACTGCTCATCCAGGCGTTCGAGAAAACGACGCAGCCCAACACAATCATCTACACGTCCAACGCACTCGGCCAAGTCGCTACCGCCGAGGCACGAGTCGCAATCCGAAAAGCTCGATCCTCTCCGGATCAAACTCGCCAGACGCAGGCTCGACAAGCGTTGCAGAACATTTATCAGCGATCTCCCGCGATGCAGTACGTCTTTCAAGCCCGAGCGATGGAACAGCAGAACGATCACAAGGCGGCAATCGAATTCTTCGATCAGGCGATCAAAACCGACCCGGATCTTCCAGACGCGTTCACGGGCCGAGCCAACGTGCTCATTCGACAGGACAAATATCCCGATGCCAAAAAAGATTTCGAAAAGGCATTCGCGCTCGATGACCTCAACCATCAGGCGATCACCGGTCTGGGGATTTGTCTGGCTGTCGAAGGCAAATTCGACGAAGGGATCAAGCTTGTCGAGGACGTCCGGTCCAAATTTCCGAGCGACGGCTTGTTCCTCTACAACGTCGCCTGCGTCTACGGCCGAGGAGTCGAAAAACTGCTGAAGGACGACAAGCTCCCCGAACGGGACAAGAAGCTCGAAACGTTCCGCCGCAAGGCTCTGGATGACCTGCTCGAATCGAAGAAACTGGGCTTTAACGATCAAGACTGGATGAAGAAAGACCCGGATCTCACCTCCCTACACGACCTTCCGGAATTCCAGGAACTCTCTGGCCTGAAGGCGAAGGCCGATTGAGCCGGAACTTTCCCGCAGCGTGATCTGTCGAACGGCCCTGCATTTCGTGAAGTTCCGTGGAGCACGTTTCCAACGTGCTCCTTCCGCCGTCGGCGGCGCGATTCACGGGCACCTTGAAAACGAGCCCCACGTCTGAGGATTCATCATGTATCGGTCTGTTTGGATTCTGTGCGGCAGTTTGGCGTTGACGATTGCGGGCCTGTGGGCCATGGGTGAGGAAGCCAAGCCGCCGAGTTTCAGCAAGGCCCATAAGAAAATGGCAGCCGGCAACTTCAAAGAAGCCTTCGAGGAGTTCCGCAAGCTGGGTCTCGATCCGAAGTCGCCCGCGAAGGAAATGCCGGAGACGCTCAATCACGCGAATCATTGCTTGCAAAACCTCGACCGCGTCAACGAGATCGACGACTTCCGTGAAAAGGTGATCGAATCCCACAAAGATAACTGGCGACTGCTGGAAGCCGCTGCGCAGTCGTATCTGCAAATCGAGCACAACGGCGTGATCATCGCCGGCAAGTTTCAGCGCGGCCCGCATCGCGGAGGCGATGGCAAGCACGTTCATGCGAGCGAGCGGGATCGCGTGCGGGCGTTGCAGTTGCTCACGCAGGCGTTGCCGCTGGCTCTGAAGGACGACAGCAAGGCCGAGGCCGCTCAGTTTCATTCGACCTTCGCGCAGGTGTTGCTCAACGGCATGGGGCACTCGGAATCGTGGAAGCTGCAAATCCTGACCGACCTCGCGACGCTGCCCGACTACGAGGAGGGCCACTGGCAATGGTTGTGGCGCGGGCAGCGGCAGTCGGCGCACGGTGCTCCGGTCGATGCCGACGGCAATCCGATTTACTACTCCGTACCGAAGAGCTACGCCGACGCGAAGTCCGATGGCGAACGCTGGCGGTGGATGCTGGCTCAGACGATGGAGTTGGACTCGGCTCGCAAGAACGAGGTGCTGCTGACTCACGCGGCGTTTCTGCAAACCCAATTCGGCGTCGAGACGATGGCTCACTTCGGCTGGTGGGGCCGCTTCGCCGAGGACAGTACGAAAGGGGACGCGAAGACCGGTTCGTTCGCGGTTCACACGCTGGGCGAAGACGAGACGATCGCGAACGTCGCGACCGGCGTGAAACGTTTCAAACTGCCGGACGAGTTCAACCCGTTCCACATCTGGCAGACGATCATCGCCAGCGGCAAGAGTCAGCAGGGTGAACAGGCTCGTGAGTTGATCGCACACTTCTACGAGAACCGGCGGCAGTACCCGAAAGCGGTCGCCGCGTGGAAGGCGGCCATCGCCGAGTACGGGCCGGGAAATCCGACGGAGCATGGCCCGCATCGGCAGGTTGCGGTCGACCAAATCGTCAAGAACTGGGGCCGCTTCGAGTCGTCGCCCACGCAACCCTCCGGTCAGGGTGCGACCATCGATTTTCGATTCCGCAACGGCAACTCGGTCACGTTCACCGCTCACGAGTTGAACGTCGCGAAGTTGCTCGATGACGTCAAGAAATATCTCAAGAGCAGGCCGGCACAGCTCGACGGTCAGCAGATGAATCTGCACGACATCGGGCATCGCATCGTCCACGAGAATCAGCAGCAGTACGTCAGGGCGAAGACGGCCGAGTGGACTCTGAAACTGGCTCCGCTAGCCAATCACGTCGATGACCGCGTCACCGTCACGACGCCGCTGCAAAAGCCGGGAGCCTATCTCGTCGAATCGAAGATGGCCGACGGCAACAGTAGCCGCATCATCCTGTGGGTGGCCGACACGGTCATCGTCAAGAAAAGTCTCGAAGCCCAATCGTTCTACTTCGTCGCCGACGCCGTGAGCGGCCAGCCGATCGCCAAGGCCAACGTCGAATTCTTCGGCTGGAAGCAGGAGCAAGTCGCTCCGGACAAGCCGCAGTGGAAGATCCTCACGAAAAACTTCGCCGAGTTCTCAAGCCCCGACGGGCAACTGATGCTCGGAGCGAATCGGCAACCGCAAGACCATCAGTGGGTCGCGATTGCTCGCACGGACGCCGGCCGGTTGGCGTATCACGGCTTCTCACACGTCTGGTTTCAGAATCGGCACGACCCGGAATACCACGCTCGTAAAGCCTTCACGATCACAGACCGGCCGGTCTATCGACCCGCTCAGAAGGTGCAGTTCAAGATGTGGATCGGCGACGCCAAGTACGATCAGCCCGACAGCAACACGTTCGCCAATGCGAAAGATTTCGCCGTCGAGTTGCGAAATCCGAAAGGGGAAATCGTCTTCAAGCGGTCGCTGGATGCCGACCAGTTCGGTGGCTTGGCCGGAGATTACGAATTACCGAAGGACGCCCCGTTGGGCGTGTGGCACCTTTACGCTCCGAGTTACGGCGGCGGCTCGTTTCGCGTCGAGGAATACAACAAGCCGGAGTTCGAGGTGAAGATCGACTCGCCGAAGGAACCGGTCGCGCTCGGCGACAAAATCACAGCGACGATCAAAGCGAACTACTACTTCGGCGGAGCGGTCACGAAAGCGAAGGTCAAATACAAAGTCCTCCGCACCAGCCACAACAGCACTTGGTATCCGCTCGCGACGTGGGATTGGTTCTACGGCCGAGGTTACTGGTGGTTCGCCAGCGATTACGACTGGTATCCCGACTGGCGTCGCTGGGGCTGTGCTCGACCGTACCCGATCTGGTGGGGCCGTGGAGCCGAGCAACCCGAAGTCGTCATCGAACGCGAGACCGAAATCGGCGAGGACGGCACGGTCTCCGTCGAGATCGACACGTCGCTGGCGAAAGCCGTGCATGGCGACACCGATCACTCGTACTCGATCACCGCCGAGGTCGTCGATCAGTCGCGCCGCACGATCGTCGGCACCGGCAACGTCCTGGTCGCTCGCGAACCCTTCCGAGTTTTTGCGTGGGTCAACCGCGGCCACTACCGAGCCGGCGATGACATCCTCGCCGAGTTCCGTGCTCAGACCGTCGATCAAAAGCCGGTCGCCGGTGTTGGCGAACTGACGTTGTTTGCCATCACCTACAACGTCAAGGGCGAGCCGGTCGAGAAGGCCTTGCAAACGTGGAAGCTCAACACGAACGCCGAAGGCTACGCTCGCCAGCAGATGAAGGCCGCGAAGGCCGGGCAGTATCGGCTGAGCTACAAGCTCCCACGAAAACTCAATCCGCTTCCTGGCGGCAAAGATGAGGGGACGATTGAAGGTGGATACCTCTTCGTCGTCCGAGGCGACGGTTTCAAGGGCGAAGAGTTCCGCTTCAACGATCTCGAACTCGTCACCGAGAAACGCGAGTACGCCGCCGGTGAAACAGTTCGACTGATGATTAATACGAACAAGGCCGGCGGAGCCGTGCTGCTGTTCATCCGACCGACCAACGGCGTGTATCTGCCGCCGAAGTTGATTCGGCTCGATGGCAAGAGCCACCTCGAAGAGATCGCCGTGGTGCAACGCGACATGCCGAACTTCTTCGTCGAAGCCGTGACCGTCGCCGACGCGAAGGTGCATCAGGAAATGCGAGAGATCGTCGTCCCGCCAGAGAAGCGCGTGCTCAACGTCACGGTCATTCCCAGCCAGGACGAATACAAGCCCGGATCGCCGGCGAAGGTGCAGGTGAAGCTGACCGACTCAACCGGAAAACCGTTTGTTGGATCGACCGTGCTGAGCATCTACGACAAGTCGGTCGAGTACATCTCCGGCGGATCGAACGTGCCGGAGATCAAAGAGTTCTTCTGGAAGTGGCGACGTCATCATCACCCGCGCACCGAATCGAGCCTCGACCGGCACACCTATCAACTCTTGAAGCCAAACGAACTCGTCATGAGCGACCTCGGCGTTTTCGGCGGCGCGGTCGTCGAAGAGATGGAAATGCTGCAGGCGGTTTCAGGCGGAGTGAATCGCCGGTCCAGCATGCGCAGCCGAAGCAAGATGACCTCCGCGCGAGCCGAAGGGTTCGGTGGCGGAGAAACAACGAAGAAGAATGCCGTCGCGCCGGACGAGCCGTCCGAGAGTGCGGCACTCGGAGATGCAGGCCCGTTGCCAAACGCCGTGCAGCCAACCGTCCGCAGCAACTTCGCCGATACCGCCTTCTGGGCAGCATCTGTCACAACCAGCAGCGAGGGTGTTGCCGAATTCGCGTTGACGATGCCCGAACAACTCACCGGCTGGAAAGTGAAGTGCTGGGCGATGGGACTCGGCACGCGCGTCGGACAAGGCGAAGCCGAGATCACGACGACGAAGAATCTGCTCGTCCGCCTGCAAGCTCCGCGATTCTTCGTGCAGAAGGACGAAGTCGTGCTGTCGGCCAACGTCCACAACTATTTGAAGATCGACAAAGAGGTCGAAGCCGTGCTGGAAATCGACGACCGGCTGATGCGTGCGGTTGGCGGCGCGAACGGGCAGCAAATCAGTCGGAACGCGGTAGCGTCCGGTTCAGAATTGGCTGACGCGCAAAAATCGGAAAAACCGGATACTAGCGCGTTCCGGCTGATGCGCTTGTCGAAACGCATCAAAGTCAAAGCCGGCGGCGAGGAACGTGTCGATTGGCGAGTCTCCGTCATCGACGAAGGCGAAGCCGTCGTTCGCATGTCGGCTCGGACCGACGAAGAGTCCGATGCGATGGAAATGAAGTTCCCCGTCTACGTTCACGGGATGCTCAAGACCGAGAGTTGGTCGGGTGTCATCCGTCCCGACAAGACGACCGGAAAACTCACGATCAACGTCCCGAAAGAACGCCGAGCCAATCAAACACGGCTCGAAGTGCGATACTCGCCGACGCTGGCCGGGGCGATGGTTGATGCGCTGCCATATCTCGTCGATTACCCGCATGGCTGCACCGAGCAAACGCTCAACCGCTTCCTGCCGACGGTCGTCACACAACGCATCCTGCGGAACATGGGCCTCGACCTGAAGGCGATCCAGCAGAAGCGAACGAACTTGAACGCTCAGGAAATCGGCGACGACGTCGCACGCGCAAATGGCTGGAAACGCTTCGACCGCAACCCGGTCTTCGACGAAGCCGAAGTCACCACGATGGTGAAGAGCGGCCTCGAACGCCTGACCGAGATGCAAGTCAGCGACGGCGGCTGGGGCTGGTTCTCCGGCTGGGGCGAGCACTCGTACCCGCACACGACCGCCGTGGTCATTCACGGCCTGCAGATCGCTCGCGAGAACGACGTCGCCATCATCCCCGGCGTCATGGAACGAGGCGTCGAATGGCTCAAGCGGTATCAGGCTGAAGAAGTCCGCCGACTCAAGAACTCCGGCAAGGACTTCATCACCGGCGAAAAGAAAGCGAATCCAGTCAACCCGTGGAAGGATCACGCGGACGCGCTCGACGCCTTCATCTACATGGTGCTCGTCGATGACGATCACGCCGACGCCGACATGCTGGAGTTCCTCTACCGAGACCGCACGCACCTGCCAGTCTATGCCAAGGCGCTGTTTGGCCTCGCTCTGCATAAGCAAAAACAAGCTGACAAGCTGGCGATGATCCTGAAGAACATCGAACAGTTCCTCGTCCAGGACGACGAGAACCAAACCGCGTACCTCAAGCTGCCGGAGAACAATTACTGGTGGTCCTGGTACGGCAGCGACATCGAAGCCAACGCCTACTATCTCAAGCTGCTCTCGCGAGTCGACGCGAAAGACGAACGAGCGTCGCGGCTGGTGAAATACCTGCTCAATAACCGCAAGCACGCAACCTACTGGAACAGCACCCGCGACAGCTCGATCTGCATCGAAGCGATGGCCGAGTACCTCAAAGCCAGCGGCGAAGACAAACCCAACTTGCTGGTCGAAGTCCTAATCGACGGCGACGTGAAACAAACCGTCGAGATCACGCCGGAGACGCTGTTCGGCTTCAACAACAAGTTCGTCATCGAAGGCGAGGTGCTGACTGCGGGCGAGCATGTCATCGAACTCCGAAAGAAACCGCTCGACGAATCGAAAATCAAAAATCAAAAATTAAAAAACGAAAATCCTCTCTACTTCAACGCCTACCTCACCAACTTCACGCTCGAAGACTTCATCACGAAAGCGGGTCTCGAAGTGAAGGTGAACCGCAAGTACTACAAGCTGATACCGGTCGAGAAGAAAGTGAACGTCTCCGGCTCACGTGGCCAAGTCGTCAGCCAGAAGGTCGAGAAGTACGAACGGACCGAACTGGCGAACCTCGACAAGCTCAAGAGCGGCGACTTGGTCGAAGTCGAATTGGAGATCGACAGTAAGAACGACTACGAGTACCTGCTATTCGAAGACCCGAAAGCCAGCGGCTTCGAGCCGGTCGAAGTCCGCAGCGGCTACAACGGCAACGAAATGCACGCCTACGTCGAATTCCGCGATGAGCGCGTTGCGTTCTTCGTCCGAGCACTCGCCCGCGGCCAACACAGCCTCTCGTACCGCCTACGGGCCGAAATCCCCGGCAAGTTCAGCGCGCTGCCGACGAAAGCCTTCGCGATGTACGCACCGGAACTCAAGGCGAACTCGGATGAATTCAAGCTGGCGATTGAAGACTGATTACGAAAATCGCAGCCGTAATAACTAGTCGTCACTCGCATCCATTTTTATTGCAGCATGGCATCAGTCTCCAGCGTTTTTTCGGCAGCGTTGACCAACACCGTCTTTTGCGTTGATGATCTTGTGCGAAACACCTTTCGCGCAGCAACTCAGGAGACCCACGATGAATCGACTCTGGCTGTTGACCTTTGCTGCGTTGGCGTCTTGGCTCTGCCAATCGTTGGATGCTGCTCCGCCGGAGATCACGGCGACGTTCTCGATTGTTGCGGTTGATCCGGAGAATCATGTCTGCGGAGCGGCGGTCGCCAGCAAGTATCCGGGGGTGGGCAAGGTGGTGCCGTATGTTCGAGCCGACGTCGGTGCGTTTTGCACTCAGCATCATCACGTCCCGAAGTGGGGCGATCCGGCGCTCGACCTGCTGCAAGCGGGCAAGCGGCCGGAGGCGGTGATCGCAGAGTTGCTCAAAGATGACAAGTCTCCCGAACTCCGTCAGTTGGCGATCATCGACATGCAGGGCCAAACCGCGGTTCACAATCCGACACAAGCCCCCGAAGCGAGTCGCTACTGGGGAGCGATGACCGGTCGCTTCTACTGCTGCCAGGGCAACACGCTCACAGGTCGCGAAGTTGTCATCGCGATGTCGAAAGCCTACGAAGAGACGGCCGGCAGTCTCGCCGATCGCTTGATGGCCGCGCTTATCGCGGGGGACTGCGCAGGAGGTGATCATCGCGGACGACTCGCCTCTGGCATTCACGTCGCGAAGACCGGCGTCGAAGGACATTGGCTTGCGCTGGACGTCGACAAGAGCGACGATGCGGTTGTCGAACTCGCGAAGAGCTACGCCGAACTCAAGCACGACGCCAAAGGATCGTGGCGCGGAGCCAAACTTCCGTTCCAACACCCCTGCCCCGATCGCCCGAAACTCTCCATTCCGAAGAACCCCTGAGCCGTCCCGCGGTTCTTCACTCTCTGAGGGGTTGGAGCTCGAACGAATCATCTTCCCGAACGGCACACCAAAATGTCGGTGGCAAGGCGGATGCGAGTTGTGGGAAGTGTCGATCAATCAATTGGGAGTTCGCCAACTGTGTAAGATTTTTAAGCGGCGGTAACTCGGCCGACTTCAGTAACACAAACCGACTTGCAGGCCAGCGGATCGCGACCCAAGCCGCGAGCGAATCACTGGTGACGTCCCAAGTGTGAGGCAGTGACGTGCCTCGTTCGGCGTGTGATTCCTCGATGCTGACGAAAGCCATCAGGTCGAGCAGCGGGATTCGGCCTCGCGACCATGCCGACTCGGCGGCGGCGCGGTTCGAGACCAGTCTCAAGTCCGGAATCAGTGTCAGCAGCAGCCGTTGATTCAGCCGGATGGATTCCATCGCCAGCCAATGAGACTGCTCTTCATCGAGCGCGTGTGTCTCATGCCAGCGCCGCACGACATCGGCTGCGTCACTTCCGCCGCACACAAGCAGCGGTTGGTCGCCGCCAAGCATCTTGAGTACCGGCCGCAACCGATCCGGCAGGTCGCCGAGATCGAGCAGGCTGCCACCAAGTTTTAGGACGGTGACGCTCATGTGTAGGACGGGCACTCTTGCTCGTCGCCTTCAAAAACAGGACGGTCAAGAGTGCCCATCCTACGAACTCAGTCGATGATTTTGTTAATGCCGTATTCGACGATTCCACGAGCACCAGCCGACTTGAGAGCCGGGATGATCGTACGGACTAGCGACTCATCGACGATTGTGTTGACGTCCACCCAATCGGGATCGGACAGCGACGAGACCGTCGGCATTTGCAGCGCCGGGAGTTGCTTGAGCACTTTTTCGAGATCGGCTCGGCGGACGTTCATCATCAGGCCGACTTTCCCCTCGGCGTTCAGGCAGCCGGCGAGCATCAGCGCGATATTGTCGATCTTGTTTCTCTTCCACGGGTCGGCAGCGGCCGCTTTGTTAGCGATGAATCGTGTCGTACTTTGCAAAAGCTCTTCGACGATTCGCAAGTTGTTGGCCCTCAGTGAGCTACCGGTCTCGGTGACTTCGACAATCGCGTCGGCCAGCTTCGGTGGTTTGACCTCGGTCGCGCCCCAACTGAATTCCACCTTCGCCGTCACGCCATGCTTCGCGAGATACCGAGTCGTCAGGCCGACCACTTCCGTCGCGATCCGTTTGCCTTGCAGGTCTTTGACTGTCTTCACCGGCGAGTCATTCGGGACGCACAGCACCCAGCGCACCGGGTTGCGACTGACTTTGGAAAACATCAGTTCGCAGATTTCGGTGACGTCGGCATTCGTCTCCTGAATCCAGTCAAACCCAGTGATGCCCGCGTCAAGGACACCCTCTTCGACGTACCGCGCCATTTCCTGAGCGCGAATCAACATGCACTCGATTTCGGGATCGTCGATCGTCGGGTAGTAGCTCCGCGATTGAAACTTGATGTTGTACCCCGCTCGCTGAAACAGCGCAGCGGTCGCCTCTTGCAGGCTGCCGGCGGGGATACCAAGCTTGAGAATGTTGTCTGGCATGAGTTCGTGGGGCAGGTTTTCAACCTGCCCGCCTCTCTTTGGGAATTGCATCGCTGGAAAGGCACGTTGAAAACGTGCCCCACGACTATTTTTTGTAGACCGCCTTCGGATCGAAGACTCGGTCGCCAATGACCGTGACACTTCCGGTGGCGGGGTCGATGCGGCGGAAGAAGCAGCTTTTGTAACCTTCGTGGCAGGCCGCACTGCCGATTTGGTTCACCTTCACCAGCAGCGTGTCGGCGTCGCAGTCGTAGTAGATTTCTTTCAGCTCTTGGACGTTGCCGCTCTCTTCCCCTTTACGCCAGAGCTTCTGACGACTGCGGCTCCAATAGCAGACGCGGCCGGTTTGCAGCGTCTCTTGGTACGCCGCCTGGTTCATGTAGGCCAGCATCAACACGTCGCCCGTCGCGATGTCTTGCGCGATGACCGGAATGAGTTCAGCTTTGGAAAAATCAGGACCGGACACGGAGGTATTCCTCTGGAGTGCTTTGGCCTGACAAAGCTTTCCCAAATTTCATCGTGATTTTCTGAGTGGGACAATTAGAAAGCTCCGTCGGGCCGGAGCACTCCAAAGTTACAGATACTCGTTGATGATGTTCTCGATCATTTCTTGTCGGCCGGAGTCGTTCGAGTCCGGGTTGCCTTTGCCGAGCATGTATTTTTCCAGCTCAACGAAGCCGACTTTGCCTTCTTCGATTTGCTTACCGATGCCGGCGTCGTAGCTGCTGTAACGCTGCTTGACGAGGTCGGACAAAAGGCCCTCCTTGCGAATCGCGGCTGCGATCTTCAGGCCGCGAGCGAACGCATCCATGCCGCCGACGTGAGCGTAAAACAGATCGAGCGGCTCGAATGATTCGCGGCGGACCTTGGCGTCGAAGTTGACGCCGCCGGGCGCGAGGCCCCCCTGCTTCATGATGACCAACATGCACTGCGTTGTGAGGTAGATGTCGGTCGGGAATTGGTCGGTGTCCCAGCCTAGCAACAAGTCGCCAGTGTTCGCGTCGATGCTGCCGAGTGCTCCTTGAATCGAGGCGTACTCCAATTCGTGCATCATCGTGTGGCCGGCGAGCGTCGCGTGGTTCGTCTCGATGTTCAGCTTCACGATCCCTTCGAGGTCGTTCGCGCGGATGAAATTCAGACAGGCGGCGGCGTCATAGTCGTATTGATGCTTGGTCGGTTCCTTCGGTTTCGGCTCGAACAGGAATTGTCCTTTGAAGCCGATCTTCTGGGCGTGATCGTGAGCCATGTGCATGAACTTGGCGAGATGATCCAGTTCCCGTTTCATGTCGGTGTTGAACAGGTTCATGTAGCCTTCGCGGCCACCCCAGAAGACGTAGTTCTCGCCGCCGAGGTCGTTCGTGACTTCAATCGCTTTCTTCACCTGAGCCGCTGCGTAGGCGAAGACGTCCGCGTTGCAACTTGTCGCCGCTCCGTGCATGAAGCGCGGGTTCGAGAACAA
The DNA here is from genome assembly GCA_945906725.1 of Candidatus Kuenenia stuttgartensis. Taxonomy (GTDB): domain Bacteria; phylum Planctomycetota; class Planctomycetia; order Planctomycetales; family Planctomycetaceae; genus SXKJ01. The sequence goes on along the minus strand of CAMDRI010000050.1, from coordinate 4,621 downwards.
GTTGGCCGTGCCCCAGAGCAGCTTGATGCCGGTCTTGGCTTGCGATTCTTTGAGCTTCTCGGCGACCGCGTCGAGGTTCTTGTTGCTCTTGGCGAGGTTCGCTCCTTCCGGGGCGACGTCGCGGTCGTGGAAGCAGTAGTACGGCGCGCCGAGCTTCGAGATGAACTCGAACGCGACATCGACTCGCTTCAAGGCGTTGTTCAATGAGTCACTGCCGTCATCCCACGGGCGCTGCATCGTGCCGGGGCCGAACGGGTCCGACCCGGTCCCTCGGAACGTGTGCCAGTAGCAGACAGCGAACCGCAGCCAGTTGCGCATCGACCGGCCTTCGACGACCTTGTCCGCCTGGTAATGCTTGAACGCCAAGGCTCCCTTTTTGGCCTTCGGGTCGAATGGGATCTTGGCGGGAACCTTCGGGAAATAACTGCTGGCGGCCATGCGATGCTCTGCTGAGGTGTGATGGAACTTCGAAGCTTTTCCGCCCAACAGTCGCGACCGACCGCCGAGCGGTTCGGCAGAGTAACGGGCGTCGATCCGTTCGCCAAGAATCGGCTTGTCGGTTGATTTGGAGATGCGGTACAAGCCCCTGTCACAGTGGAGGATGGGCACTCTTGCCCGCCCCAAATGAAGCGGGAGGATGGGCAATCCGCCAAAGGCGGGACCATCCTACGAACGGCAAGGATGCCCATGCAGAATTCGCGTTGGTGGAATGGAATCATTGGTGGCGTGAGCGGACTCGCGCTGGTCAGCGCCGTTTGCCAATTTTGGCTCAATGCGGGTACGTCGCTGCCCGCTCAAACGGCTTTGTCAGTGACGTTGCTCTTGGCCGTCTTCGCGAATGCCGTGATGCCGACTCGGTGGCGATTCGGATTATTGCCTCAGGCCACCCGACTATTCGCGCTCTCAGCATGGCTGGTCGTGTTGCCGAGCCTCATCGGAATCGCGTGGAGGCTGATCGAGGCCTCGGGATTGGATTTCTCCACCTCCGCAGTTTGGCAATGTGTCTGTTTGACGTTGGTCGCTCTCGCGGCGTTGGGAGTTCCGCTGCTCTGTGCCCTGGGACTGAGTTCGTCGGGACGAGAGACGTCATTCGGAATCTCATTTGCGGCGTCAGCCGTCGTCGGTGGAGTGGGCTTGGCGACATTCATCAGCCCGCATGGCTGTGGATTGGTTTCCTCCATTTGCGGATTGATTGTCTTCTTAACCGCGATCGTCAGTTGGTCTCGCAACGTGAGGCACGTTTCCAACGTGCTTTCTTCGCCAACCGTAATTTTGAATGGGCACGTTGGAAACGTGCCCCACGTCGTCGCATTGATCTCGGCGGGAATTCTGTGGGTGATTGGCCAGCGACTCTGTCGGCAACTCATGCCTGATTCGTTCGCGTTGATGACGTTGGAATTGTCAGTGCTCATTGCGGGAATCGCGATTGGTCGATGGCTGTCCGATGACAGCCGGCAGCGCAGTTTGATTGCCAGTGGGTTGGGACTGTCGTGCTGGACATGGCTGTGCCTGGCCGCGTTCCCGCTCGGAATTCGCCTGGCGTTGTGGGAGAACTCGACGATCTCGCAAGTCTGGTTGTTGCAGTCATTGCGACTGACAATGACTGCGATCGTACTAGGGCCAATCGCTCTGAACTGTGGAGCCTTGATTGGCCGACGCGGCTCCGTCGTGGGAGTCGCAACCGGGATTAGTTCCGCGACGTTGGCAATGTGGCTATTGCCGTCGATTGGCGTCTGGAACTCTTCCTTCATCGCGACGACCATGTTGCTGCTCGCGGTGGCGGATGCGCTTCGTAGGATGGGCACTCTTGCCCGTCCGGGGTCGGGCAAGAGTGCCCAACCTACGCTCCGATACTGCTTTGTCGCGGCGCTAGCACTCGTCAGTCTGTCCGCACCGGCTTGGGTGCGCTATCAGCCTACATTGGCGGCGAAGGTGTTGTTCGATTCGGGAGTCTTCATCGCTTCGCGAGGGACGACACCCTGGGAACAGCTTTCGGTTTTGGACGAAGGTCGCGCGGCGATCGTCGTGGAAGGAGATCGCGGAACGCTGACCGCCTGGACGTTTTCCGGCTCGCGATTCTTGCTGCGTGAAAACGGAATCCCAAAAGGGACGCTGGCCACGAACGCGAACCTCGCACCGCGTTACTTGCCGGACATGCTGCCGATTGTGCTGCCGCTGGTGACTCATGAGCGGCCGCAAAGTATCCTGCTGCTCGGTCTGCGAGCCGGTGAACCGCTTGCCGCGACAACGGCGTTTCCCGTGCAACGAATCGTCTGCATCGAGGCAGATCGCGGCGTCACTGCAATGTGCCGATCTCTGACGTCACACGGAGACAACGCCGCATCGATGAGCGATGATCGGCTGGAAACGCGCGTCTGCGATCCGGCTCTGGCGATTCGTACGATCAATGAAAAATTTGATGTCATCGTCGCCTCGACCGATCAACCTTCGTTGCCGCAGGCCGCCAATGCATTCACGGTTGAGTCGTTACGATCGGCCGCTCGATGTCTCAACGAGGATGGCTTGTTCGCGATCCGACTTCAGCACATCGACCTCGGTCCCAGCTCGATTCGTGGTTTGGCAGCGACGATGTCGGCGTCATTTCGCGAGGTCGCGGCGGTCGAAATCGCACCGGGCGAATTGTTGTTTCTGGGCACACAAAGCGAACGCGGGTTCGCTCGCGAAGGATTCGTCGCACGCTGGCAACGTCCGCACGTGCGGAAGTTACTGGCATCGGCCGGTTGGGATTGGTGTGCTCCGTTGCGATTGTCGATGCTCAATGCCGAGGCGATCGAACAACTCGTGAGTCAACCGGGCGGCATCGTGAATGTCGCGTCCCGTTCGACGTGGCCATTCCATCTGCCGACCGAAGTCATGCGTTGGGAGAACAAGCAGCAACAAGTCCAGGCCGAGCTGGCCAAACACAGTCGCTTCCTGCTGGCCTGGGGCGGCGACGAGGCGCAGAACGCCGACATCGCGGCTCGGTTGAGCGAATGGGAACTCTCTCGAGCCATCATCCGCCGACATCAGGACGAATTCTGGGCCTATCGTAAACAAGTCAAAGACCACATGACTGGCTCCACGCGGGCGATGATTCAGCAAGTCAGCCATGCGAAGACCGAGTCCGGCCTGCACCCCGATGACGATCGTCGGCTGCGGTACTTTCGCACGATCGGTGAACTGGCGAAGAAACCACAACTGACCGAAGCGGATCTCGAACGACTGCGCCACTTCGAGTCCCCGTTCGATCCGCTCGTCACACCGTTCCTGCATCAAGAGGTCGTCGAACTGTCGTCCCGCTGCTCCGATCGTGATCCCACCACCGAGTTGCGTCACCGACTCGCCGCGATCTACTTCTCAACACCGGCCGACCGTTCGATTCGCAACGTCGCCGACGCGCTGCAATTCGCAAACTCGACCACGGCCGCGTTTGCCGACAAGACCGAGCGATTCGATCACCTCAATGCACTACTGCAAGTGATGATGGCCCGCTGGAATGCTCGCGGTGAGTTCCGGCCGACCTCCTCACGAGTCGCGCTCAACGACATCGAGCGGAGCATCGCTGCCGCCGAAGCCTCGTTCACAACGCTCGACTCACTGGCAGCCGAGGGGATCATGCCCGCCGCCGAGTGGACCGCTCGCAAGCAACTCCTCGAACGCCGCCTCGTCCGCCCGCTACGCACTTATCGCGGCCAAGTCTTGCAGCACTACGTCAAGAACCAGCGGACGAAAGAGGCGGCGGAGAGCCTGACCTCTGAAGTATCACCGAACGATCAATCGGCGGTCTCTGACGATCGCTAACTCGTCGATGAAATGGAGAGTCAGAGAGTGTGAGAGTGCCGGTGATCGGCAGTCTGACCACACTCAGACTCTCAAACGCGCCAACCCGCCACAGACTTCGGCGAATTCTGCCGCCTCGCAGCATGTCCCCCTGCGAATCTTGGCAAACTTTTCCAAAGATTCCGGTCGTAGCGGCCGATAACGAAAGGTGTGTATCGGACCAAATGGACTTGGTGAGAGGCTCGAATCATGCGGTGGAACGGAATCTCGGCGAGCGTGACGATCGCGTTGCTGTGCCCCTTGATGCTGGCCGCGACCGGCTGCCAAACCACCGTCGGCGGGCAAACACTACCGTCCTCGTACTATCTGAAGGACGACGTCCAGTACTACCCGGCCGGCCCCGAATTCAAGCTGAGCAATCAGGTCCAGGCCCTCGAAGAGTACAAGCTCGAACGCGAGAAGTTGCGAGCGGGTGTGGACGACGCAGCCGTGCAATAGTGCTGAGTCGACCGGACGCCCACGTCCGGTCGGTCCTTCGGAAGAACGGACGTTAGTGTCCGTTCTAATTGGTTGCGGCTTGACCGTGGCGAATCTCGCTGGATAGATTGCCGCCCACCTTCCGATAGGAATCGTCATGCGATCTTCTTTGCGACTGCTGGCCCTTAGCCTTCTCCTGCGTTGACGCGGGGGCTTTGGTGTCGTTGTCGCTTTTGACCGTGCGAATACACCCTGAGCCTCCAATGGAGGCTCAGGGTTTTTTTGTTTATTGAATCCCTCACCGGCGCGGCTTTCCTAGCCCGACGCGCTGGCGAGGGGTCGCGAGGAACACCCCTCGCCAGCG
>CAMDRI010000049.1 GCA_945906725.1 Candidatus Kuenenia stuttgartensis | reverse complement strand
ATCATGCACACCATCGATCCCCGCATGATCCTGATCGGCGGAGCCATGACCTTCGGCCGCCACGACAACATCGTCGGCCGCCGGTTCCTGCAACGCGTCAAAGACGAAGTCCACGCCCGCGCGTTCCCAATCCCAGCCTCAAAAACTCGAATCGACTACGCCAGCCTTGGCAACGACGCCGGCTACATCGGAGCCGCAGGTTGTGCTCGCCAACGATTCACCGGCAAGACACCGTCGGGATCCGGAACCAGTACGTCGGCTTATGCCTGCTGAGGGAAGGCACGAAACTCGGTAACCGGTTCCTCACTCTGTCACGCCAGCAACTCGCTCACGATCTTCGCGTGTGTCACTTCGGCATCCGTCAGGCTCGCATCGCGACCCTCGTGCGGATACGTCAATGATTCGTGTTCGAGACCGAGCTGCTGCAGAAGCGTCGCGTGCAGGTCATGCACGTTGACGACCTTCTCGACCGATTCGTAGCTGAAATCGTCGGTCGCTCCGTGGACGTAGCCGGCTTTGAAGCCTCCGCCAGCCAGCCACAACGAAAACGCACGGCGGTTGTGATCGCGACCGTCGGGGCCTTGTGAGACTGGCAAGCGTCCGAACTCGCCGGTCCACATCACGATTGTCTCGTCGAGCAATCCGCGCTGCTTCAGATCTTGCACCAGCGCGGCGCTCGGCTGATCGGTGCGAGCGGTCAGACCTTTCAAGCTCTCGGCGTTCTTGCTGTGTGTGTCCCAAGGCTGGCCGGCCATGAAGAGTTGCACGTAGCGCACACCGCGTTCGATCAGCCGCCGAGCGATCAGGCAGCGTGTACCGTACTCGTCGGTCGCCGGTTGTCCGATGCCGTACATCTCCTTCGTTGATTGCGTCTCTTGCGAAAGGTCGAGCACATCGGGCACGGCGACTTGCATCCGCGCAGCGGTTTCAAAGTTCGCGATGCGCGCGGCGAGCTCGCTGTTCTCCGGGTGACGCTTGAGATGCGTACGATTCAACTCGTCGAGGAACCGCAGTTGATTTTTGCGAGCCATCGGCGAGATGCCATCGGGCGTTTGCAAATTCAGCACCGGCGACTTGCCCGAACGAAACACCGTCCCTTGATAGACCGCCGGCAGCCAACCGCTCGTCCAGTTCTTTTCGCCATCGACCGGCAGGCCGCCCGGGTCGGAGAGCACGACGTATCCCGGCAGGTTCTCGTTCTCGGTGCCGAGAGCGTAGATCGTCCAGGCTCCGATCGTCGGTAGCCCTGACAGAAACTTGCCGCTGTGAATCAGCCGCAATGCCGATTCGTGATCGACCGACTCGGTGCTCATCGAGCGGATCAGCGTGATGTCGTCCGCGATCCGCGCCGTGTGCGGCAGCAGTTCCGAAAGAACCATGCCGCTCTCGCCGCATTGGCGGAACAAGTACGGTGACCCCAACACGTTCCCAACCTGCTTGTCGAAATGCGTTTCGAGCTGCCCGGCTGGATACGGCTTGCCATGATACTTCTGCAACGCCGGCTTCGGATCGAACAAATCCATCTGGCTCGGCCCGCCGTGCTGAAACAGACAGATCACCGACTTGGCCGTCGGCTGCTGATTCGGCTCGGCCACTGCTCCTCGAACCGTTCGCGAATCCGCGAACATCGACGCGAGCGCCAAACTTCCAATCCCGCCCGCCGATCGGCCGAGGAATGCGCGGCGAGTAAATTCGGTAACGGTTAAGTCGAATGAGGGCATGTCGGACTCCCAGAACTGAAAAATCGCGAGGCCACGATACCATATCGGCCAAGCATTTCGGGAGCCTCATCATGCTCGATTCGACTCTGACCCGCCGAGATGTCTTGCGAGCTGGCACGGCCGGACTCCTGTCCTCTGCGGCTCCCATTCTCGGCCGCGTGCCGCTTTTCGCTCAAGAGCGCGGCGAGCGGCCGATACAATCCGACACTTTGAAGATCGTCACGCCGCGTCGCCGAGTCCCCATCAGTTTCATCATCGACGATTCGGCCTGCCTGGCAAACTTCGCGTATTTTGGCATCCCGCACTTCGCCGAGGTCTATCCCGACCGCTATCGCCAGGACTGGGCCAAGCTCCTCAAAGAGATTCCCGACACGTTCGTCCGCAAGTTCGGCGAATGGTCGCGCGAGCATGGCATCAAGGGCAAGTACAGCATCGCGCCCTATCCCGCCTGCATCGGCCGCATCGACCAGAAGCTCCTCGAGTGGTCGAAGCAGTCGTTCGAAGAGAGCCTCAAGCTGGTCCGCGAATTCATGACCGTCGATTGGGACATCCATCCGGAAATGGTCACGCACACGTTCGCCATCGACGTCAAAACCGGCAAGCCGTATCCCGATCGCACCGAAGACTTCCTCGAGAACACTGGCTTCAGCCGCGTGCTAACTCTGCTATCGCCCTTCCGCCTTGCAGGATCGGTACTGGCCTGCCTGCGAAGTTACGGAGCTGAACGTCTTCGGCGTCGATGCCGAGGTGGCGGTAGAGGGTCGCGAGGAAATCCCAGGTGGTGGATCGACGTTCGGTGACGTATTCGCCACGAGCGTCGGTTGAGCCGATGACTTGGCCACCTTGCAGGCCGCCGCCGGAGAACAGAATGCTGGTCGCGCTGGGCCAGTGGTCGCGGCCGGGTTGAGTCGTTCCGGTGGGGGCGCTGCCGATCCCTTCGCCGGTACTCGGCTGATAGCTGATCTTCGGAGTGCGACCGAACTCACCGGTGACGACCAGCAGCACGCGGTCGGAGAGGCCGCGCTCGTGCAAGTCGGAGATCAGCGCGGCGACCCCTTGATCGAAGAACTGGCAGCGATATTTCATCGCCCCGAAGCAATTGTGGTTGACGGCGTGATCGTCCCAATTGCCGACTCGGCCGCACAGCGCGCCGTCGCACTGCGTCGTGACGAGATCGACACCCGCCTCGACTAGTCGCCGACACATCAGCATGCGTTGACCCCAAGTGTTTCGGCCGTAGCGGTCGCGCGTCTTCGGGTCTTCCTGAGCGATGTCGAACGCGGCCTTCGTGGCGCTGCCGGTGAGCACATTCCAGGCTCGCTCTTCAAACGTGTCGAACGCCCGCATGAGTTGCCGTTGATCGACCTCGCGACGGAACGAATCGAAATCACGTCGCAAGTCGATGCGTGATCGCAGCCGACCGACGGCATCCGGTTTGAGGCCAATGTTCGGCACCTCGAACGTCGGCAAGTTTGGATCGCCGAAGACGCCGAACGGCTCGAACGCGGGGCCGAGGTAGGCGGCTCCGCTGTAATTCACCGGCGGCACTCCGACGTAGTTCGGCAGATCACGCGTCGGGTTGCCTCGCAGATGATTCGCAATCGAAAACACATCCGGGTCGTCCGGCTTGAGCTTCAGGTCGAGCACCGGATGCCCGGTCAACAACTGGTGCGTCCCCTGCTGATGGCAAAATCCCGAATGCACGACGGATCGCAGAATCGAAAACTTATCCGCGAGTTTCGCGTGCTGCGGCAGCAACTCGCAGAGGTCGAGGCCCGGCACGTTGGTCGCGATCGGGTTGAACGGGCCACGATATTCCGACGGCGCTTTCGGTTTGGGGTCGTAGGTTTCGATGTGACTGTGCCCGCCGGGCAGCCAGACCAGGATCAGCGCAGTTCGCTTCGCTCCGTTCGATTCAGCAGCCGCCCGTTGTCGCAGCAACTCTGGCAAGGACAACGATACGAATCCGGCGAGACCCGCCCGAAGAAACTCGCGGCGACGCAGCAGATGCGAAGAACATCGTTCAGCAGGCAGGTCATTCGAGTTCAATGCTGGGACTCCCATCAGGCGCTGACAACAGGATTCTGACACGACTCGGTCGATGCCTCAAGCCGTTTGGTCGGAAAACAGAGATGCGGTCGTTACGCTGCCGACCCTTTCCGAGTTCTCAAATCCATTCTTTGAGGTCAGTCATGTCGAGAGTCATTGCCGGGTGGATGTTCGCGGTGGCGGTCTTGTTGGCGATGCCCGGAGCATCTGACGCTCGCGCGGATGACGAGGCGATCCCGACCGCGTTGCAAGATTATGTCAGCAAGCCGGACGATTCATTTGGATGGAAGTTGATCGGTAAGTCGGAGCAAGCACTCGGCACGATTTACGACGTTGAGCTGACCTCTCAGAAATGGCAAGGGCTCGTCTGGAAGCACGTCTTCATAATTTACGAGCCACAAGAGCTGCGGCATCGCGAGCACGCGCTGCTGTTCATCACCGGCGGGGGGCACCTCAACAAACCCAAGCCGGAGGAACAGCAGATGGGGTTGATGCTGGCAACGCTGGCGGGTGCTCGCGTGGCGATGCTGCATCAGGTGCCGAATCAACCGCTGTTCGGCAATCGGGTCGAGGATGACCTCATCACCGAGACATTGCTGAGGTATCTCGAAACCGGCGACAAGAGTTGGCCGCTGCTATTTCCGATGGTGAAGAGCGCGGTGCGCGGCATGGACGCAGTCGAGCAAATCGGGCGCGATCAAAAATGGGACTCGCCGATCAAGTCGTTCGTCGTGACGGGTGCCTCGAAACGGGGCTGGACGACGTGGCTGTCCGCCGTCGCCGACAAGCGAGTTGTCGGCATCACGCCGATCGTGATCGACACGCTCAACTTTCAGAAGCAGATGGACTATCAACTCGAAACGTGGGGCAAGTACAGCGAGCAGATCGTCGACTACGAAAGCAAAGGGCTGATCCAAAAGATGCGTGACGATCGAACCGCCCCGCTGTGGAGTTGGCTCGACCCGCACACATACCGCTCGCAGTTGACGTTGCCGAAGTTGATCATCAACGGAACGAACGACCGCTATTGGACAGTCGATGCACTCAATAATTATTGGGACGACCTCGCCGGGCCGAAGTTCATTCATTACGTGACGAATGCCGGGCACAACCTGAAGAACTCGCAGGGTGGCCGCGAAGCGGCTCTGGCAACACTGGCCGTGTTCTTCGAGCATGTCGTTGCCAAACAACCGCTGCCGACGCTCGGCTGGACGCACTCGGATGGCGATGGAATCTGCCGGCTGACGATCACCTCGAAGCCCGAACCAATTTCCGTCCGCTTCTGGACGGCGAGTTCGAGCACGAAGGATTTTCGAGAGTCGAAGTGGGAGTCGAAGACGCTGACCGCGGAGTCCAACGGCCATTTTATCGGCGACGCCGCGAAGCCGGCCGATGGCCACATCGCTCTATTCGGAGATGCTCGGTTCGCAACGCCAACCGGAACCGTCTTCACGTTCAGCACGCAAATACGTCGCGAGTGAGCTTCTGCCCATCAGCCGGATCCCGCTAGCGACAGGTTGGTTTGGAACTCTAGAAAACCGGTCGCTAGCGCGATCCGGCTGATGGGTCAACTACGGAGCGACGGCGAGCGTCTTCTTCCAATCGGTGTAGAGGCTGCTTTCGCGATAGCGACTGAACGAGCGGCCGGCTCCGACGATCAGGAACTGCATCCCTGTCTTTGTCCCTGAGAGAGCCAGTTCGGACGTCGAGCCGAGTGCGAATTCCGTGGCACGCATGCGATGGCTCGACGCTTTGTTCTGGCGCTGCCCTTCAAACACAATTTTCTTGGCGGACGAGGTGGTGTCGTCGATCCCCAAAAACTTCGCGAAGCTCTTGGGGTCGGTGATGCTGGCAACTGGGCGACCGCTGGCACCCAACCACTTGGAGACTGCGTAAATGTTGCCGCCGCCGGACCACGAACGATCCTTCTTCGAGTTGTCGGCGACCAGAAACGCCTGCCCGATTCCATCGGTCTTGATCAGGCAGCTCTCGGCAGTGACCGCAATCGGCGTCGCCACAGACTGAGCGTGAACGACGTTGGTCCCCTGTAACGTGCTGCCGCGAACGGTCAACTTTGTGGCCGCCTCTTTTGACGAAGCGTGCTTCACGACCGAGAGACACTGATCGCTGAACAACAGCGAATTCTCGACCTCGACCTCTTGAGTGCCGTTCGCCACGATCTCAATGGCGGCTCGGCCACCTCCAACCAAACAATTCTTCAAGTGAACCTGCGCTGCGGCGGTAATCTCGATCAGCGCGGCGCCCTTGCGGCCCTCCTCGGTGATCGAGCAATTCAGCATCCGCAATGAGCCTCCGGCGACTCGCAGTACAGTCCACGACACGGTGGACCCGACCTCTGGTGGATCGAATTCAAACTTCAATCCTTCGAGCGTCACGACCGCTCCGGACGTCTTCAGCATGTACCGAGCTTCGGGATCTTTGTCTGCACGAGATCGAAGGCCACGCGAATCAAATCCAATGTCGTAGACGAAGGTCGGCAAGTAGCCGTGCCCCGCTTCAATCGCGAGGTTTTTGTCGAGAGTGACATGCGGCATTTTGAACGGCCCATCGCCATCGATTCGCAGAGTCTCACCGGGCATCGCCGCCTTGATCGCCTCTTCGAGCGTCGCGAATCGCGGCTTGTCCGCTCGGCCACTGAGCACGAAAGCCTTCTCTGGTTCCCCTTCCAACAATCGCGAGATGTCGCTGCCAAGGTTCGCCTTTCGCAGAAACAAGATCGCGAACGCCGTCTGTGAAAGTCCCTTGTCGTTGTGCTCGGCGGGCCACGAGCCATCGGGCTGTTGCGACTTGACGAGAATGTCCGCTCCCTTCGCGTACCAATCGACGCCACCGATTTTCTCCAGACCGAGTAACACGCCGAGCCGCTCAATCGTCCACAGGAAGTACCGCGATTGATCACCTCCCTGCACGAATTCACCGGCCTTCGCCAGCCCCTTCTCAAAGATTGGATCTTTCAGCAATGTGGACGCTTCATCTGCTTTCTCATTAGGTTCCGCAGCGGCTTCTTTCTTATCGTCCGGTTTGTCCTCTTTTTTCGGCTCGCCCTTCTTGGCCGACCCCGCCGTTGATTTCTTGGATCCGCTTGTTCCCGGTTTAGTTTTGTCGTCACCGCCGAGTTCCCGCTGTTCGAGTTCCTTGCGGAGCTTGTTGGCTCGTGCCACCGTCAGCGAGAACAGACCCGCGAACGTCATCGCCGAGCCGGAGGGATTCATCGCCGATTTGTTTTCTCCCGCGTTGGAGACCGCCGACGTGTACGGCCAGCCGCCATCACTGTTTTGAGTCTTCTTGAATCGCCGAGCTACTGCCGCCATCGGCTGGTCGATGTCCATCCCGGTCCGCGATGCCGTCCACAAACCGAGCACCGCGAATTGCGTGCAACTGTTGTCGCCGACTCCCTCCGGTGCCTTCGACCGCGATTCGGGATTGGTCAAACTCAACGACGTTACCTTGGCCGGGCACGTGTAGCTCCAACCACCTCCAACGTTCTGTCCTGCGATCAGCCGCGCGCCGAGATCGCGAATCATCTGCTTGTTGCCGTACTCGTCCAACCGCGACAAGAGCACGATCGCCAACGCGATGTCGTACGTCGAACCGAGTTCCTTCGTATTCTTTCGGACGTACCGATGCCCCTTGTCGATCACCGGGTCCGACTGCGGAATTCCATTTTCCAGCAACGCCAGTGTGCAGAGCGCAGTGATCCCCACCTCGTGGCTGGCGAACTCCCAACTCCCCTCGTCGAGCTGCTTCGACTTGAGAAACTCAACCCCCTTCAGTCGAGACTCGGTGATCTGCGATTCGTTCGGAGCGGGAGCTTGCGACCAACCGAGCGTCGGCAACAGCGTGACGATCAAGCAGACAGAGCCAACGATTCGCGTCACCATAATTGAGCCTCGCTTTGGAACAGAGAGTTCGGAAGTGGGAAGTCGGAAAGCAGCGTCGCGGATTCTCAGTTCCGACTTCCTTCAGTACCTCGGCAAGCTGGGATCGATCTCGACCGCCCATTGGTCGATTCCCCCCGCCATACTTTGTGCCTTGGAAAAACCTTGCTGACGCAGCCAATTGGCAACTCGCAAGCTACGGCCACCGTGATGGCAATGAATGACGATGTCGTCTTCGCGATGCGACTCCAATTCGGCAAGCCGATTTTGAATCTCGCTCATCGGCAGAAGTTTTGCCTGTCGGATCGAAACCGTCTGATGTTCATTCGGCTCACGGCAATCTAGAAAGACAAAGTGTTCGCTGACCTCCAGCTGAGCCTTCACTTGAGCACAAGTCACTTCGACAGGCACAGCCATTTGCGGAGCAGACATCTTGGCAACGACACCTTTGTGATTCGCGGATGAGACGCACCGTCCAACGGCCGATCGTAATAGATTGTAGAATGACCAAGCCGGTTTAGGGAACGAGGCCGGTGAAATCAACAAACTCCTGCGGCTTGCTTGAAACTCCGCAGCCAGCCGTTACCGTTGTGGGAATTTGCGCGCGACATTTTGCGCCTAAGGAACTTTTTCCAGGTTCGTCCAGACAAACTGAGGACGTCTCCGTGCCGCGACGAAATGACATTCACAAGATTCTGATCATCGGATCCGGTCCGATCGTCATCGGGCAGGCGTGTGAGTTTGATTATTCGGGGACGCAGGCTTGCAAGGCTCTGCGTGAAGAGGGCTATGAAGTTGTGCTGGTCAACTCGAACCCGGCCACCATTATGACCGACCCGGAGACCGCCGACCGGACCTACGTCGAGCCGATCACCTGGGAGTACGTCGCCAAGATCATCGAAAAAGAACGTCCTGACGCCGTGCTGCCGACGCTCGGCGGACAGACGGGACTCAACACGGCGATGGAATTGCATCGCCGCGGAGTGCTTCAGCAATTCGGCTGCGAGTTGATCGGCGCGAAGGCCGACGTCATCAAGAAGGCTGAAGAGCGGGACGCCTTCAAGCAGGCGATGCTCAAGATTGGACTCGACGTGCCGCAATCGGCGGTCGTCCACGACATGGACGAGGCTCGCGAGGCACTCAAATTGGTTGGACTGCCGGCGATCATTCGAGCCAGCTTCACGCTCGGCGGCACCGGCGGCGGCATTGCGTACAACCGGGACGAGTACGAAGACAAAGTCCGCAAGGGACTCGCTCTCTCTCCCGTCACCGAAGTCCTCGTCGAGGAATCGGTCATCGGTTGGAAAGAGTACGAGATGGAAGTGATGCGCGACGTGGCCGACAACGTCGTCATCATCTGCTCGATCGAGAACTTCGACCCGATGGGAGTCCACACCGGTGACTCGATCACGGTCGCTCCGGCGCAGACACTGACCGACAAGGAATATCAGCGAATGCGCGACGCGACGATCGCCTGCATGCGTGAAATCGGCGTCGAGACTGGCGGCTCCAACGTCCAATTCGCAATCAACCCCGTCACCGGCCGCATGATCATCATTGAGATGAATCCGCGCGTCTCGCGTTCATCGGCGCTCGCCTCGAAGGCGACCGGGTTCCCGATCGCGAAGATCGCCGCGAAGTTGGCGGTCGGGTATCGGCTTGACGAAATTCAGAACGACATCACGCGTGAAACGCTGGCCTGCTTCGAGCCGACCATCGACTACGTCGTCACGAAAATCCCGCGCTGGGCGTTCGAGAAATTCCCGGATGCCGACTCGACGCTGACCATCCAAATGAAGTCGGTCGGCGAGACCATGGCCATCGGCCGGACGTTCAAAGAGTCGCTGCAAAAAGCGCTGCGCGGTTTGGAGACCGGACACTTCGGACTCGGCGGTGGCAAGAAGGATCTGTGGGGCACCGACCAGCAGCCGAGCATCGATCAGATCGAGTCGATGCTGTCGCGGCCGAACGCCGAGCGAATTTACTTCATCCGCTACGCCTTCAAGGCCGGGATGTCGGTCCAGCAGATTTTTGAGCTGACACGCATCGACCCGTGGTTCTTGAATCACATCCGCGAGTTGCTCGAAATCGAGACCGAGATTCGTGCCGTCGCGCGACTCGAAGCGGCCGACGCAGCGCTGGTCTGGAAGGCCAAGCAAGCGGGCTTCTCGGATCAGCAACTCGCCGGCTGGTGGGACGTCGCGGAAATGGTCGTTCGCCGCTATCGCAAGAAGCTCGGCATCGAAGCGACGTTCAAGCAGGTCGATACCTGTGCCGCCGAATTCCCCGCGTTCACACCGTATTACTACTCAACCTACGAGTCCGAAGACGAAACGCCCGCGAAGCAGCCGGGCAAGAAGCGGATCATGATTCTCGGCGGCGGCCCGAATCGCATCGGCCAAGGGATCGAATTCGACTACTGCTGCTGTCATGCCAGCTTCGCGCTGCGGGAACTCGGCATCGAGTCGATCATGGTCAACTCGAACCCGGAGACCGTCAGCACGGACTACGACACGTCGGATCTGCTGTTCTTCGAGCCGCTGACGACCGAAGACGTGCTCAACATCTGCGACCGCATGAATCCCGACGGCGTGATCGTGCAGTTCGGCGGACAGACGCCGCTCAACTTGGCGAAGGGGCTGGAGGCGGCCGGAGTGAAGATCATCGGCACGTCGCCGGACATGATCGACGCGGCCGAGGACCGCAAGCGATTCCAAGTCATCCTCGATCAACTCGGCCTGCATCAGCCGCCGAACGACACGGCCACCGACATCACCGGCGCGCGTCATGCCGCAGAGCGAATCGGATATCCGGTGCTCATCCGGCCGAGCTTTGTGCTCGGCGGGCGCGCGATGGAGATTTGCTACGACGAAGCCCAGCTCGTGAAGTACATGAGCGCGGCCGTCGAAGCCTCGCAAGGCCGCCCGGTTCTGATCGACAAGTTTTTGGAAGACGCGACCGAGGTCGATGTCGATGCACTCGCTGATTGGAACGATGTTGTTCTCGGCGGCATCATGGAACACGTCGAAGAGGCCGGCGTGCATTCGGGCGACTCGGCCTGTGCCCTGCCGCCGAACTCGCTGCCGAACACAGTCATTGAGGAAATCCGTGAAGCAACCCACAAGCTCGCGCGAGCGTTGCAGGTCCGTGGGCTGATGAATATTCAGTTCGCCGTCAAAGAAGAGGACGGCCACCACATCGTCTACGTTCTCGAAGTCAACCCGCGAGCCAGCCGCACGTCGCCGTTCGTCAGCAAGGCAACCGGCCGACCGCTGGCGAAGATCGCTGCGAAAGTTATGGCCGGCGTCAGCCTCCGCGATCAAGGGGTCACTGAAGAAATTTGGCCAACCTACACGGCGGTCAAAGAGAGCGTCTTCCCATTCAACCGCTTCCAAGGTGTGGACATTATCCTCGGCCCGGAGATGCGCAGCACCGGCGAGGTCATGGGAGTGGACCACGACTTCTCGATGGCGTTCGCCAAGAGCCAAATCGGAGCAGGAGCCAAGCTGCCGAAATCCGGCACGGTGTTCATCAGCATGGCTGGCCGCCACAAGCAACTGATAATCGAGCCGATTCGCCGTTTGCAAAAACTCGGCTTCAAGATCCTCGCGACCAGCGGTACCGCGCGAGTCCTCGCCGATGCCGGGCTGCCAGTGACAACCGTCAAGAAGCTGCAAGATGGCCGGCCGAATCTGCTCGACTTCATGGCCAACGACGACGTTCAACTCATCTTCAACACTCCGTCTGGCAAAGGTGCTCGCACGGACGAAGGGAAGATTCGCGCGGCATCCGTGATGCACGGAATTTCCTGCGTCACCACCGTCCCCGGCTGCCTCGCCGTCGTGCAAGCGATCGAAGCGCTCGATCAGAATCCCACCGTCAAAGTCCGATCGTTGCAAGAGTGGCTGACGCCGGTGGATGCTCCGTTGGTCCCAGCCAAGACGTAATCAGGGACACCAGCACGACGCCTCCGCGAGTGGTTGTCTTCGATGCCGTTGATCACTCGCTGGCGTGTCGTGCTGGTATCAGAAGTCCAACACCAAATGCCACTTGATCATTTCCAACGGTTGCTGCGCTGCCTGGAACTCGAAGCGGAGGCAGAAGCGGCGGAGATCGTGAAGCGGTCTCAGCGTGCCAGCGGCGACGCGGCCGAGCGATCCGGTGTCTGTCTCGTTGGACTGACGATTCGCGAGGAAGAATCGGGATTGGGTGGTCGAGCGGTAGTCACGCTCGGCAAACGGGATCGGCGCGCGGCGTTGCCGTGGGCGAAGTTGAATTCCGGCACTCCGGTCGTGCTGTCCGAAGAACAGTTCACCGAAAGTGGTGCATGGCGCGGCGTCGTGACTGATCGGAATCGAGAGACGATCACCGTCGTGTTGGCTCAGTCACCGGAACCGACGGCCGATCGGCCGACGTTTCGATTGGACTTGGCGTCGGATGAAATCTCGCGCGAACGTCAGCGAGCCGCGCTCCAGCAAGTCGCGTCGGCGGACAGTGGGCGACTCGCGGCCTTGAAACGCAAGCTGCTCGGCGAAGAGTCGCCTGAATTCTCGCCGGGCAGCGGTTTGATCGCCGAAGAACGAGGGACGGATTGGCCGCTTGATGAATCGCAGCGGGCGGCAGTCGCTCATGCTCTGGCGGCAAAAGAGGTCGCGATCATTCATGGTCCGCCGGGGACCGGGAAGACGACGGCGGTTGTGGAACTCATACGACAGGCGGTACGGCGCGGCGAGCGTGTGTTGGCGTGTGCTCCCAGCAATCTGGCGGTCGACAATTTGCTGGAGCGATTGCTGGCTGCTGGCGAAAGAGCGATCCGAATTGGACATCCCGCTCGCGTGTTGCCCGAACTGCGTGAGCACACCCTCGACTTGCAAGTCGCGGCGCATCCCGATTTGAAGTTGGCTCGCGAGTGGACCAAGCAGGCCTGGGCGCTGCGGCGGCAGGCGAGCAAGTTCACGCGAACCGCTCCGGAACGCGGAGCGCGGCGCGAACAACGCGACGAGGCGAAGCGGTTGCTAGCCGACGCCCGAAAGATGGAAGAACGGCTCGTCGCGCACTTGCTCGATTCGGCGACGGTTGTGTGCGCGACGCTGACCGGACTCGATGACGAACTGCTCGGCGACTTGCAGTTCGACTTGGCGGTGATCGACGAGGCAGCTCAAACGACCGAGCCGGCCTGTTGGATTCCGCTGCTGCGAGCCAAGCGGCTCGTGCTTGCGGGGGATCATTGCCAGTTGCCGCCGACGATCTTGTCGAGCGAGGCACAGCGGCTGGACTTCGATCTCAGCCTGATGCAGCGACTCGTCACGCAATGGGGCGAAATGATTTCACGGCAGCTCACGACGCAGTACCGAATGCACGAACAGATCATGCGGTTCTCATCGGCGGAGTTTTACGACTCCTCGCTGATCGCCGCCGAAGCCGTGCGCGAACATCTCTTGGCCGATCTCCCACACGTTGTGCCCGGACTGCTGACTCAAACGGCGATGCAGTTCATCGACACCGCCGGATCAGATTGCGTGGAGCAGGCGGAGTCCGAAGGCTCCAGTCGCAACAATCCCGGCGAAGCCGACGTCGTCGTTCGGAAAGTTCACGAACTACTCGCGGCAGGAGTCGCTCCCTCCGAGATCGCGGTCATCACTCCGTATGCGGCTCAGGCTCGTCTGCTGCGAACGCTGATCGGCAACGCGGTGATCGAGATCGACACCGTCGACGGTTTCCAGGGTCGCGAGAAGGAAGCGGTCGTCATTTCGCTCGTGCGATCGAACACGACCGGCGAAGTCGGCTTCCTGGCGGACACGCGGCGAACGAACGTCGCACTGACGCGAGCACGCCGCAAACTGATTGTCATCGGCGACAGTAGCACGCTCGCCAACCACGAGTTCTATCGCCGTTTGCTCGACCACTTTGAACGAGAAGGAGCCTACGGAACGGTGTGGGATTGTCCGGAGACTTAGCAGACCAGCACGACACGCCAGCGAGTGGTCAACCGCAGCAACAACAGTTACTCGTGCGTCGCGCTGGTCTGCGGTACGACTCACATCATCTGCCAGGACGGAAACCACTTGAACAGCGCGATAGCCAGCGCGGTGCCTGCGGCCGGCAGCAGCACGGTCGTCACGAAGATCGGCCCGTAGGCACGAGCGTGAGTCTCGCCGCAGATATTGCGAATCAGCATGACGAGGTACCCATTGGCCGGCAGCGAATCCAAACTGCCGGAGGCGATCGAGACCACGCGGTGCAACGCTCGCGGCGCGACGTGTAATTGGTCGATGAAAATCGGTTTGAGAATCGGCAGCGCGATCCCTTGTCCTCCCGACGCAGAACCGGCGATGCCGGCGATCACCGCCACGGCAATCGCCGCTCCGATCAGCGGGTCACCCGGCAGATTAGTCACCCAATCGACGACGATCTGAAACGACGGCAAGTCTTTGACCGCCGAGCCGAAGCCGACCACCGCGCTCGTCGATCCGACGGCCAGTAATCCGTTGACGAAGCCATCGCCGAAGCACTGCCACACGTTGATCCGCTGTCGCCGCATGACCACGACTCCCGACATCACTCCGAGAAAGATTGCCAGCGTCGCGTCTTCCGGAAACTTGCTCAGCACGGCAGACAACTTCGGCCAGGTCACCGGCGAAACAAACCAATCCGCCATTGACCGACACAGCCACGGCAACAGATTCAGAACCAGCAACGTCACCGCCAGTGGAGTCATCGCCGCAATGAAAGTCGGCGCATTCGAGCCGGCCTGCACCGCGACGTGATCGCCGTCGCGAGCTTCAAAATGCTCGCCATCGGCGAGCGCGCGGCGAATTACTCGGTCGAGATACCACTGCCCGACCACAAACATGAACGTGGCCACGAAAATGCTGACAGGCCAGCCGGCTCGAGCGTCCGTCAGCGACTGGCCGGCCGCTTCGACCAGATATTGAATCGGGATCAGATTTTGAATCTCTGGAGATCCGGCCGACGTCATCGTGAAGGTGATCGAGCCAAACGCGATCGTCCCGGGGATAAACCGTCTCGGCAGATTCGCCGCTCGAAATAACTGCACGGCGAGCGGATATACCGAGAATCCGACGACGAACAACGACACTCCGCCGTAGGTCAGCAAGGCACAGGCCAGCACGACTGCCAAACACGCTCGCTGTTTGCCGAGCAGCCTGCCGACTCCGTGAGCAACTGTGATCGCGGCTCCGGAATCTTCCATCAATTTCCCGAAGACCGCTCCGAGCGCGAAGATCAAAAAGAAACGTCGCACGTAGTCGGCGAAGCCCGCCATGTAGGCTCCGTTCATCGTCGCCAGCGGGTCTTCGCCGCTGAGCGTCACGGCGACCAACGCACACAGCGGAGCGACCACAAATATGCTTTTGCCGCGCACGACCAAGAACATCAGCAGAGCCAAGCTGCCAAAAAGCACGAGCAAGTGATAGGCACTATTCATGAGTCACTCGGAGAGTTGGCAAAATGATGGAGGCAGAACGATGGACGCAACAGCTTCGTTCCGTGTTTCGATCGTTCTGCCAGCATCGTTCTACCCAGGGGAATCTCATTTCGCGACCACGTTGATGTTTCGCGGAGTTCGAGGAATACTCGGAGTATGATCGAATTGGGCGGTTGGCAGAATGATGAGGGCCGAATGATGAGTGTGCCTGTGCTAGTTGGAGAGCGGTGGATTGAGCCGACTGTTTCGGCATGGGGGGCTGTCTTCAACCCTTCGCGTGGCGAAGAGATCGCTCGCGTGCCATTGTGTGGGGCGGCCGAGGTCGAGGCCGCCGTCCAAGCTGCGTCCGCCGCGTTCGTGACTTGGTCGAGAACGCCGGCTCCTGTGCGAGCGGCGAAGATGTTCGCGTTCAAGGCGCAGCTCGAAACGCACTTCGAGGAACTCGCCGCGTTGATCACGCGCGAGAACGGCAAAACGCTGGAAGAAGCCCGCGGCGACGTGCGG
Organism: Candidatus Kuenenia stuttgartensis; assembly: GCA_945906725.1. Classification (GTDB taxonomy): domain Bacteria; phylum Planctomycetota; class Planctomycetia; order Planctomycetales; family Planctomycetaceae; genus SXKJ01. The sequence continues at coordinate 18,650 of CAMDRI010000049.1, read as the reverse complement.
CGTGGCATCGAAGTCGTCGATTTCGCCTGCGGAATCTCGCACCTCTGCAAAGGGGAAACTCTGCCACAGGTCGCGGACGGCATCGACGGCGTGACCATGCGTGAACCGATCGGCGTCTGTGCCGGCATCACACCGTTCAACTTTCCGGCGATGGTCCCGCTGTGGATGTTTCCGATAGCGATCGCCTGCGGCAACACATTCATTCTGAAGCCCAGCGAGAAAGTCCCGCTGACCGCTGTCCGCTTGGCGGAACTGGCACTCGAAGCTGGACTGCCGCCGGGCGTGTTGAACATCGTGCATGGCGGGCGCGAGGCGGTTGATGCGTTGCTCGAAAATCCTGGCATCGCGGCGGTCAGCTTCGTCGGATCGACGCGCGTCGCTGAGCACGTCTACGTCACCGGCTGCCGACATGGCAAACGAGTGCAAGCGGCGGGCGGCGCGAAAAACGTGATGATCGTCATGCGCGATGCCGATCCAACCGCGACGACTCGCGCAATCATGGGTGCGGCCTTCGGCTGCGCGGGACAGCGGTGCATGGCTGGCTCGATCTTGATGGGTGTCGGCGATGCGGCTCCGCAAGTGCGCGATCAGATTGCTGCCGCGATCGACAAGTTGGTGATCGGCGACACCTCGGCGAACCCCACAGCGGACATGGGGCCAGTGATCGACTCCGCCTCACGCGAACGAATCCTGCGATCCATCGAATTGGGCGTCGCCGAAGGAGCCGATCTGGTTCGTGGCAGCCAGCACGGGAGTCAGAGCCGTGGTTTTTTTGTTTCGCCGACACTGTTCGACCAAGCCAGCCCCGACATGCACATCGCTCGCGAGGAGATTTTCGGACCAGTTCTGACGATGCTGCGACCGCGTGATCTCGACGAAGCGATCGCCTGGACGAATCGGAATCCGTACGGAAACGGCGCGGTGATCTTCACCAACAGCGGCGGAGCGGCTCGGCAGTTCGCTCGCGAAGTGCAATGCGGCATGGTCGGCGTGAACGTCGGCGTGCCGGCCCCGATGGCAGCGTTTGCGTTCTCCGGTTGGAATCGCTCGTTCTTCGGCGATCTGCATGTGCAGGGAATCGAAGGAGTGATGTTCTACACCCGGCAAAAGATTGTGCTGTCGCGATGGGATAATGCGTATCGACGCACGCAAGGTTGGTAGCCACGTTCGCCAAAACGTGGAATATGCCCAGCGTTCCACTCATTCTGTTGAACGTGGCTACGATTCATTTAAGAAGTTTCTGACGAGGTAAATCCGATGCTGACAGCGTTCGGTGCGTTCCATGTTCCTGCGACGATCCTCGTTGGTGGCGGCGCTCGCCGAGAGGTCGTCAGCCAACTGCAACGGTTCCTGATTCAGCGAGTCCTGCTGGTCACGGACGTCGGCATGATGCAGCTTGGACCGGCGCGCGAGATCGCGGCGTTGCTCGATGACGCGGGCATCTCGGTCACGATCTTCGACGGCGTCCAGCCAGACCCAACCGATCTCAACGTGACTGACGGGCTGGCTCTGTATCGCGCGAATGGCTGCCAAGCGGTCGTCGCCGTCGGTGGCGGATCACCCATCGATGCGGGCAAAGCCATCAGCGTGCTGACGTCCAACTCGCCGCCGCTCAGTCAGTACGCCGGCTATCACAAGATTCCGAGAGCGGGTGCTCCACTGATCGCGATTCCGACGACGGCAGGTACCGGCAGCGAAGCCACCAAAGTCGCGGTCATCACGGACACCGCACGGGATGTGAAGATGATGATTTTGAGCGTCCATTTGGTACCAATAGCCGCGCTGGTGGATTACGAGTTGACGCTTTCGATGCCCGCTGCCCTGACAGCGGCGGTGGGTGTCGACACTTTGACACATGGCATCGAGGCGTATGTTTCCCGCAAGGCCAACGGCATGACCGATCCACTCGCACTGTCTTGCGTCGAACTCGTCGCGAAGCATCTGCGGACGGCATTTCGCGAACCGAACAACCACGACGCTCGTGCCGGCATGATGCTGGCGGCGTGTCAGGGAGGCATGGCGTTCGCCAACAGTAGCGTCTGCCTGGTGCATGGCATGAGCCGTCCGATCGGCGCGGTGTTTCATGTGCCGCACGGCTTGTCGAACGCGGTCTTGTTGCCGACGGTCACGCAGTTCTCGTGGCGAGCGAGCGTCGAGCGCTACGCGAAGATCGCACGCTTGCTCGGCTGCTGTCCGCTCCAGACTTCGGACGAGCATGCCGCTGAATCGCTGGTCGAAGGATTGCAACAGCTTAACTCGGATCTGAACGTGCCTCGGCTACGCTCCTGTCGCGGCGTCGAGGAGGCTCGGTTCCGAACGTCGCTCACAAAAATGGCTGGGGACGCGATCGCCTCTGGCAGCCCGCAAAACAATCCGCGAGTGCCGACGGCCGAGGAGATCGTCGCCCTGTACGAAGCGGCTTGGTAACGGAGGACATGTGGCGTACGCGGCTCGCGCGCAAGCCGTTGTGAACGCCTTGTCGTGGGCCGCAACCTGTCGCACGCGAGCCGCGTGCGTCACAGCACGGGAATGCCGCCCCGGCGTTCGCAAGACACTTCCGTCAACTCGTGGTATTCTGCGGATGGCGGCTCCAATCACTTCTAAAAACGGAATTGAGTTTCCATGTTTCCGACCTGTCTCGCATGCAAGCAATCGGTCCTGGATGACGATGTCGAAAACTGTCCGTTCTGCGGCGCGAATATGAAAACCGGCAAGGGAGGCAATCAAACCCTCGCACCGAAGGCCACGCCGAAGCCGGCCGCCAAAGAGCGATCAACCGCGCCGAGTGCCGCCACGGCCGCAGCTCCGACCGCTAAGTCGGCTCCCGCCAAGTCCGCACCTGCTGGGAACAAAGACGACGACGATCCGTTCGGAGTCGATGCCGCGTCGAACAGCCGAGCGATTCCGCTGTCGCCGCGCCCTGCTAAGGGCAAGACCGTGCGGCTCATCTGCCCGATGTGCGAAACACCGGGCTTCGCGGCGAACGATGCGGCCGGCAAAGAAGTGAAGTGCTGCAACGAGAAATGTGCGCTCCCCATTTTCACGGCTCCGAAGAACGGCGGTGCGAGCACTTCCTCAGATCCGCGAACTCACGCGACTCCGATCGCGACGGCCGCACCCCCGTCTTCGAAGAAAACATCACCCGCCCTGATTCTGACGACGGTCAGCATGTTGGCCGTGGCCGGTGGCAGCCTGTGGTACTTCGTGTTCAATGAGCCGGACGGGATCAAGCCTCCGCCAGCGGTACCTCAGACCGGTGGTCAATCGCCGATAGTGAGCGTGCCCGATGCAGCTACGGAAAAAGTAGAAGAGAAAAAGAAGGCGACCAATTCCAAACCGCGTGGCGAAGAATTGCGAGCCGCCATTCTGCCGTACAGCTTGGAAGTTGCTCGCGTGACTGACAAGAACCGAAGCAAGCATTTCTGCCGGCGCTTGGCCGCAGAGGCTTACGTTGAGGCCGGTGATCTCAAAGCCGCTCGTGACAACATTGATCAGTTGCTGAATCTCACTCCGAAGCTGCCGTACCATCAGGTTTCGCCGATGACACAGATCGCCTGGCGTGAATTGGCGCTGGGCAATACCGAGGGGGCCAAGGCCGCGCTCGAAGCCGCTTGGAAGGCCGCGCCAGAGTTGCCCTTCGGCCGACACACATTCGATGCGTCGACGGACTTGGCCGCCGCACTTTTCGTTAGCGGACGCGCCGCGGACGCGCAAGGCCAAATGAAAAGAGAGAATATGCTGCCGTCGGGCTCAAGCGGATCATTGGCCGCCCTTTCCCGACGAGCACGATTGACTCGCTCGTTCGATTTGGACGAGGCGTCGGCGTCGCTGCCGATCATCCCATGGAAATCGCCGCAATGGGTTGTGACGACGATCACGTTGGTCCTGCGCGGCCATGCGGACAAGGGGGTAGACTGGCTGAAACTCGCCCCGGACGCAGAGACCAAAGCCGAATGCTGGGCGGCCTGGGGAGATGCCGTGGTTGCCTCGCCGAACCCGGCCGTGCCGAGCAATGACGACATGATCACTGCCGCGGTACGCGACGAATCACCCGCCACTCAGGCTCGTGTTTGGGCGCGAGTCGCCGTCGGCCGCTTGACGATCAAACAAAAAGAGGCTGCGAATCGCGCGATTGCGAACGCGGCGACAGCGATGACCTCGATTCCACTTCCACAGAATTTTGAAATTCCCGAAATGAAGGAGATTCTGAAGTTGAACCTCGCCGATGCGGTCGCACCGAAGTTGAACGCGGTCGCGGCAGCGGAAGTCGCTCGCGCACAAACACTTCTCGGCCAAACGCAGCCGGCGACAGAATCGCTGTCCGCCGCGATGCAACATCTGCGCGGGCACGCGCCCGGTCCATTCGTGGCGAGCCGGCTGTTCGAGGCGACCTCACGCGACGTCAATGCCGTCAAGGCGCAGTTGAAGACCGCGCTCAACTTGAAAACTGACGACAAGGTCGTGCAGTCGCTGACAACCTATCGCGCGAAGTGCCGCTTGATGTTCGATGCCGCGAACGCGCGGTTCGCACTGCAAACGGAATTGCTGAAGGTGGCGGTTGATTGGCCGCTGCTCGATGCCGTCTGGAAAGAAGCGACCGCACACTCGGTAGACAGCACTCCGCCGGAAGCTCGCGAGGATTTTCTCAAGACCAACTTGTCCGTGCGGCTCGGCCAACGGCTGCGCACCGCGGGTGAGATCGAGCAAGCTCGGCAGTGCGAAAATGCTGTCACGACCGGTGAACTGACGGACGCTCGCGACGCGCTGCAACGCGAGACAGCAGAAGCGGTCCAATTGAAAGACGTGAATGTCAACAGCCTTGCCCAAAAGCTCGAAACCTATCAACCGGCGAAAGCCGAGGGCGAGAAAGCCTCGACCGAAGACACCGACTGGCCGTTGCTCTGGGGATTGCGGCTGGCGTGTCGGTTGGCCAAAGCCGGACAGACCGAACAGGCGTTCGATCTCGTCAGCAGCTTCAAGAACGAGATGCTGTGGCGTGAAGAAGGCTTTGAGATGCTCGCGGCGATCATGGCGAAAGACTCCGTCGCCGCCGAACTGATCTGGAAGAAGTACCGCCCCAGCTTGCTGTCACCCACGGAAAAGATCGCCATCTTCCGCGGCCTTTGCGCCGGGTTGTCGGCGTCGCTGATCGCTAAGCCGTAGGTGGCAGAAAAGCTGACGTTTGAAATCACGGCCGCGGCTTCTGCCAATACTCTGGTGGTACGAAGATGTCGGCCACGGCGATGCGGAAGTCAGGCAGAATCGGCCGAGCAGTCGCTTTGTGCGGCCACGACAGACTACCGCTGAGTGTCTCGTGTTCGCGAGCCGCTTTGTTCGCGTAGCCGGGACGAATCGTATGTACCGCTTTGTCATTGGGATCAACGATCCACAAAACCTCCACGCCCCAGTTCGTGTACTCGAACACGCGATCGTTCAGTGACGAGCGGCGGTCATTCGAGGACATGACTTCAACCACCAAACCGGGCCGAGTGTCGGTGATGGCCTTGTCGGTCTCAGCGAACAGTTCGCCGCCAAGAAAATAGGTGATGGCCGGAAACCGAACTGTGTCGGGATCGCGACTCACGATCAGACCCAAATCGAAGCACGGATAACCTTCGCGATGCTCATTCAAATAGCCGGCCAACGCCTTCGACAAATTCAGGACCGCGACGCGATGCTCCTCTTCCGGCGGACTCAGAATTTCGACGCGGCCGCGCACCAACTCGACCCACTGCCCGCCATCGGGAAGGTCATAGCGCGAGTTGTTAAATGATTCCGCACTTAAACGGGCAACGTCGATCATGGCAAGGCGGTGGTCCGTAGTCCGTGGCTGCGATCCAACAGGCAAGAATGATACGCTGTGCCGTTCTGCAAACAACGGACAACGGAGCAATCCGCACCATGCTCATCCGCCCATTCCGTCCTGACGACTTGCCAACCCTGAAGCGAATCATCGTCGCCGCGTTCGACGGCGTGTCGATTGACCAAGGAATGCAGAAACTCTTCGGACCAGTCCACGGCCACGACTGGCAATGGCGGAAGGCTCGGCATTTGGACGAAGACGCCGCTCGGGATCCGAGCGGCATCTTCGTAGCGGAAATCGACGGTCGAATCGTCGGCTGCATCACGACGTGGCAAGATCACGAGGCGGGGATGGGCCACATCCCCAACCTCGCGCTAGAAGCCGACAGCCGAGGCCAAGGCTTAGGCCGCAAGCTGATCGAATTCGCCTTGCAGCACTTCCGCGAAAGCGGACTGACACACGCCAAGATCGAAACGCTGGAACAAAACGCGGTCGGCGAACATCTCTACACATCGCTCGGCTTCCGCGAGGTCGCCCGGCAAATTCACTTCGTGGCGGAATTGTGAGTCGTAGCTACGCTCTTCAGAGCGTGAGTCATCGCTGAAGTGCCCACGTTCTGGCGAACGTGACGACATTGTGCTCACGGCTTCGGCGAATACTCCGTCGCCTTCATGTAAACCGCTTCGACCTTGGCCACGATCTTGCCATCCTTCTCGGATTCATCGCGAGCCTTGAGCCATTCTGGATCGTTGCGGAATCCGTCCCACGACTTCTTGGCGGCTTCCGGACTCGCGTGCCAGATCACATAGATCAGCGTATTGTTCGCAGTCTTCTCATCGGTCGGCGTCCAGTACATGACGTTCTTCATGCCGTGCTTCTCGAACAGCTTCAGCGTATGGTTCTTGAATCGAGCATTCAGGTTCGCCAAGCGGCCTTCCAGAGTTGTGTACGTTCGCAGTTCAAAGACTCCCGACATTTTTGGTTCCTCGCCAATGGTGATATTCGACCGCAAGGCAACGATGGCCAGCAACATGCTCAGCACGAGGCCCCACGCGGACAGGGAATTCAACTTCATGATGCGTCTCTCCTGGAATGGGTGAAATCTCGTCCGGCACCCTCACCGAACGTCAGTCGGCAGCATAAACTGACGAGGGACAGCCCGAAACTCATGGCTCAAGAACGAGAAACGTGCGATGAGTGACCTTAGCCACAGCCAGATACGTCAGATCGCGATCATCGTGCATGACATTCCGAAGGCGGTCTCGTTTTATCGCGACACGCTCGGCCTGCGGCTGTTTTTCGACGTGCCGAAGATGACGTTCTTGGATTGCTGTGGAGTGCGGATGATGCTCGGCATCCCAGAGACTCCGGAATTCGATCACCCCCAGTTCGATCCTGCATTTCAAAGTCCCCGACCTCCGCGAGACGCATCAAGCACTGACCGCTCGCCGGGTCGAGTTCGTGACCCTGCTGCACTTGATTGCCAAGATGCCCGACCACCAACTCTGGATGGCCTTCTTTCGCGACCTTGATGGCAATAACTTGCCACTGATGAGCGAACTGCGTGGTTGAGGAGGTTCCCATGCCAACTGCCGATCTCAAATTCGTCGAAGCCTACCGAGCATCTCATTCGATCCAGGCGCACGCCCTGCGAATGGCGTTGGAGGAGGCCGGAATTCGCGTCATCATCGAGAACGAAGCGTTGCAAGGGGCGATCGGCGAAGCCCCTTTCGGTTGGTCATCCGCTCCACGTCTGATGGTCGAGGAATCGCAACTCACTGCGGCGAGAGCGATCATCGGCCAAACCGATCACGGCGAAACCACAAACATCGGATTGAAACCGAGCGAAACTGCGGTCGCGATGACCGCCGCAAGTCTTGGTTGGCCTGGAATGTTTGGAGCCGTCCTGACTCCCGACGGGATCGCCGAGCCGGAGCTAATCGAATCCACTCGCTGCCTAGCCTGCGACGCGATCATGGCAGACTCCGAAGTCACTTGTCCGAAGTGCGGCTGGTCCTATGAGTCCGCTGACTCGGCTGATCCGCTGTGATCGCCACAGGAAACACAAACAGCCGCAAATTGGGAGATTGAACTGCGAACCTGCCTTTGCGCTTTCGCTGCAAAGCAGGTCCGGCCAAACTGATGCCGTTGCCGGATCGCGGTTCTGCAAGAAAGCTGGGATGACGATGAATCTGTGGCTTTCGTTGCTCACCGTGTAGCTGAGCGGGTTTGGCGTTTCACCGCGCGCCGCCACTGAGGAAGTACCGCCCCCAAAATTCGAATGCGACATCGTGCCGATTCTGGAAGCACGTTGCCTCAAGTGTCATGGCGACGGGAAGCTCGAAGCGGGTTTGGATCTGCGGCGCAGATTTTTGGTTCGCAAAGGTGGCGACAGCGGAGCGAGATTCGTCGCCGAGAAGCTGGACGAGAGTTTGCTCATCTAAAAGATCATGGCTGACGAGATGCCGCCTTCCAGACACCGAAGCGACCGCCAGTACAGGTCCGATCTACTTCACTGCTGGCAGAAGTGCGACGCCGTTTCTACCATCCTCGCCCTTCTCGCCCAGCGTTGTGAGCGGTGGCGAAAACGGAGCACACTTCATCGAAAGGTCTCTCTCGTGGCCAGTTTTGGAACCGATCGCCGAGCTGACGTGGACGCGGCGCTGAAGGATGTCGATTTCACCAAGAACACCTATCAAGTCGAGTTCGAGACGACGATGGGGAAAATTCTGCTCGACGTGTATCCCGACGTCGCACCGGGCCACGCCAACAACTTGATCGGCTTGACGAAGATCGGCTTCTACAACGGCATCATCTTCCACCGAGTCATCTCCGGCTTCATGATCCAAGTCGGCTGCCCGCAAGGGACCGGTACCGGCGGGCCGGGCTACACAATCAAGCAAGAGTTCAACGCCAAACCGCATGATGCCGGTGTGCTTTCGATGGCTCGCACCAGCGATCCGAATTCAGCAGGCTCGCAGTTCTTCATCTGCCTCACCCGCGCCGGCACGGCGGGTCTCGATAACCAATACACCGTCTTCGGCAAGACCGCCGACAAGACGAGCCTCGATGTGGTGCTCAAGGTCGGCAGCGTTCCGACTGGCTCCGGCGACCGCCCCAAGCAAGAGGTGAAGATCACCTCCAGCCGAGTCATCGTTACGCCGAAGGGCTAATTCCTCGAAATCGTAGCAGGCACATTCCGTGCGCCGTCGGACAAGACGGCACACGGAATGTGCCTGTTGCCATTTGGCGGACGTACCTCCGACTGAGTGAGTCAGCGTCACCGGGCGCACGACGCACTTTGCGAATTGGTGCTGATCGGTTGAGGGGCGGATCGTGCAGGTCGTCGGGCACGCCCACGCGGGGGAGCAGGGGCCGATCGTTTGCCGGTCACGAGCGATGGCCTGATCCTGTGTGAGCTGTTGCAGGTTCGGTAGGTTGGATCAAGAAGTCGAGCCGGGCATGAGACGCGCGCAGGGCTAGTTCGACGGCCTCAGACGTTGCGGCTCGGGCAAAGAGGAAGCCCAGATAAAGAGCACCCTCCGGCAGTGGAATCAGCTGCTGTCCCAGGTGCGCGGAAATGGTCAACTGCTCAATGCCTTCAACGCTTTGGGCCTCATCCAACCCGCGCACCTCGGTCAGCACCCCCGCCCGAGGAGTCGGGATCATCATGACACCGGCGGGGTGGTTTTCACGGGCGGGAGGGGCATAGTCGCCGTCGAGAGCTTGACGGATGATCAACTCTTCCAGCGACAGACCGGTGCCAAACCGCAGCACTCGCGAGCAGAGGCCGCCGATCGACCGCGGGTTAATCTCAATGATCCACGGACCGCCAGCATTGATCCGCAGTTCCGCATGGACCGGTCCCTCGCTCAGTCCCATCGCCCGACAGGCGTGGCTCGCACAGCGAGCAATGTCGTCTTGCACAGACGCCGGAAAACGCGAGGGAGTAACGTAGATAGTTTCCTCAAAAAACGGACCATCGAGAGGATCCGGTTTATCAAACAGCGCGAGGACGCGGAGTGTCCCCCGCGTGAGCAGTCCTTCCAGGGCCACCTCTGGTCCGGCGACGAAGTCCTCGACGAGGAACTGCCGAGCTGTTTCTGGACGCGAATGGGCTGGCCAATTTCGGGCCGCCGCAGAGGAATGCGACTGGCGGAATTCCGAGCGGAGAATGTGATCGAGTCGCTCGACGGCCCGAACAAACTCCACGTCTGTGTTGGCGCGGATCACTCCCCGGCTACCGGAAAGTGTGAGTGGTTTGACAACGCAGGGATATTCCACTTGATCGGCGATGTGGACAGGGTCGTCATTCAACGAGCAGAGTTTGTATCGCGGCTGCGGAACTCCATCGTGTCCGAGCCGTTCGCGCATGCGGTGCTTGTTTCGCGTCGCTGTGACTGACTCGACAGAGTTATGGCGCAGTCCAAGAGCTTGGCAAATGGTCGCGGCGCAGATGGTCACCTGGTCATCCACCGGAACCACGGCGGCGATCGGATAATCTTGGGCAAACTGAATCACCTGGCGTGCCGCCTGTGGCGGATCATTAAAGTCGAGCCGCATCAGACCACGGGGATTCAGGCGGGCGAGCGTGCTGGCCTCTTCCGAAGCCACGGTGAGTTCGACACCCAACCGTTGCGCTGCCTCCATGAAGGCGTGAGTCCGATAGGTGGTGGTGGGCAGCAACAACAAAACCCGTGGCATCTACTTTCCCGATGGCTGGTAGTACGGGTTGCGACCGGCGGCATGGTCGGTCGTGTCCAAGATGTCGCCGACCTCGGGCACGGCGGCGTGGATCTCGACTTCAACCCCCTGTTTCAGTGTCACGTTGGCTTGGCCACAACCTTGGCAACCGCCACCCATCTGAATAAAGATTGTGTTTCCCTGCACGCCGATCAGCGCCACACGGCCGCCATGCGCTGCCACCGAAGGATTGATCCGCGTGTCGAGCACCTCTTGTACCCGTTTGCGGATCACGTCGGCGGGCGGAATGCTGGCTCGCAGCTCTTCCGAGACCGCCGGCAGACCGGTCGCCAAATGTGCCCGAATCGCCGCTCCGATCTGCCGACCGGTCACCGGCCATTCTTCGCGTCCGGCTTTGTCCACAACCACTCGGTCGTGTGAGATCAGCGCGCTCTTGACGGTCGGGATCTCGAACAAGCGCTCCGCCAAGGGCGATCCACTCGCACGCTCTTTACTGGCGAAGTAGAACGAGCGATCGGGGTAGACAGGCCGGTCCACGGTAAATTTGCAGGAGGTGTTGGAGGCGGGGTCGGCTGTGATCTTGATGTCTGCGGTCATCGGAATCTTTCCAATTGATGGAGTCGTTGTCTGAAGCATGTCTGTTTTTGCTTTTTGCGCGCGAGTCGTGTCGGACTGATGGACTCCGAATGCCAGAGCCGAATCCTCGCCGTCCCAAACCATCTGTTCTACAAGGCCGAGACCGCCTCGTACAGCCGGCCACTCTCGTCTCCCTCGTCGAAGACGGACGAGATTCCTGACTTCGTGCCAGAGAAATGCTGAGACCGTGTCAGGCCAGAATGCAATCGCTCTTTAACCGTTTCACTGATATCATCCGAAAGCGGTTCAGTCTGTTCCAAGAGCGAGGCGGCTCGGGGGTTGCGATGACGCAGCGGATTCTTCACAAGATTGACTTCGAGCGTCGCGCGTTTCTCGTCGCGGGTGGCGCGGGCTTTTGTGGAGTTAATCTGGCTCGCGCCGCAGAGACGCCCTCGACAAATCGCACGGCTCCGCGCGGCAAGCAGCCGGCAAAATCCTGCATCATGATCTGGCTCAGCGGCGGAGTGTCGCACATCGACACCACGGACATGAAGCCCGATGCGCCGCTGGAGTATCGTGGCGAGTTCAATCCCGTCGCAACGAGTGCTCCCGGCCTGGAACTGTGTGAACACTTGCCGTTTACAGCGAAGCAAGCGCATCACATCGCGGTCGTACGTTCGCTCGGAGACTTCGGCCGAGGCACCGGCGACCATCATCACGGTTACTACTACAACTTGACCGGCCACGCTGGCGATCCGTCGTTCCGACAATTGCTGAATGCTCGCACGCCGTACCCGACCGATTGGCCGTCGATGGCTTCGACCATCGCCTACAAACGGCCGCCGCATCCGTTCTTGCCGTCGGTGATCTCGCTGCCTCAAAAAGAAGGCGCTCCCGAGTACACGCGGCCGGGACAGTTCGGGGCGCGACTCGGTTTGGAATTCGATCCGGTCTTCGTCGACGGCTCGCGTGAGACGCCGCTGAAGTTCACCGCTCCGGCGTTGCAGCTTCACGGTGACATCGGACTTCAACGATTGCAGTCGCGGCGAGATTTGCTGTCGTCGCTCGACGGTACAACGCGGTTGGTTGAGCACTCGATCTCAGCCGGCGGCTACTCGAAGCAGCAGGAGAAAGCGTTCTCGCTGCTGACCGCACCGCAAACGAAAGCCGCGTTCGATCTCTCAGCCGAACCGGAGTCGATTCGCAATCAGTACGGCAACACGATCACCGCGACCAGTCTCTTGATGGCTCGGCGACTGGTCGAAGCGGGCGTGCCGTTCGTCACCGTCTTCTGGAAAGGGAGCGATCTCGTCAGCAAGCTCTGCAGCAGCGGCGGCGGCTGGGACACTCACGGCAACAATTTTGGTTGCTTGCGCGACCACCTGTTGCCGGAATTTGACCGCCCGTTCGCCGCGCTGCTGGCCGACCTGCACGAACGCGGCCTGCTCGACACCACGCTGGTCCTCGTCAGCAGCGAGATGGGCCGCAAGCCAAAGATCGGCGACCCGCGTTCCGGCGGAATCAGCGGAGCCGGCCGCGATCACTGGACCGCGTGCCAATCGGTGCTGCTCGCCGGCGGAGGCATTCAAGGGGGCCAAGCCTTCGGCACTACCGACAAGGTCGCCGAATACCCCGCCGATAATCCCGTCGGAGCCGAAGACATCGCCCACACTGTCTACCGAGCGATGGGTATCGACGACTTGAACGCTGTCGATGCCGAGAGCCGACCGTTTCGATTGATGGAAGAAGGCCAGCCGATCTCAGCACTTTTCTAATTCTGGAGTGCATCATACTCTCGATTTTCGGACGACCTCAGCGAGTGTGTCATGGAGTTGCTCGGCGCAATCTGCTGCAAGCCTGCGGCGCCGGATTGCTCGGCACGAGCTTGCCAAAGTTATTCGCGGCAGAAGAGGCCGCCGAAACATTGCCCGCGCGAGCCAAGTCGGTGCTGTTTCTGTACCTTTACGGCGGGCCGAGTCAGCTTGAGACCTGGGATATGAAACCGGAGGCTCCGGAGAACATTCGCGGAACCTTCTCGCCGATCGACTCGCGCACGCCGGACTTGCGCATGTGCGAGCATATGCCGCGGATGGCGGCGATATCGGATAAGTTCGCTGTCGTCAGAACCGTCCATCACACGCACAACAATCATCACGCTTGCCACTGGATGCAGACCGGCCGACCGTGGCACTTGCCGGAGACGATCCTCAACGCCACTCCCGACAAAGATTGGCCGGCGATGGGCTCGATCGTCGAGTACCTCGACCAGCGTGCCGCCGCCGGACGATTCCGTGACATGCCCAGCTACGTTTATGTGCCGGCACCGCTGGGGCACTTGCAGGGCTACGACTATCCGGGTCAATACGCCGGTTGGCTGGGCCGGTCGTACAACGCGCTGGCGACTAACTTCCGCCGCCGCGATGCGAAGGACAATCCCTTCTTCCGCGAGGTCACCGATCAAGAGATGGACCTGCGGATTCAAGGACTCGATGAGCAACCGACACTGACGCTCGACCGGCTGAACCGCCGCAAAACGCTGCTCGAACAATTTGACACCGCACGCGAGTCGGTCGAACGAACCCGCTCGATCGAAACGTACTCGCGCTTCCAACAGCGAGCGTTCGAGTTGGCGAACTCGGCCCCGATCCGCAACGCGCTTGACATCCGCCAAGAAAAACCCGCCGCGAGAGACCGCTACGGTCGCCACCTGTTCGGTCAAGCTGCGCTGCTGGGCCGGCGATTGCTCGAAGCCGGAGCACGCTTCGTCACCGTCCAGTGGGAATGCCCCGACGGCTACAGTTGGGACTCGCACATCCAGAACAACGACATCAAGAACATTTTGTTGCCAGGCCTCGACCAAACTTACACGGCGATCTTGGAAGACCTTTCGACTCGCGGCCTGCTGGACGAAACGCTGGTCGTGCTCACGAGCGAAATGGGCCGCACCCCCGGCGTCTCACAGCAAGGTGGACGAGGCCACTGGTGCCACTGCTTCCCCATGCTCTTCGCCGGAGCCGGCATCCGCGGCGGTATCACCTACGGCAAGTCCGACAAACACGCCGCCTACCCCGCCGACAAACCAGTCACCCCCGCCGACCTCTCCGCCACCATCTTCCGCTCACTCGGCATCGACCCCAACCTCCGCATCCCCGACCCCGAAGGCCGACCAACGCCAATCACGGAAGGCGGTCGCGTGCTGGAAGAATTGTTCGGGTAGCTGCAACTTTTCCAGATTGGCTTAGTGCATTCCTATGCCGGAACCTTCGCGGCCTCTAGCTGGCGGCGGGCGGTGAGTTGGTTGAGGACGGTTACGACTGCGTCAGCGACCGGGACTTTCGTCGGAGCGGAGTCGGTGCGCCATTTGAGTTCGATGAGGCCCTCTTGCAGGCCCTTGCCGCCGATGACGACTCGCAGAGGGAAGCCGACCAGGTCGGCATCTTTGAATTTCACGCCGGCTCGCTGAGCGCGGTCGTCGAGCAGCACGTCGACGCCGGCTTTTTGAAGCTGTGAGTAGATTGACTCGGCGGCTTCGACGACAGCAGGGTCCTCTTGAAGCGGGATGACGAGGACTTCGTAGGGGGCGACAGCGAGTGGCCAGATCAGGCCATTCTCATCGTTCTTCGTTTCGGCGAGCGCGGCAATTATCCGGTTCACGCCGATGCCGTAGCAACCCATGATAAGCGGGTGCCGTTGTTCCTTCTCGTCCGAGAAGTAAGCCTCCAGCGAGACCGAGTATTTCGTGCCGAGCTTAAAGACGTGGCCGATCTCGATGCCGTGAACGAGTTCGAGCGTCCCCTCGCCGCGAGGGCTGGGATCGCCGGCGGCGGCGTTGCGAAGGTCGTGAGTTGTAGTCAGCGAGTAATCTCGGCCGACGTTAACGTTGACGATGTGATGATCGCCCTCGTTCGCTCCGGTGATCGCGTTGACGATCAGGGGGATGTCGTGGTCGGCGAAGATCGGGCACTTGATGCCGACAGGGCCGGCGAAGCCGACGGGGGCACCGGTCACTTGCAGGATGACTTCGGGGGTCGCCATTTCGAGTTTTGTCGCGCCGAGCGCTCGGCGGACTTTGCCTTCGTTGGCTTCGTGGTCGCCGCGAATCAGGACCGCAACCGGCTTGTCGTCGGCCGAGTAGATCAGCGTTTTGACCATCTTCTCCGGTTTGCATTTCAGGAACTTGCAGACCGCTTCGATCGAGCCGACGTTGGGCGTGTGCAGTTTGGTGAGCGGCTTCGCGTCGGGTGAGGTCGCGATGATCGGCGGTTTGCGGCCGGTGTCGGCTCGTTCGAGGTTGGCGGCGTAGCCGGTCGTACGGCAGTGGACGATGCGGTCCTCGCCGTTGTTGGCGGGGCACATGAATTCGTGCGAGGCGTCGCCGCCGATCGGGCCGCTCTCGGCTTCGACCGGCAGGTATTCGAGTCCGCAGCGGGCGAAGATGCGGCAGTACGCTCGGTACATCGCCTGATACGTTTCGTTCAGCGATTCGAGTGTCGCGTGGAAGCTGTAGGCGTCCTTCATCAGGAACTCGCTGGTGCGGAGGACTCCGAACCGCGGCCGCTCTTCGTTGCGAAATTTCGTTTGAATCTGAAACAGATTCAGCGGCAGTTGGCGGTAGCTACTGACGAGCTTCGAGACGAGATCGGTGACGACTTCTTCGTGCGTCGGGCCGAGGGCGAAGTGGGTCTCACCGTTGCCTCGGCGTTGCTTCCAGTTGAACAGCACGTTGCCGAAGGCTTCTTTCCGGCCGGTGCGGACGAAGAGGTCGATCGGTTGCAGCGCGGGCATGTGGATTTCGATGGCACCGGCAGCTTCCATCTCCTCGCGGACGATGGCCTCGGCCTTGCGCAGGGCCTTCCAGCCCAGCGGCAGATAAGTGTAACTGCCGGCCATGAGTTGCCGGATCAGGCCGGCGCGCAGCATGAGTTGGTGGCTGGAGACTTCTGCGTCAGCCGGGACTTCCTTCATCGTCGGGATCAAAGCCTTGGACCAGCGCACGTCATCCTCCTGAATCGAAAGCGGAAACGAGTTTGAGGGCGGGATTCTAGCGGGGCTGGAAATCACGGACAGGGTGCGGTCGTGCCGGTTTTAAGGCTCCGGTCTCCATATCTCCGAGTTCCCGGCATAGGTTCGGCCGCTGGCCGGAAAGGTTATCGACTGTCTTGAAACGCGAGTTCCTCAGCGGCAATTCCGAGACTCCGCAAGTCGAACCGGCGGCGACCTACGACTTCGACGGCTCGTTCCTGGCGTGCGTGACCTTAGACATGATCGTGCTGAAATTCGGCAGCGTCGTTCGCGAACAAAACGCCCGGCTGATGCAGACGGCTCACGGGCATGCCGTGATCCGCGTCGGTTCGACATTTCTCTTACCGTTTTGGGGCGAGAAACCAGGACGTCAGCCAGTCGGCCTCGATGTCACCTTCGGTCCACCACCGAAAGATGTGTTGCTCCCCAAAAAGCAGGGTACGAGCGAGCGGACCTACTTCCCAGTGAAAATCAAACCGCGCGGCTGGCCGCCCGATGTCGCCACATTCCAGACTCGCGCCCGGAACGCCTTCCGTTTGCTGAAGTCCTACTTCGTCGCCGACTGAGAGAGTGGCGGATGCGTCTCGCATCCGATGTCGTCGAAACCGACGCGAGACGCATTGGCTGCGCGCTACGGCAGTTCGCGAATTCGCAGTCCCTTGAACTCCACCGGCGAGCCTTCAGATTCGAGACACATGAAGCCTTTGCGCGGTTCGCAGTTCTCTCCGCCAGAAACCTCTTCGCCGTTGACCCACAACCGCACCTCGCCGTTGATCGCACGGACGTAGTAGTGGTTCCATTCGCCGACTCCCTTAGTGAGTCGCTTGGTCGGAAAACTGCGGCTGCTGTCCGTCTTGCCGACCACATACGTCGAGCCGTCGTCTCGCGTGTACGTGATCTGCGGCGTGAACGCCTTCATCTTGGAACCGCCGACGGGAAACACATCTCCGTGACTGGTGAACCAGTCCGAAGGTTTGCCATCCGACTTCTCAAAGTTCGTCTCGTAGCCGAGATCCAAGACCTGCACCTCAATGCCAACCCTTGGCAGAGCGTTCGGTTTCAAGTCCTTCATCCCTTCTTCGGTTGCCCACAGAAAGATGCCGGAGTTTCCCGCCGGCTTCAAATGCCGCCACTGTGCGACCAGTTCCAGATTCGTTAATTCCTTCTTCGTCCGAATCACGCCGACCGGATTGCCGGTGCATTGAGCCAGCCCGTCCTTCCAAGTCCAGGTCTTTGGATCGCAATTGACGTTGACGAAGTCCGCCTCTCCCAAGTCGCGCCATCCCCGCCCTTGCCCATCAATGAACGCCTTCGGCGGAGCCGCTGACTCCTGAGCCGACAGCAACGACGTCGCCAAGTTGAAACTGGCAATCAGAATCGACAACACAGCAATTTTCGCGAAGCATTTCATTGGCGAAATCCTTTTGGCAAGAAGTGATTCGGGGCGGACAGAAGTAGAACGCCGCGCCGCTCAGAAATACAAGGCGAGCGGGGATGTTAATCCCCCCGAGAAAAGACACTTCTCGCTGATCCCGACAGCTCCCCACCGAGCTTGTCTCGGTGGAAGCCCTGATTGAGCACCAGAACGTTGACGAAGTGCGGCGCTGGCCTCTACCGAGCTTGCCTCGGTGGGGGCGTGCAAAAACAACCCCCGCGTTTCTAGTGGCCAATCATCGTTCCACCGACACGAGGTCGGTGGGGACGGTACTGAAAGTCGCTGTCGGGATCAGCGAGAAGACTCGAGAAATGAATCGGATTCACGACTGACTTGGAGGACTGACGTCCGCCGCTCTCCATTGTCTGACTGACCGCCGAGCTTTCGCCAATCGGCGTTCGATCCGAGCGATCGCTTGCCGCAACTCGCGCCGCAACGAACCAGTCGCCGTCGGGAGAGCCGCCGCCAGAATGTCTCGCACGCTGTTGTCCCCGACTTTTCCGAGCGGATGCACGGTCGCCAGAGGAGCGTCGTGAAAGACTTCGAGCAGCACCGGCACTGCCCGTTCGGGCGGCAACATCTTCGCGACCGCCGCCGCCAATCCGCCTCTGGCGGATGAGGCTCCCGGCCGCCGATCTCGAACCGTCGCGAGCAGCCATTCGTCGATGTTCCGCGGCCGAGTCTGATGGATGACCGCGGCAATCGCCCGTTTCAAGTCGTCGTTCGTCGCTGCATCGAACAACTCGGCGAGCGCCGCTCCATCCAACGTCCCCGAGCGTACTGCCAACAACGCCCACACCACCGACTCTTGCAGTCGCCGATCCTCCAGCCGAGGAATCCATTCGAGCAACAACGCCGCAAGGCCGCTCGGCAACGGGTCGTATTGATCGCGAATCCCGGCAACCGACAACAACGAGAATCCGCGCTCGGCCAAGGCGGCGAGCAACTTAGCTTCGTCGCAGCTCACGCGATCAACTCCTGCACGACTTTGCCATGCACGTCGGTCAAGCGGAAGTCGCGGCCGGCGTAGCGGTAGGTGAAGCGCTCGTGGTCGAAGCCGAGGAGTTTCAGCAGCGTGGCGTGCAGGTCGTGGACGTGGACCGGGTGCTC
>CAMDRI010000048.1 GCA_945906725.1 Candidatus Kuenenia stuttgartensis | reverse complement strand
ACCAAATTGTTGTTGTTATCGCCAACTGCCAAATTGTTAGCCGTGTTTGGAAGACTGCATCCGCCACTGACAGAAATTTTCTTCGCATTGATTCCCGCCTCAACATTGGTCATTGTGAATAATTGGCCGGCGGTCGGATTCGTAATCGTCCAGCTCTCGGTGTTTTCATTCGAGCAACCGAACAACAAGATCAATGCAATCAAAGCACGGTGCCGGTGTCGAAATCGTTGAGTCATCGGATTTTCCCTTCTTGAAATGCTTCAGAAACTAACAGTACTTAGAAAACAAAAACGACAACGAGTCGTTCGAACGCTACTCATTGTGGAATTGAGATGGTTTCGTGCCCAGCCTTCGTCCCGGCAGCACGCCATGCCTTGGAGTCGATAGACGACGAGACGAATCGCACGGCTCCATCGCAAAATGTGACATTTGCGCCGCCAAGATGCGTGCTGCCAGAGTTAATTACCCATTTGCAACTTCGACGATTGGGTGGCAACAGGTGGTCGTAGAGTGTGTCTCGAAATCCGCCACAAGACCACAATCCTCCTCGAAACCAGAAATATGAAAATGTGGTCGCGGACAAACAATTCTGGGCGAGAAGTTCGCCAGGAAGCACTTGTGCACTGATCGATGATTCCAGCCACATCGCACGTTGCGAATCGCCTTCGACGGTCGACAAGAATTCGCTCACTACGGCCGTTGCAGAAAGACCGTCTCTCACGTTTCCCGCGCGAACCGGAAACTGCGGGTCATTTTGAAAAACAATGACGCCCGTCAGCCGTTCATTCAAATACGGCGGACTTAAGCTATCTGGCTCATACCAGCCTACGTTGCCGACATAGCTATTTCGGTTAATTTCGCTGACAACAATTCCATCCGATGGGCAAGCGAATAAAGCGGGGCGTTTTTTTGCGAAGCCGACTTGCTGTGTGACTGGCGAGGAGAAATCAAACTCCTTGTAGAGAGCTGATTGATCCAGAAACGGTAGCAATCTCACGAGATAAGATGCCTCATCGCCATTTCCCGACGGAGGGAAACAATTCGATGTTCCAAGGTATTGCTGAACCGCTAGCCCGATCTGTCGAAGATTTGATTGACATTCGATTTTGCGTGCG
Source organism: Candidatus Kuenenia stuttgartensis (assembly GCA_945906725.1). Taxonomy (GTDB): domain Bacteria; phylum Planctomycetota; class Planctomycetia; order Planctomycetales; family Planctomycetaceae; genus SXKJ01. Next base: position 33,834 of record CAMDRI010000048.1, on the reverse strand, counting down.
GCTTGTCGTGAACTCTGAACCACAGGAAGGATGAGTGCCATCAGCATTGCGATGATCGCGAGCGTGACCAGAATCTCAACCAGGGAGAATCCGCAACGCCGTGAATGTGAGAGCGAGACTCGATGACTGGCCGAATGGCAGGTGATGAGTTGAGGCATGTTGCACCGCAATCGAATTCGTTGCAGAGCCTTTGCGATGTTCGGCCAGGAGGCCAGGACATTAGCAGGTGCTACATGAGAGTCAACCGTCTGGTGAAACTCGTACTCATGTCGACGATCCAGGCAGAACAGGCCGCTTATTGTCGTGAGGTGCGTCGAGTTCGTCGGAAACTGTTTTGTCACTCTGCTTCGTGTAGAAGTCTTCGGCCCATTTCTTGTCTCACTTGGCCGGAGGTCCGCATGTTGGCTCGCAGCGTTCGTCGCGTGTTGTTGGCTGGGTTGTTGATGGCGGTGGTGGCTCCGCTGTTGGCGGCGGAGAAGTCTTTGAACGTGCTGTTTGTGGTGTCGGACGATTTGTGTCCGCGGCTGGGTTGTTACGGCGATGCGTTGATGAAGTCGCCGAACATTGATCGGCTGGCGGCGCGGGGCGTGCGGTTCGAGCGGGCGTACTGTCAGTTTCCGCTGTGCAATCCGTCGCGCGCGTCGTTCCTCACCGGGCTGCGGCCGGACTCGACCGGCGTGTTTGAGAACTCGACGCAGTTCCGCAAGAACGTGCCCGACCACGTCACGCTGGGGCAGAGGTTTCAGAAGGGGGGCTACTTCGTGGCTCGCGTCGGCAAGCTGTATCACTACGGCGTGCCGGCTCAGATTGGGACCGACGGGCTGGACGATCCGCCGTCGTGGCAAGAGCGAATCAACCCGCGCGGCCGCGACAAAGACGACGAAGAGAAAATCTTCACACTCAACCCCAAGGCCAAGGGGCCGGCGCGGTTCGGCGGGACACTCAGTTGGCTGGCGGCCGACGGCGAAGACGCCGAGCAGACCGACGGCAAGTCCGCTGCTGCCACGATCAAACTGATGGAGCAACATCACGACAAGCCGTTCTTTATCGCCTGCGGTTTCTTCCGGCCGCACACGCCGTATGTCGCGCCAAAAAAATGGTTCGAGATGTACCCGCTCGACAAGATCAAGCTGCCGGTGCTGGCTCCCAACTACAAAGAGGGCGTGCCGGAGCCGGCGTTCCTGTCGTCGAAGAAGGAGCAGGAAAACATCTCCGACGATCTCCGCAAGCAGGCGATCCAGGCGTATCACGCCTCAACCAGCTTCATGGACGCGCAAGTCGGCCAGTTGCTCGACGGGCTCGACCGGCTGAAGCTGACGGACAAGACAATCGTCGTGTTCTTCAGCGACCACGGCTATCACCTCTACGAGCACGGTCTATGGCAGAAGATGTCGCTGTTCGAGAACTCCGCGCGCGTGCCCCTGGTCATTTCCGTCCCCGGCAGCAAGCAGGCTGGCCAAGTCTGCCGCCGCACGGTCGAGCTCATTGATCTGCATTCGACGCTCGCCGATCTGTGCGGACTGCCCGCTCCGAGCAACCTCGATGGCAAGAGCCTAAAACCACTGCTTGACAATCCGAAGGCCGAATGGGACAAGCCGGCGCTGACGCAGGTGACTCGCGGCACGCCGACGCAGACGAACGCTCCGACAACGAAGCCCAGCGTTGTCGGCCGCTCGATCCGCACGGAACAATACCGCTTCACGGAATGGAACAGTGGCGACAAAGGGATCGAGTTGTACGATCATGATTCCGATCCGGGCGAGTTGAAGAACCTCGCGAACGATGCGGCTCACGCGGCGACAGTCGCAACGATGCGCAAGGAGTTGCGGTCGCGGTACAAATTGAAGGATTGAGTTCTGCAAACTAACCCGAAGCGCCAGCGAGGGCGAGCGTTTTGAGAGACTCTGAATTGGCGTCTTGGGAAGCGCTCGCCCTCGCTGACGCTTCGGGTTATTGTGCTGCGTGGAGACCAGAAGCATGAAGGTCGGCCTGATACTACTGCTGACGTTGGCGGTCGCTTCATCGGCTGTCGCCCAAGCACCCGTTGTTGATTACGCGCGCGACATCAAACCGATTCTCAAAGAGCGTTGTTTCGCCTGTCATGGAGCCTTGAAGCAGAAGGCCGGTCTGCGGCTCGATAACGGTGCGATGATGCGTCGCGGCGGCGACGGTGGTCCGGCGGTCGTGGCGGGAAAACTCGCTGACAGTTTGCTGGTCGAGCGGATCACTTCCAAAGACAACGCACTACGAATGCCGGCCGAGGGCAAGCCGCTGACGACCGAGCAGATCGCTCTGATCAAAACTTGGATCGAACAAGGAGCGACGTCGCCGGAGAACGAACAGCCGGAGCAAGACCCACGCGAGCATTGGGCATTCAAGAAGCCTGTGCGGCCGGCTGCGCCGGAAGTTCGAAGCTCGATATCCGAAGTCCGAAACGGGATCGATGCCTTCGTCTCGGCGAAGCTCGACAAGCAGGGCCTGACTCCAAGATCGCCAGCCGAGAAGCACGTCTTGTTGCGGCGAGTTTATCTCGACCTGATCGGCCTGCCGCCGACTCGTGAGGAGTTGCAGGCGTTTCTCGCGGACGAATCGCAGACTGCCTACGAGATCGTCGTCGATCGGTTGCTGCGCGATCCGCGGCACGGCGAGCGTTGGTCTCGGCATTGGATGGACATCTGGCGGTACAGCGATTGGTACGGTCGCCGGAATGTGCCTGATGTGTGGAACAGTGCGCCACAGATTTGGCGTTGGCGAGATTGGATCGTGCGGTCGCTCAACGCCGATCACGGTTACGACCGGATGATTCGCGAGATGCTCGCGGCCGATGAAGTTTGCCCGGAGGACGACGATGCGGTGGTCGCGACCGGCTATTTGATTCGCAACTGGTACGCGCTCAATCCGAACGACTCGATGCGGAGCACCGTCGAGCATACCGGCAAGGCGTTTCTCGGACTGACGTTTAATTGTGCTCACTGCCACGATCACAAGTACGATCCGATCTCGCAGGACGACTATTTTCGCCTGCGAGCGTTTTTCGAGCCGATCAGCATTCGCCAAGACCGCGTGCCGGGCGAAGCCGATCCGGGGCCGTTCGAGGAATACAGCTACGGCAAGCTGCGAAAGATTCAGCGACTCGGAGCGGTTCGTATCTTCGACAAGACACCCGAAGCCCCGACGTGGTTTTACACCGGCGGCGACGAACGCAATCGCGTGAAAGAGCGCGGTTCGATGCCACCTGGCGTGCCGACGTTTCTCAGCGAGTCACCCGTGAAGGTCGATCCGATCACGCTGCCGCCACGAGCATGGTATCCCGGGTTGCGACCGAGCCTTCACGATGCTCTGCTGGCCGAAGCTCGCACGGCGATCGCGCGAGCCGAAACGGAACTGGCCACCGCGAAACAGTCGCAAAACGACGTGCCGCAGGCGGTGCGAGATCAGCTCTCGCAAGCCGAGGCCGCAGTCGCCACCGCCGTCCGCGAGGCCGAGCAAGCGGGCCGTCCCGGTGCGCTCGCGGGCAGACAATCACTGCTACTCGACGCGACCGCCGGACGACGTGTCATCCAGAACGGATTACAGCAGCTTAAAGCGCTCGATGACGGCGCGACGCTCAGCTTTCAGTGGCTGATCCTCAAAGACGCGCACGTCAATTTCCAATTCGCGAAGGATGTCGTGAAGGGTCTGACCGCCGGCTACGTCGCCTTTGAAAACGGCCGCATCGTCTCGTATCAGCCCGGCACATTCACCGAGTTCGAGGCCGGGCGATACGACTTCGCCGCCGGGCAGCGGCAATTTCAAGTGTCGCTTGTGCTGGAGACGAAGGCCGATCGCTGCCTGCTGTCGGTGCGCTCGCTGACCGACGACAAGCTGCTGGCGGATCGAGTGCCCATCGCGCTCAACGGTTGGAACCCGGTCGGCGATGCGACGAAGGGGATCTTGTTCGATGCCCGCACCGGCAGTGTTGTGGTGCTCGACGACGTGACGCTGACCGCCTCTGCGGTCGCAGACAATACGTCCGCACGGCTGATCTCGTTCGACTTCGAACCACCGAAGTACACCGACGGCCGCGACGTGCCCGGCATCGACGGCTGGGCGAACTCGTCGTTGAGCCGCCGCGGAGTTGCTCCAGCAACGTCGGTCGTTTCGACGACCGCTGGCAACGAATCGCTCCGCGAACCTTTGCAGAAACTGCAAGCGGCTCGCCGCGCCGTCGAAGCGATCAACCTGCCGCTGCGAGCCGCCGAAGCCAAGCACATTGCTGCGCGTGCGGAACTGGCCAGCCTCGAAGCCCGCATCGCCGCTGATCGCGCAAAGCACGGCGAGACACTCGGAACAGAAGTCGCCGCGCTCGCGCGTGCGGCGAGTTGTTTGGAACGCGAAGCCGCTCTGCGAAGAGCCGAAGCCGAAGTACTCGCCAACGAACACACGCTGGCCGTCGCCGAAGCGAAGCCGGCCACGGACGCCAACCGAGCCAAGGAACTCGACGCGGCCAACAAGCAACTCGCGATCGCCCGCCCGACCCTCGACATGGCGCGGGGCGCAATGACGGACACGACCTCCGAAACGTACTCGTCGTTCAGCCCATCGTATCCCAAAACCAGCACCGGCCGCCGTCGAGCCTTGGCCGACTGGATCGGCAGCACGAACAATCCACTGACCGCACGCGTCGCGGTCAATCACATTTGGTCGCGTCACTTCCACTCGCCGCTGGTCGCTAGCGTGTACGATTTCGGCCGCAACGGCGCACGGCCTACGCATCCCGAACTGCTTGATTGGCTGGCCGTCGAGTTGATGGAATCCGGCTGGAGCATGAAGCACCTGCACCGTCTGATCGTGACGAGCGCCGCGTATCGGCGGGCGTCGTCCGTAGGTGCCACAGAATCCTTACCGCGACTGCCAGGGAGCGGCCAGACTGAACCATCACACCGGCTGCTCCCTGGCGGTCGCAGTACGGCTGTCGCAACCGATCCCGAAAACCGCCTCCTCTGGCGAATGAATCCCGGCCGTATGGAGGCCGAAGTCGTGCGTGACAGCTTGCTTAATGTCGCGGGCAAACTCGATCCGAAAATCGGCGGCCAAGAATTGGAGAACAGCGAGGCTCTGACGACCTTTCGACGCAGCCTGTACTACAGCGTCTTCCCCGAACAAGGGGGCAAGAGCGCGATGGGCGAGTTGTTCGACGCACCCGATGCGCTCGAGTGCTACCGCCGCTCACGCAGCATCATCCCGCAACAGGCACTCGCACTGACCAACAGCGATTTAGTGCATCAACTGAGCGTCGCGATCGTTCAGGCTGCGGGCGAGAAGCCGCCCGACGAGTTTGTAATCGCCTGCTTTGAGCGTATCTTGTCCCGTGTGCCGACTCCGCAAGAGTTGCAGATTTGTTTGGAGGCTCTCAAAAACCAGAGCGAGCTTTTGGCCAAGACCAACGCCACGGATGCCGCGCTGCGAGCGAAATCCAGCTTGGTCCGTGCGTTACTCAATCACAACGACTTCGTGACGATCAGGTAGTGCGATGAAACCAACTCGATCCGATTCACCGTGCGATTGCCATTCGCCATCTCGCCGAGCGTTCCTCAGCGACATGGGCATGGGCTTCACCGGCTTGGCACTCGGAGCGATGCTGGCTGAAGACGGAATCGCACGCGCCGATGATCCGTCACCCCCTCACCTTGTCACTCACTCACCCCTGCATCACCCGGCACGCGCGAAATCCGTCATCTGGATCTTCCTCTCCGGCGGTTACAGCCACGTCGAGACGTTTGATCCGAAGCCTGCTCTTAATCAGTACGCCGGGATGACGTTCGACAAAACGCCGTTCGAGAATCCGCTCAACTCGCCACTGCAACACAAGCGGTTCCGTTCGGTGCTGGCGGAAGAGATCAACGTTCGAGACGTGTACCCGACGATCTATCCGATGCAAGTCGGCTGGCGGAAGCACGGCGACAGCGGCATCGAGATGACCGACTGGTGGCCGCATCTCGCGGAGCAAGTCAATGAACTGTGTTTCGTCCGCAACATGTGGACGACGGACAACGATCACGCGGCCGAGAATCAGATTCATACAGGCCGGCATCGTCTCGACGAACAGCAGCCGAGCGTCGGGGCATGGGCGCACTACGGACTCGGCACGCTCAATGAGAACCTACCGAAGTTCGCGGTGCTCGGCGGGCCGACGCGGTCGGACACGCGGTTGTCGATCGACTCGATGTATCTCGGACCACAGCACGCCGGAGTCCCGATCGCTCTGGACCCGAAAAACCCGCTGCCGTTCGGACAACGCCAGACGGGACAGTCCCTCGAAGAGCAGCGCCGCGAGTACGACCTGATCAATAAGCTCAATCTGCTGACGGCAGTCGAGTACCCGGAGGATCAAGAACTGCAAGCTCGCATCCACGCGTACGAGCTGGCATTCCGAATGCAGGCTGCCGTCCCCGAAGCGATTGATTTCTCACAGGAGACCTCCGCCACGCAATCGCTGTACGGCTTGAACGCCGACAACACGAAGCTCGCCGGTTCGCGCTTGCTTGCCGCGCGGCGGTTGGTCGAACGAGGCGTCCGCTTCGTGCAAGTCTTCCCATCGCCGTACGGAGTTTGGGACTCGCACCAAAAGCTGAAAGACAACCACACGCGACTCTGCGCGACTGTCGATTTGCCGGTCGCCGGGTTGATCCACGATCTCAAACAGCGCGGACTGCTCGACGAAACACTCGTCGTGTTCTGCACCGAGTTCGGCCGCACTCCAGGCTTGGAACTGCGAGCCGGCGGCAAGGACGGTCGCGATCATCACCCGAACGGCTTCACGATCTGGATGGCTGGAGCGGGTTTAAAGCGCGGCTACGTCCACGGCGCGACGGACGAGCTTGGCTACCACGCGCTGGGCAAAGGGCACTACGTCACCGACCTGCACGCGACCGTGCTGTATTTGCTCGGTCTCGACAACCGCCGTCTGCACTTCCCCGGCCGCAAGCGCCTGGAGATCGACGACGGTCGAGTGATCGACGATGTCCTCGCGTAACCAACCCGAAGCGTCAGCGAAGGCGAGAGCTTCACCGACTTGATTTGCGGCAAAGCGTTCTGGAGCCTTCGCCCTCGTTGATGCTTCGGGTTAGTTTGAAGCCAAGCCCTCCGATGAAAGAGAGACGCCAAATGAAACAAGCCTCTTGGCTGTTGAGCGCGATCGGTTTGCTCCTGTTGACGGCCGCATGGCTCATCGCCAGCGATGCTCAGAAAGACAAAGACAGTGCCGACAAGGATTTCTCGGCCGAGCTGCCGCGAATCACTTCCAAGTCGCCGGAGGAATCACTCAAGGCAATCAAACTCAAAGCGGGATTTCACGCCGAGATCGTCGCGGCAGAGCCGCTCATTCGGTCGCCGATGGCAATGGACTTCGATGAGTTCGGCCGCGCGTTCGTCGTCGAGCTTCCCGAATACAACCAGTACGCCAGTCCGAAGCCGCACGGTCGCGGTGACGTCAAGATGCTGGAGGATCTCGACGGCGACGGGCGGTTCGACAAGGCGACGGTCTACGTCGGTGACCTCGATTACCCGACGGCGGTGGCCTGCTGGGACGGCGGTATTTTGGTCGGTGTCGCGCCGGACATCCTTTTCTGCAAAGACACCGATGGTGATGGCAAAGCCGATGTGCGCCGAAAGGTTTTCACCGGGTTCGGACAAGACAAAGCCGGCGAGGGGATGCTCAATTCGTTTCGCTGGCGAATCGACAACCGGTTTCACATTCCGTGCGGGCTGGATGGGGGTGAGGTGGTACCGGTGGAGAGTGCTGCCAATGCGAGCCCTCTCCCGAAGGGAGAGGGGGCCGGACAGGTGGCAGCCAAACCGATCAACGTGCGCGGACAACACCTGTTACTCGAACCGCGAGCGATGACGATCACCGCGACCAGCGGCGGCGGACAGCATGGTATGAGTCTCGACGATTGGAGCCTGCGAGCGTTCGTCTGCGGCAACAGTGAGCCGGTGCATCTCGTGATGTACGACGGCCGCTATCTCGCGCGGAATCCGTACCTCGGCGCACCGGCCGCCGCGATCAACATCGCTCCGGACGGCAAGTTTACAAAGCTGATGCGGACAAGTACGGTCGAACCGTGGCGCGTGCTGAGAACTCGGCTGCGAAAGTCGGGAGTCATTCCGGGGTCGGATGAAGGAGGTACGCCATCCGGCTTCTTCACCGGAGCGACCGGCATCACGGTCTATCGGGGCGATGCGTGGCCGGCCGAGTTTCGCGGGCAACTGTTTGTCGGCGAGGTTGCGAACAACCTCGTGTATCGCGCTCGGCTCGAACCCAACGGTGTCGGCCTGACGGCGCACCGAGCCGACCTCGACGCTGAGTTTCTCGCCTCGACCGATAATTGGTTCCGCCCGGTGCAATTTGCGAACGTTCCCGACGGCACGCTATACGTCATCGACATGTACCGCGAGCTGATCGAAGGAGCCGCGTTCCTCGCCCCGGCGATCCTCAAGCACATGGATACGAGCGCCGGCTCGGACAAAGGCCGCATCTACCGCATCGCGCCGGACGGCTTTCGTTTCAAGCCCGCGCCGCGACTCGGCGATCTGCCGACGACGGAACTCGTCAAACTCTTTGAGCACCAGAATGGTTGGCACCGCGACACCGCTTCGCGGCTGATCTATCAACGCCAGGACAGAACTGCCGTCGCGCCGCTGCGCGAACTTGCGGCCAACTCAAAGTCGCCGCTGGCTCGCGTGATGGCCCTGTATTCGTTGCACGGTCTGTCGGCGCTCGAGCCGGAACTTCTAATTCGTAGGATGGCCACTCTTGGCCGGCCTGCGGCTTCTGAAAGGCAGACGCCGGACGGGACGGGCAGGAGTGCCCATCCTCCGGAGCTTGAGCACGCTCTACAGCTCGCCGAGTCCTTCGCCGATCAAGCTGCCGTTCGCGATGCCGTGTTACCGTTCGCCGCCGATGCCGACTTGCGGGTCCGCTATCAAGCCGCCTTCACACTCGGCGCTTTTTTCGGTGACGAGGCCACTCGCACGCTGAGCAATTTGGCGATCCGCGACGGCACCGATTCGTGGATGCAACTAGCGATCCTGAGTTCCATCGGACAGCGGCGCGGCGAATTCCTGGCGGCGTTACTGAGTGATCCCGCAACCCGATCCCTGGCACACGTCCGAGCGATCCTCAACGCGATCGCGGTCCAAATCGGAGCGGCGAATTCCAAGGCCGAGCTAGCCACGATGATTCGGCAGCTCGATCTTTTGGCGGCTGATGCGAACGGCAGATCGTTGGCGGAAGAGTTGGTCCGCAGCCTCGTCAGTAAGCAGCCCGCCGCCAAGGAAATGCTGGCCGGAGCGACAGGTGGCAAGGCTCGCGAGATTCTCGCCGCGCTCGTCCGCGATGCGCTCGTCGCGGCACGCGATGAAACGAAAGCTCCGCCCGATCGGGCAGCCGCCGTGCGAACTCTCTCGTCCGCATCGTTGGCCGAGACGAAAGAATTGTTCGTCGAACTGCTGCAATCTAAGCAGCCGCAGCCGGTGCAGTCCGCTGCGCTCGAAACATTGGCTCGGTTCGATGTGGCGGAGGTGCCGATCCTGATTCTTGCCGCGTGGCCGTCGCAGACGCCACAGCTTCGAGCAACCTCGGTCGAAACGCTGTTCACTCGCGCTAATTGGATCGCCGCGTTCCTCGACGCCGTCGAGAAGCAGACGATCGCGCGAGCCGACCTCGATCCCGCCCGCATCGTGCTCTTGCGGCAACACAAGGAGGCCGCGATTCGCGATCGCGCCACAAAACTCTTCGCCGGTGCGACGCTCGCTCGGCGGCAAGAGGTCGTTGACGCCTACCAGAAGTCGCTCGAACTGAAGGGGGACATCGATCGGGGACGGGCACACTTCCGCAAGCACTGCGCGGCGTGTCACAAGCTGGAAAACTTCGGCGAGTCGATCGGAGCGGACCTCAACGCGATTCGGGACCGAGGGACGGCGGCGGTGCTGCTCAACATTCTCGATCCGAATCGTGAGGTGAAGCCGCAGTTTCTGAGCTACGTCGCCCAGCTCGACAGCGGTCGTACGCTGACCGGCATGATCGCTGCCGAGGCGGCCAACAGCCTGACGCTTCGCAAGGCGGACAACACGACTGAGTCCGTGCTGCGCATCAACATCGACGAACTCAAAAGCACCGGCTTGTCGTTCATGCCCGAAGGGCTGGAGAAGCAGCTCAATCCCGCTGCAATGGCCGACCTGCTGGCCTATCTGAATTCGATCAAGTAAGGCAAACGAGGACGACGAATTAGAACGATCAATTCGTCGTCTCTCCTTCAATTCGTCGTACTACTCTTCTTTGAAAGATCTGCCATGAATCGACGTTTCTTCTCGCAACTTCTGGCGCTGAGCGCCGGATCGCTTGGACTTTGGCAGGCTCGTGCACAAGCGGATGACGAGCTCGCTCAAGCACCGGCTGGTGGGGCACCGAATGCTGGGCTCCCGCCGGACCCACGTCGGCTCGAACCTGTGAACGTCGCGGACTTTCAAGAACTTGCGAAGGCCGCGCTGCCGCCGGCGACGTACGACTACATCACGACCGGTTCGACCGACGAAGTCACTCTGCGAGACAACGTCGCCGCGTTTCAACGACTGCGGTTGCTGCCTCCGCTGCTGACCGGCGTGGCCGAGATCGACACAGCGACGACGGTGCTCAAGCAGCCGATCGCGTTGCCGATTCTGTTGGCTCCAGTCGCAGGGCAGAATTTGTATCACCCGCAGGGAGCACTGGCGTCGGCTCGCGCGGCAGCGAAGGCGAAGACGATCCTCGGTGTCAGCAGCAGCGTCGGACACAGCGTCGAAGAGGTTGCGGCGGCCAGTTCCGGGTCGAAGTGGTTTCAGCTTTACATGCCGAAGGACCGCGCGGTTGCACGGCGATTGGTCGAACGGGCCGAGCGATCCGGTTTCAAGGCGATCGTGTTGACCGTCGATCTGGGCGAGCGCAAAGATGCCGACAAGCGGAATCGCTTCACGCTGCCAGAACCGGTGCTGCGAAAGCATCTGAGCGACATCGGCTTCAACCTCTCCGAGCGGATGACCTACGAGCAGTTGCTGGCATTCAACGATCAGGCTTGGGATTTGACTCTGTCATGGAACGCGTTCGATTGGCTGCGCTCGATTACGAAGCTGCCACTGCTCGTCAAAGGGGTGCTCCGGGCCGACGACGCGAAGAAGGCAGTCGCGATTGGACTCGACGGGATCGTCGTCTCGAATCACGGAGGCCGGCGGCTGGACGGTGTTCCTGCGAGCATCGATCAATTGCCGCAGATCGTCGCGGCGGTCAACGGAAAGGCGGAGGTGTTGCTCGACAGCGGCGTTCGTCGCGGGACTGACGTTCTCAAAGCACTGGCGCTCGGAGCGAAAGCGGTTCTGATCGGCCGGCCCTACGCCTGGGCGTTGGCGGCGGACGGCGAAGCGGGAGTCTCAAAGATTCTGGAACTGCTGCGAGAAGAACTGGTCAGCGCGATGTTGGCGAGCGGTTGTCCGAACGTCGCCAGTATCGACCGGTCGCTGGTGATGTCGTGAGTTGATGCCGCGAACAAGAAGTGGGTTGAATGCCGTAGCCACGTTCGCCAGAACGTGGGCAATCCGGCAGAAGCCCCACGTTCTGGCGAACTTGGCTACGAAGGACTTCATGGAGTATTGGGTAGTTCGGCGGGTGCTACTGTTCGCGTCTGGCGCGGGAGCGCGGTGGCAGGTGTCGCTGAGCGTGGTTCGCTTTCGGAGCGAGAGCTGCCGAGAACGGTCAGCGGCGCGACCCGCGACAACCACCTTGTGAAATTGGTGACCGATGATGAAGCGACAGTCGTTGTCTGGCTGGATGACTCGGCGCGAGGCAGCGGATTCAGCATCGCGGACGTGAGCAACTCGACGAGCTTCGTTGACGAAGTTAACAGAATCGCCGGGCTGCCGGGCATTGGTTCTGCTGCACCCTCAACACTGGCAGCGGCGATGGGCGGCAATGGCGAGTCTCGACGAGCGATTGCCAGTGCGGTTCGACTCTCTGGCGAGCGTGCGGATGACTCGGTGGATTCGATGCGGCTGGGACTGCGCAGCGTCGCGAGGTCGGTGCGAGCGGTGTTTGCGGCGAGCAATGTTGGCGGCAGGTTAGGTTGCGGTCCCGGACTGTCGAGACGCGGTGGTGTGCTGGCGGCGGACGGGTTGACCGTTTCCGCTGTCGCGCTCGTCGCGGGGAGCACGACCTCTTCGGTCAACGGAGCTGTCCTGGGGATCGAGAGTGACTTCGCGGGAAGCTGTATCGTCGGACCATTCGCGCCGGGGGAACTCACGATTGGGCCAGTGACGTTCGTTGCGGCTCGGCTCGGCGGCAGCAGTGGCCGAGCGGCGAGATCGTTGGGACTGCTCGGCTTTCCGATCGTCGCCGATTCGATGCGCGAAATGCTGATTGGCTGAGCCAGCAGCGGCGAATCGGTCGGGGTGATGGGGGTTAATGCCGTCAGTGCTGCCGGTTCGGTAAGATTGCTGGGCGTCACAACTCGGCTCGCCACGCCGTTGCGAGCGAGGGAAGTTGGGCGTGACATGTCGGTCCCTGACGCGGTGAAAGTCGGCGCGATTGGGGTGACACGCGCGGCGGGAGCACGCAGCGCGGCTTGATTCGCGGCAGCGGGTGGGACGGCAGTTCGCTCGGTTGCGGAGGGGACGAAGGTTTGTTGCGCGGTGCTCGTCGATGCGACGAGGTGCGGCTTCTCAGGTTCCGAAAGGACGGTGGCGAGTGTCGCCACTTCGGCCGGTCGTGTCAGCTCCACTGGGAGCGGTTGTCTCGCAAGGACGGCGAACCGCGTTGACTTGCTTGGCGGCGGTTCGATGTCGGAACTGCGAGCGACTTCAGAGCGTTGGCGGACAGTCGTCCGATCGCTGGGCCAGCGGGCAGCGGGTCGCAGCGCGACCGCGTCGGAGGGAGGAGCGACCGGCTGCGGAGCACTTTTTGACAACGTGTCGAAACGGTCCAACTTCGGGAACTCGACGGCGCGAGAGAGATCGAGGTCGAGAAACGTCGCGACGGTCAAGCCTTCGAGGTCAACCGCCGACACGGGGGCGGTCGAAGGTGGGGACGCATTCCAAATTGTGGTTCGGAATGCGAACAGCAATCCGGCAGCAATCACGATGGCGGCAGCCGCCAAGCGGCGGCGTCTGGGGCGAGCCGGTTCCGGCTTCAGCGGAACAACGGGTGCCGGCGCGGGTTCACTGCCGAGCTTCGCCGATGCGACTAACGGATTCACCGGTTTGGGGGCTGGCGGCGTTTCGGCTGGCGTGGTGATCGTCCAACTGGCGAGCGGATTCTTCGGTGGCTCGCTGCGTTTCGGCGCGGCGGTCGCCGGTCGAATCTCGGGTGCGGCGACGACAGCGATAGCGCGTGCTTGGCGCGACCAGCGCCAGATGAGGAGGAACAACACGAGTCCGACGATCGGGAAGGCCCAGCTTCCTCGGCCGAATGTTTCGAGATGTGCGGTGCTGATCGCCAATCTTGAGACGACGAGTTCGGCGCGTGAAAGAAAAATCTGCTTTGGTCCATCGCGTTTGCTGATAAACGCCAGCGAGCGGCCATCGGGTGAGAACGTGGGGTCGAGGTCGTCGACGTCGGACGCGATGCCGTCACGCAGTCGCTCGGCCGCACCAACTTGGCCATCGTGAATTGCTGCTCGGAAGAACGCGAATGGACCGGGCTCGCCGGATCGAGCGCCACGGTTTGAGGCGAACAGCAACCAGCTTCCATCGGGAGAGACCGCTGGACTCCGTTCGTGGAAATCAGTGGCGTTGACCGACTCAACCGGATGCGGTGCTGACCAAGTGGCGTCGAGTGCATCGCGCCGCGTCATGAACAGGTCTGCCTTTTCTCCCGGTGCAACGCGGACGAAGTACATCGTAAGTCCGTCCGGGGCGATGGCTGGGTCGAACTCGGCCGCGTCGGTGTTGACCGTCGCGCCGGCGTTGCGCGGCTTCGACCAGCGGTGGCCGTCGCGCGTCGATTCGTAGAGATCGAAACCGCCGTGACCGCCGGATCGATTCGACGCGAGGATCGCCATTCGTCCGTCGGCAGAGAGGGTCAGGCGGCGGTCGTCATCGACGCTATTGAGTTCTCGCACCGATTCCGGTTTCGACCAATGCTCTTCGCCGAGAGTCGAGCGAACGAAGTCCGCTTTCTGGCCGGGCCGTGCTCGGGAGAAGTACAACGTCTGGCCGTCGTCGGCGAAGCAGGGACCGGAGAGTTCGGTTTCATCGGCGAGTGATCCTTTGCCGGAGAACTCGCCGAGCAACTCGGCGGTGTGGAAGGCGAGTCGACCGGTCGGTGGCGTTGAGCCTGACTCGTTGGTTTGATCGACCACGACGTCGTGCAAATGCGGCCTCGGCAGCGACCAGATCAGTCCGGAAAATGCGATCAAAACAATCAACCATCGGCCTCGGCGAGGCCGGTTCGGTTCGATGGGCGTTTTGGACGGTGGCGTCGACATGGGGACATTGAAGACACTACGACGACGATCGGCAAGTGGGTTGCGGACCAAAAGGACATGCGATGAAGTCACGGAGGCTGATGAGCGTGTGCGGTCGCTCGTGCTTGGCAGGGGCGAGCTTGATTGTCGCGCTGACCTCATTCGCCTCGGCATTGTCCGCTCTGCGCTGGCAACGGGCGGCGGAACCGTGTGTTTGGATCAGCAATCCGCTGGGTAACGGCGAATGGGCATCGGTCGTTTGGAATGTGCTGCTGACCGTTGTGATGGGGTTCGCGGCGGCGGCAGTGTTGATTCGAGAGCCGCCGACTCGACTGCGTCGCCCGGTTTGCTGCGGATTGGTCGCGCTGGCAGTGCGCTCGATGTTTGATGCCGTCGTGTTTTTTCGCGTCGTGGCGCGCGAGGAGATTACCTCTTCGTTGCCGATCCCGTTGAGTCTGGGTGTGCTCGCCGTTTTGCTGACCAATGTTTGGCTGCTGCGACGAACGGCCCCGATTGGTGGCAAGCGAAGTTGGATCACGACGATGCTGACGATCGCCGGGATGGGAGTTGGCCAAGTGCTGATGATCGCGTTGCATGTGCTGACGTTCGGCTCGACCGATTACCGACGCGATGCCGACGTCGCGGTCGTCTTGGGAGCACAAGTCCGTTCGGACGGCTCGGTGTCGCTGGCCTTGTCCGATCGGCTCGACACGGCGGCGGAATTGTTTCGCGAGGGACGAGTCCGTTTCGTGTTGGTGAGCGGCGCGACGGGTGTCGAGGGGATCAACGAAGCCTCGGCGATGCGCGGATACCTGATCGAAGCGGGGTTGCCGGCTGACCGGCTGCTGGCCGATCCGGAAGGATTCAACACGTTGGCAACCGCGCGAAATGCTCGGCGATTGATGGCCGAGCAACGACTGACATCGGCGCTGGTCGTCAGCCACTATTTTCATCTGGCTCGTTGCAAGCTGCTGTTCGAAGAACAGAAGATCGCAGCGGTCACTGTCCCCGCTCGGATGAGTCGGCGGTTGGTGCTGGAGTCGTACTACTTCGCCCGCGAGTGCGTCGGTTATTTGTGGTACGCGCTGACTCGGCCACTGCGGCCGGTGCCTTTGTAGCTCATCATTCTGCCCCCATCATTCTGCCAATTCGTCTTGGCAGAACGATGAGGGCAGAACGATTTCGGAAAGGCCGAGGACTTGTTTGACCTCCTCGAAACTGAGCAGTTCGTCGGCCAGTGGGTCGATCCGGCCTTCGTGGAACAGTGTCGTCGCGAGTTGACGGACGACCGATCCTACGGCCAGCAGCGTAACGACGGGATCGACCATGATTTTGAAGCCGAGTTGTTGCAGTTCGTCGGCGCTGAGGATCGGGGTGACTCCACCGAGCAGCATGTTGGCGAGTTGTGGATACGGCACCTCGCGGGCGATGCGGGCGAGTTCGTCGCGGCTGCGCGGGGCTTCGACAAAGCAGACGTCGGCTCCGAGTTCGCCGTAGCGGCAGGCTCGTTCGATGGCAGCGTCGAGTCCCTCGATGGCTCGCGCGTCGGTGCGGGCGAAGATCACGAAGTCGGGATCGCGGCGCGCGTCGAGAGCGACTCGCAGTTTCTTGAACATTTCTTCGGCAGGGATGACTTGCTTGCCGGCGAAGTGGCCGCAGCGCTTCGGGCTAACCTGATCTTCGAGCAGAATGCCGGCCGCTCCGGCTTGCTCAAAGTCACGGACCGTGCGGGCGACGTTGTGCAGGTCACCGTGGCCGGTGTCTCCGTCAGCGACCAGTGGAATGCTGATCCGTGAGGCCATGCGACGGACGGCCTCGGTCATCTCGGAAAGCGTGACCAAGCCAACATCCGGCCAACCGAAGACGCTCGCCGAAACGCCGAAGCCGCCGAGAAACAACATCTCGCAACCGGCTTGTTCGAGCAGCCTCGCGGTGAAGACATCGTGCGGCGCGAGCGTCTTGATGATTCCCGGGCGGGCGAGCAGTTCACGCATTCGGCGTGCGGTGGTCATGGAAGTTCTCTCGGTTCGGCAAACGGCATTCGGCCGGATCAATCGCCACGAGCTTGCTCTTCGAGGTGACGTTGTCCCATCATGCCGTCCGCAAACTGGATTTCCAATCGACGCGGAGCTCTTCCATGAAACTGCTGAACCTGTTCGGAGTCTGTCTGTTGATGATCGCTGTGGCTCAAGTGGGTGCCGCCGAAGTCTGGTCGCGGTTCCGAGGTGAGGGAGGATCGGGGCGAGCGGCGGCGGGATCAAAGTTGCCGATGGAGATCGCGCCGGACAAGCATGTTGTCTGGAAGATCGACTTGGCTCCGGGTCATTCGTCGCCGGTCGTGTTCGGTGATCAAATTTATGTGACGGCCGAGAAGGACAAGCAACTCGTGACGATCGCGCTCGATCGCGCGACGGGCAAGACGATCTGGGAGACGGTCGCTCCGCACGAGAAGTTCGAGTCGGTGCATGGCATCGGCAGTCACGCTCAGTGCAGCCCGACGACGGACGGTGAGCGAGTCGTGGTGCTGTTTGGAAGCTGCGGGCTGTTCTGCTACGACCGAGATGGGAAACAGCAATGGCACGTCCCGATGGGGCCGTTTAAGAATGAGTTCGGAGCCGGCAGTTCTCCGCAAATTGTCGAGAACCGGGTCATCGTCTGTCAGGACCACGACACCGATTCGTTTCTCGCGGCGTATGACAAGCGGACCGGCAATGAAATCTGGCGGACGGATCGGGCGGAGTTTCCTCGCAACTACTGCACGCCGCTGATTTGGACGGTGAACGGCAAGAAACAGATCATCATCGCGGCCACGCTGCGGGTAGTTGGTTATGACTTCGAGACCGGCAAGGAACTCTGGACGGTGCGCGGCGTCTCGCGGATGGTGTCGCTCAGTCCGCTACTGACGGAATCGGGGACGCTGATTGCCGGCGGCTGGGCGGCTGGGGGCGAAGAGTCCGAACGGATTTCGGTCGAACCTTTTTCGGTGATCAAGAAGGAGGTCGACAAGAACAACAATGGCACGTTCGAAAACGATGAACTCCCGAAAGGGGACATCAAGCAACGCTTCCCGCAGGTCGATCGCAACAAAGACGGCTCGATCACCGAGGCGGAGTACGAATACTTCCGCTCGCTGTTCGATCAGGGACAGAACTCGATCGTCGCGATCAAGCCGGGAGCGAACGGCGAAGCGACCGAATCACACCTGCTCTGGAAACAACGGAAACTGGTCCCGTTCTGTTCGTCGCCGGTCGCGTTCGGCGACTTCGTCTTCACGATCAAGGACGGCGGCATCTTTGCCTGTATCGACGCAAAGACTGGCAAGCACGTCAAGCAAGGCCGCGCTTCCGGGACCGACGAGTATTACAGCTCACCGGTCACGGGAGACGGCAAGGTGTTCTTGATCGACGAGGAAGGCCGACTGACGGTGCTCAGCGCCGACCGCGAATGCCGTACGCTGCACACGGCCGAGTTCGGCGAGAAGTCGTTCGCGACCCCCGCGATCGTTGACAACCGAATTTACCTGCGGACGAACGGGCATCTGTATTGCTTCGGCGAGTGACGTGGCGGATGCGTCTCGCATCCGACCGACGCGAGACGCATCGGCCACGTAGTAGTGAAAATCATTGGAAACTTCGCGTTCCCTCGTTTCGGAGTCACGACTAGACTGACGGCCTTGTGCGAATCCATGAACTTTTTGACATGGCGGGTCCGAAGGAGTTTCCGATGCGTGTTTTCACTTCCAAGTGGCCTTGGCTGGCGGCTGTGGCGCTGTCGATGGTCTTGTTCGTCGCCGGCAACAATTTCACGCAGGCATGGCAAAATCAGACTCCCCGGGCGCGGACCAATCCGAATCTGCAACTCGAGGACTCGGACCCAGAAGAGCAAGTCGATCGCTCGATCGCGGGCCAAATCACGTTGCCGAAATGCTCGGTCAAATTGCTCCACAGTGTCACCTTGGCGAGCGATCGGCCGGGACTGATCTCGTTTGTCGAACCCAGGGAAGGTGACGACGTCCGCAAGGATCAAGAGATCGTCTTCCTGAAGGATGACGAGCTGATCGCGATCTTTGAAATCTCCAAAGAGAAGGCGGAGAACGACGTCAACAAGCAGTTCGCAGAGGCCTCAGCGGATGTGGCCAAGGTCGAACTGGAAAAGATGCTCGAAAGCAACCGCAGAGTTCCGGGATCGATTACTTCGACCGAAGTCGAGCGTGGCCGGCTGAACTACATCAAGGCCCAGTTACAGGGTAAACAAGCGGAGCATGAACAGGTGGTTGCCAGACTCGAAATGAAAAAGGCAGCGGCTCAATTGAAAGCTGGCAAGATCGAAGCCCCGTTCGACGGCAAAGTTCGAAAAGTGCTTAAGCACAAGGGTGAGGCGGTCACGCAAGGCACACCGATTCTGGAACTCGTCAGCCCGCGAATCGTGAAAGTCGAGGGATTTCTGCCGGTCGAAGACTTATGGAGCGTGAAACGCGGCGACCCCGTCGAAGTGCAAATCGACATCCCGGATCGAGACCTGGAAATCGAAAAAGAAGTGTTCCACGGGAAGATGTATTCCATCGATCCGACGGTCAGCAACGTGACGCATCGTGCTCGCATTTGGGCCGAGGTGCAGAATCCTGACGAGAAACTGATCGAAGGCTTGTACGCCAAGATGACGATCAAGCACGGCCGACGAGCCTCCGGCACTGCGAAGAAGACACCCGCTGCAACTGGCATCAAGCAGACCGGCGGCTCGAAGTAAGTTTCGATTTTCGATGTTTGATTTTCGATTGAACCGCAGTCTCAATCAATAATCGAGAGTCAGTAAAAATCGAAAATCGAAAATCGAAAATCGAAAAATGTCGATCGCCGGTAATCCTGCTCAGTCGTCGCTGACTCCGTCCAATCGACGGCCGATTCCGTTGCAGGTTCGGCCTGACTTGCGGATCGAGCGCATCGAGTACCAGGGCGTTGCCTATTGGGTCGTCAAAGAGCCGGTCGGATTGAAGTACTACCGGTTGCAGACCGAGCAGCACGAAGTCCTGTTCCTGCTCGACGGCAAACGCAGCCTGGAAGAAGTCCGCGACGAACTGCTTCGCATTTTGCCCACCGTGCGGCTGCAACTGAGCGACATCCAGCACTTGATCACCGACTTGCACGAGAAGGGCCTCGTTCACAGCAATCGCATGGGCCAAGGGGCCGCGCTGCTCAAGCAAAAGAAGGACAACTTCCGCAAAAAGGTGTGGCAGACGCTTCGCAGTCTGCTGTACCTGCGTCTGCCTGGCTGGGA
This sequence comes from Candidatus Kuenenia stuttgartensis, assembly GCA_945906725.1. Lineage (GTDB taxonomy): Bacteria > Planctomycetota > Planctomycetia > Planctomycetales > Planctomycetaceae > SXKJ01. The sequence continues at coordinate 14,092 of CAMDRI010000048.1, read as the reverse complement.
TCCGGAACGTACGCTGACGTTTCTCGACCCGCTGTTCGGCTGGCTGTTCAAGCCCTGGGGGCTGATCGTCATGACGCTGTTCTGCGTCGCCTCGTGGGTGATGCTGGGGACACGCTTCAACGACTTCACCGACCAGATTCCTGAATTCCAGCAGTTCTTCGGCTGGCCGAACATGATGTATCTGTGGCTCACGCTGGCCGTCTGCAAGATCTGCCACGAATTCGGTCACGGGCTGAGCTGCAAGGTCTACGGCGGCGAATGCCACGAAATGGGGGTGATGCTGCTGTGCTTCAGCCCCTGCTTGTACTGCGATGTCTCCGACAGTTGGACGCTGAAGAACAAGTGGAAGCGAATCATGATCGGCGCGGCCGGCATGTACATCGAAGCGATCATCTCCGGCTTCGCCATCTTCTTTTGGGCCTACACCGAAACCGGGCTGATGCACCACTTGTGCTTGAACATCTTCTTCGTGACCTCGATCACGACGGTGATCTTCAACGCGAATCCGTTGATGCGGTTTGACGGTTATTACATGCTGGCCGACTTTCTGGAGATTCCGAATCTCCGTCCCAAAGCCGACAAGCAGATGCGCGAGAGTTTTGGGTGGTATTGCCTGGGCATCGAGGCAAAGCCTGACCCGTTCATGCCGGAGACCGGCAAGTTTTGGTTCATCGTCTTTGCGGTCACGGCCAACATCTATCGGATTTTCGTGATGGCGGCGATTCTGACGTTTTTCTATACCGTGCTGAAGCCGTATGACTTGCAGAGCCTCGGAATCACGATGGCGGTGTTCTCGTTCGCCGGCATCATTTACTCGATGTTTCACAACCTCTACCAAATGGTCACTGCTCCAAGGATCGAACCCATGAGCCGTCCCAAAATCATCGCCACCTGCACGGTGCTCGTGACTGTCCTCGGCGTGGGACTGTTCGTGCCGATTCCCTGGCACGTCGAGGCGATGTTCATCGTCGAGCCGCACGATGTGCAGCACGTCTATTCAACCACGCCCGGCTTCCTGCGCGAGCAATACGTCGCCGAGGGTCAACGTGTCGAAGAGGGCGATCCACTCGTCGATCTGGAGAATCCTGAAAAGGACGACAAAAAACGGGAGATGGAAGTCCAACTCCGCGTGATCCAAGCCGAGATTCGCGTGCATCGAGCCACTGGCGCGATTGCCGAGGAAGAGGTCGCTAAAGAGAAGTTGAGAACCGTCAAAGAGCAACTTGCCGAGTACGAGCATCAGCTCGCGCAGTTGAAGATTGATGCCCCCTGCAACGGGGTGGTCATCGCACCGCCGGCTGCACCAGAACCCAAGACCGACGAGAGCCTTCTGCAACTGGCTGCTTGGCACGGCACCCCCTTGCAGTCCAGAAACCGCGACAGTTTTCTGGAAGAACGCACACACGTTTGCAGCATCGCGCCGGACAACAAGTTTCAGGCCACGCTGCTGGTCGATCAAAAGGACCGCAACGACATCGAGATCGGAAGTGGGGTCGAATTGAAGTTGGACAGCCTGCCGGCCAAGACTTACGTCGGGAAGGTCGAAAAGATTTCTGACCGCAACTTGGAGTTCGTGCCACAACTGCTGTCCAACAAACTCGGCGGTGAAGTTCCGACTACGACCGACGAACAAGGCCGCGAACGGCTCGTCAGCGCCGCGTACCAAACGACGGTCCTGCTCGAAGAGGATATCCCGCTGCTCCGATCCGGCATGCGTGGCCGCGCTCGTTTCTCGGTCGGCCATCGTTCGACGTGGGAGTGGATTTGGCGATACATCAAAACGACGTTCCACTTCCGCCTGTGATTGCCGTCAATCTGACTGCCGTACCCGATGTGTCTGATCGACCTTCAGATCTGTCAGTGCTTGCGTCGAACCATCCGGCCAGCGGATGCGGACGGAGTCGATCTTTTCGGCATTGCCTAGACCGAATGTCGCCGGCAGCTCGACCTGCGAGAGATAGCTTCGCGTCGGCATGACTTGGCGGCGTTGTGTCACGTCTCCGCAGCGGAGTTCGACGACTGCACCGATGGCGTCGCGGTTGGATTTCCCGCTGCCAGTCAAATGCAACCTCACCCAATGGTGATCGGATTTCTGATCGTTGCGGAGCAACCGCGGCGCTTGTCCGCTGTTCGCGATCAGCAAGTCGATGTCGCCGTCGCCGTCGATGTCGGCATACGCCGCGCCACGGCCGACGCTGGGCTTCATGAAATCGCTGCCGCATTTGGCCGGCGGAACCAGTTCGAACTCAGTGCCGTGTTCGGGGCCGCAATTCCAGAACAGGTGCGGCGACTGTTCGTAATGCTGGCTCTCCTGCACTTTGTTGATTTCGATTTCCAAGTGCCCATTTGCACTGAACAAATCTTGGCGGCAGTCGAGATCGAGGTCTGCGAAGAGCACTCCGAACTTCAATTCCAGCCGCGAGCCTGGCCCCAGACCGTTCGAGACCGCTTCATCGCGAAACTGCAGATCATTCGACTTTGTCACATACAGGGCGGTCATCTCATTCGAGAAATTGCCGATCGCGATGCCCAGCGCGGAACTGTTGCGAAACCAGGCCGTGTCGATGCCCATCGCTCCGCGCGCGTTGCCGTCCAGGTCGAACGCCACACCGGACAGCGCCCCGATCTCTTCAAACTTGCCACCGACGTTGTGAAGCAGGAAGTTCTGGACCGTGTCGTTAGCGATCACGACGTCTAATCGGCCATCGGCATCCAGGTCGGCGAAGGTGATGCCCAACGACTTGGCCGTTGGTTCGTTTGAGGCGGCATTCAGGACTTGAATGCCGGTCTCTTTGGAAACGTCGGAGAATTTTCCGTCGCCGTCGTTGCGATAGAGATACGGGAAGACGCCGTGAAACGGCTGGGGCCGGCCATAGCCTCGGCCACTGCCAATGAGTGTGAACTTCTGCGAGAGGTCGCTCTTCTTGGACCACTCGATATAGTTGGCGACAAACAGGTCGAGATCGCCGTCGTTGTCGTAGTCGAACCAACCGGCACCAGTGCTCCACTGGGAATCGACGCCGCCGACTCCAGCGTCACCGGTCACGTCGAAGAATTTCCCGTTGTCGTTGCGGAACAGCCGATTCTGGCCGACCGCCGTGAAAAACAAATCCGTGTCGCCGTCATTGTCGTAGTCTCCACAGGCGACACCCATGCCGTAGAACGACGCGTCGACAAGCCCGACCTCGATGGTCACATCGGTGAAGCGGCACTGCCCGTCATTGCGATACACCGCCTGAGTTGGCTGCGGCCGATCCTTTCCGAGGTCGCGCGGATCCCACGGCCAACGGCACGAGTTGACGAAGACGATGTCCTGGTCGCCATCGCCGTCGTAATCGCAGAACGCACAGCCGCTGCCCATCGTTTCTGGCAACAGCTTGTCGCCGTAGGCTCCGTTCTCGTGGACGAACTTGATACCGGACTCGACCGTGATGTCGGCGAAGAGAATTTCCGGAGTTTCCATCTTCACACGAGCGGGCGGAGGGGTTGGAGGGAGCGGAGGAGTCTCGACGACCACCACCGATTTTCGAAAAAACAAAAACGCGGCTGTGCCACCAACCACTCCCAGCAAAACCAACACGATCAACGACCAATTGAGCGCCGTGCTGATGATCTTGTCGTCTCGTTCGAGCGTGTGTGGGTCGATGTCGTGATTGTCTTGAGTCATGGACCGTTCCTCGCTAGGCATTGGCGGACAGCGTATTTGGCATTTTGATCAAGCCGCAAGCAGGGGCTTCAACCGAGCAGCCAGACCAACAAGCCTTTGGCGAGGTGCATCCGATTCTCGGCCTGTTGGAAGACGATGCTGTTGGGGCCGTCGATGACCTCGTCGGTGACTTCCTTGCCTCGTCGAGCCGGCAGATCGTGCATGAACAAGCAGCCGCTGGGAGCCTTCGCCATCAACCGTGCATTGACTTGATACGGGAAAAAAATGCGGCTGCGTTTGTCAGCTTCGGATTCTTGACCCATGCTGGCCCACACGTCGGTGTAGACGACGTCGGCGTTCGCCAGCGCCACGTTCAAGTCCACAGTTTGCTCGATGTCGGCCGACGGGTATTCCAAGCGGATCGCCTGTAACAGGCTTTCTTCCAGCTCAAAATCGCGCGGAGCGCAGACGGTCATCGACATTCCGAGCATCGACGTGATCATCGCCAGTGACGCGGCCACGTTGTTGCCATCGCCGACAAAGACCAACCGCTTGCCGTTCACGTCGCCCCACATTTCTTGCAACGTGAGGATGTCCGTCAACGCTTGGCAGGGATGATCGTCATCCGACAGGCCGTTGATGACCGGGCAGCGCGAATGCGACGCAAAATCCTCGATCAACGTCTGCGAGAACGTCCGCAGCACGACCGCGTCGGAATAACCACTGATGACACGGGCGACATCGGCCAACGCTTCGCGACCGCTGAGTCCCGCGTCCTGGCCGCTCAGAAAATTTCCGGTCCCGCCGAGCTGTGCCATCGCGGCGTTGAAGCTGACACGTGTGCGCAGCGACGGCTTCTCGAAGACCTGCGTCAGATAGCAGCCTTGCAACAACGCTGGCCGTTCGCCGCGCTTCCACCCGGCCTTCAATTCGTGCGACTTCGCAAGAATCGCGTGAACGTCGTCCACGGACAAGTTCAAGAGTGAGGTGAGATGTTTCATGAGAGTTTCCGGGGAGCCGGAGAAGACAAAAAAAGAACCTGGTAACTGGGTAGCCGAGAATGAGGAATAAAAAATGAGGAGCAGATTGCCGAGCCCTTTCATTGCCCATTCTCGGTTCTCCGTTACTCGGTAATTCAGATTTCGCTGGCCATCTCCCGCAGCACCGCCGCAAGCACGTCGCAGCCTTCGTCAACTTGTTCCGCCGTGACATTCAGCGGTGGAAGAAGGCGGACGACCGTGTCGTGAGTGGCATTGATGAGCAGGCCCCGTTCCATGCACTTGGCGACGGCAGGCGTGGAGGGAATACTCAGGTCGAGGCCGATCATCATCCCGCGAATGCGCAGTTGCGAGATGATCGGCAATTCGGCCTTGAGCTTCTCAAAGTGCGTACGGAAGCGGTCGGACATCGCTTGGCAATTCGCCAGCAACCCGTCCTCTTCGATGGTCTGAATCGTCGCGATGCCGGCCGCCATCGCCAGCGGATTGCCCCCGAACGTGCTGGCGTGCATGCCGGGGCGCAGATCGGGAGCCAACTCGTTCTTGCAAAGGATCGCGCCAGCCGCGACGCCCCCGGCGAGTCCCTTCGCCAACGAGATCACATCCGGTTGCACTCCAAATTGCTGATAACCGTACCAAGTTCCGGTGCGGCCCATGCAGGTTTGCACTTCGTCGAAGATCAGTAGGCAGCCGTTCTCGTCCGCCAGCCGTCGCAGACCCTGCAGATACCCTTCCATCGGGAGATTGATGCCCCCCTCCCCCTGCACCGGCTCGATCAGGATCGCGCAGGTCTCGCGATCGAGCAGCTTCGCCACCGCGTCGAGATCGTTGTGCGGAGCGTATCGAAATCCCGCCAGGAGCGGACCGAGACCTTCGTGGTACTTCGGCTGAGCGGTCGCCGTCACGGTCGCGAACGTGCGGCCGTGAAAACTGTTCTCGAAACTGATGACTTTGTATCGCCCGTCGCGTGCGTGCAGCCGAGCCAACTTGATCGCTGCCTCGTTCGCTTCCGCGCCGCTGTTACAGAAGAACGCCTTGCCGAAGCCGCGAGTCGAGAGCATCTCCGCGAAATCCCCTTGAGCCTCGGTGTACCAAGTGTTCGGGACGTGGATCAGTTTCGTGACCTGTTCCTGAATCGCGCGGACAACTCGCGGCGGACAGTAACCGAGAATGTTGCAGCCCCAACCGGGAAACAAATCGAGATACCGCTTTCCCTCGGCATCCCAAACATACGAGCCTTCGCCGCGCACCAGACTGATCGGATAGCGGCGATAGTTCGGGATCACGAACTTCTCGAACTGTTCGATGGTCTGAGTACTGCTGCGAGTCGCTGCGGCGTCCACGGGAAACTCCTTCGCTGTTTCAACCAAAAACAAAACGCTCACCAACAAAAAAACCAAAGGCGGATGGCGAGCACTTCCACCCAAGTTACAACACGATCTCCGTGCCCACGCCCGTGTCGGAGTAAATCTCCAACAGCACCGAGTGCGGCATGCGGCCATCCACGACGTGAACCTTGCCGACGCCGGATTGCAGCGCTTCCAGCGCGGCTTCCACCTTCGGCACCATCCCGGCGTCGATAATGCCGTCGCGGATCAGTTCGCGACAGCGTGTCGCCGTCAAATGCGACTGCAACGTCGCCGGATTGTGTTGATCCAAAAAGATCCCCGGCACGTCGCTGACGAAGACTAGTTTCTCGGCCTTGAGAATCCGAGCGATCGCCGCCGCTGCCGTGTCTGCATTAACATTGAGCAACTGCCCGGACGCATCGACCGCGACCGACGGAACCACCGGAATGATCCCCGCCGAGCAGACGTCTTCGAGGAACCTGCGGTCAATGTCGATCACCTCGCCGACGAAGCCAAGATCGACCGGCCCCTCGCTGCTCGGCAATTCCAGCTTCTTTCCAATCAGACAATTCTGAGTCCGGTAGCTCAGCCCGATCGCCTTGCCGCCTTGCTGGCGAATCTCGTTGACGAGTCCACCACAGATGTCTCCGGCCAACACCTGAGCGACGATCTCCAGCGTCGCGGCATCGGTGTACCGTCGCCCCTGCACTTTGCGAGGCGTGATGCCCGCCGTGGCCATCGCTTTGTCGATGTCCTTCCCGCCGCCATGCACCAGGATCGGATGCAGTCCGACCGATTGCAGGAAGATCACGTCGGTCAAAAAACCGCGCACGGCGTCTCGTTCTTCGAGCGCGCTGCCTCCCAGTTTGATGACGACGTGCTTGCCTCGGAACCGGCGAATCCAAGCCAGTGCCTCGATCAGCACATTCGCTTTTCGAATCGCTTCGTCCACGGAAAACCCCTGAAATCGGCTGTGGGAAAACGAGCGATTGTATGAGCCCCTTGAGGAGTGTCAATCAGCCGCATCAACGCAGCCGTCATCGCTCCGCGTGAAGAGCCTTGGTCTCTTGATCGACGAGATGTCTTGAAGCGTTCGAAGCAGCAAGATTGAAAGGCTCATCACGCGGACCGGCGACATACATTTCTTGACGATTTGACAGGAACCCGACTTTTGCACTCTGTGATCTCACAAGTGCTGGAGTTTACGGCGGACGAGTATTACTCGATCGCCACGGCACGCAAGTAGAACGGCGGGCCGAGGAATTCTGTCGAGCCTTTCTATCGGTTTTCTTGGGAAGACCGGTCGTCAGGTAGATCATGCAATGAATGGTTCACAGAAAGCAGCAGCATCGTACGTTGTGAATGTTGCCACCGATCAAAGTCTCCTGCCGAAGCGTCGAGGGCGGCCACGGAAGAATGATCGTGGTCTGCCGGATGCTGAGCCGCGGCGCGAACTGGCTCGGACTTATTTGGAAGTCCAATCGAAGCAGTGGCCGGAGTACGTTGCGTCCGGGCTGATTCCAGAGAGCACCGAGGCGGTCATTCAGCAGATGGCCGACAGTCTGGAACGACGGTTTTTGACAGGGTGCATTGAGGCTCCGGATTGGGGCGCGGCAGGCCCGCCGGAGGTCGAGCTTGGAGGAGGTTATGTTCGTTATTCGTGCGACAATTCCAATCCACGGTCGCTCGACCAGCAGTTGAAAAATGAGTTGGAGCGGGCTGGCCGTGACCGAGTTTTTATCCCTTGGAGCTATGTGACGGCCGACGCTGCGGTGAGCGGAACCATCGCGGCGCGACGCGGCTACCAACTGAGCAAGGGGCTGATTGAGTCCATGACGTCCAAGTGTCAGCGTCTGTATTTGGACGAGATTGGGCGAGCCAGCCGTGACTTGATTGAAGCACTCAGCCTGGGACGTCTGATTGAAAATGTCGGCAAGCGCATGATCGGAGCATCGGATGGCTTTGATTCCGACCAAATGCACTCAAAGCAGATGCTCACCGTATTTGCCATGCTGCATGAGTGGTTTGTCGATCAACTCCGCAAGAAGGTTCGCCGTGGAATGTGGGATGCGTTCGACAAGGGCAAAAACATTCGGCCGCCAGCGTTGGGTTACAAGCTGGTTCCGAAACTCGACGCGGATGGCAAGCCGCAGGTCAACGCTAATGGGCGAATCGTCAAAGAAAAAGTCATCGACGAGACCACGGCGCCGTTCGTCGAAGAAGCGTTCCTGCTCTTCGTCGAGAAAAACTTGAGCCCGCTGAAACTCGCCCGGCGATTCAACGATTTGCTGGTGAAGGGCAAGAAGTCTTGGGATCCTAGAGTCATTGGCCAACTGCTGAGTCGGACGACGTACATGGGAATCGAGGTTGATAACAAGAGCAGCAAGAAGATCGATCCGGTGACGGGGGCGGTGACGGTGATCGAACTTCCGCAGGAAGAATGGCAGCGACGCGAAGTGCCGCATCTGCGGATCGTTTCCGACGAACTCTTCGAGAAGGCTCAGCAGCGCCTGAAGGAGTGCAGCGAGACGTTCGCTCCCATCGCGGCCAAACGCGGGATGAATCGCACCGAGGTCTATCCCACGTTGCTGATCCGGCCGCTTTGCGCGGACTGCCAACAGCCGTTGGTGCTGGGACGCACCGGCGATTACGCGAGCCTCTTCTGCTCGAACGGGCGCAACCATGGAAAGGGTTGCCGACTGCGAACCTACAAGTCGGTCAAACTTTTGGATGACAAGATCCTCGGTTTCGTTCGGCAGCATGTCCTGACGAAGGAGGTCATCGAGATCGCCTTGGCCGACGCCAATCGCCGCCTCGTCGAACAGGCTCGTCGCCCGCGACAGGACACGCGGCCGATCCTTGCGGAACTGAAGCGAGTGAAGTCCTTGCGAGATCGGCTTGCCGAATTGTTCGATCGGGAATCGGATGAGGGACTTGACGCACTTGTTGCCAAACTCCGGCTGCATGAACGGCGGATCAAGGAGTTGCAACAACAGCTCAAAGAGGCAGAGGTCCGCGAGTCAGCGCCGCAGGCCATGACCCCCGTCGATGTCGAAACGATGCTGCAAGACTTGCACGGCCTGCTCACCGAGGACGTGGCTTTGTCGGCACCGATCCTGGCCAAGCTGACCGGGCCGATTGAGGTCCGCGAAGGTGAAGCCAGTGGCCGAAAGATCCAACCGTGGATTGCCCGCTTCCGCCCGAACATCGCCGCGTTCATCGCCGAAGCCGGTCAGCGAGTCGATCAAGACAACCAAACCGCTTGGCAATTCGTGTCCCAGCAGCCAGATCAGTCGGCGGACTTCGTGGAGATCATCATTGACGAAGTCCCGCAGTACGAACTACTGGCTCCAGAGATCAAGCAACTCCGTGATAAGGGCAACGGCGTCGATTCGATCGCATCCGCGTATGGGCTGACATGGTCACGAGTCGCCGAAATCCTGCACTTCGCTGACACAGGCGAGCGGCCTCAGAAAAAGCCCAAGAAGGATCCGTCGAAGGCACCCCAGCCACGGGCACCGCAGGGCAGTTACAAGCAGATCGCCCCCTTGGTCGCGAAAATGCGCGACGAAAAGCAAATGGCATTCGAGCACATCCAGCCGGAGTTGAAGAAGCTCGGCTGGGACGTCGGAATGCCGACGATCCGCCGTGCCTATGATTTCGCCCATCGCGAGGAGTTCCGTGAAGCCGTTGCACAAGGTCGGAAGCCGAACCGTGGCAGAAGGTCTGGCATCGGCCATGAAAAGCAGGAGCAGGTTCAGCAACTACTGATCGAAGGAAAGCTCGGCATCAAGGAGATCGCCAAACTTGTCGGCTGTGGAGTCATGACAGTCCGCCGCATCCAAAAGCGGATGAAGTCCGAGGCATCGAATCCCAAGAACCAACGCCGATCGGCCTAACCTGTCCTCCGCCCTCGGCGAACACCACACGGGTCGCCCCCGTGTGGTGCCGCCGTTTTTTATTAGCCCTTGGAGGCCGCAAATTCACAACCCAGCGCGACCACAAACTGACCAATGCAATGTCCAAACACGGATATTGTGGAGTACCTAAATAATCGTGGTTGGACAATGCCGTCGTCGTCGGCCGCCCATCACGGGATGTGCTCGTTGTCGCCGTCGCCACTGGCAATTAGTCGCCCTCATCAATCTCAACACCAAGCAACAACCTCAGTGCTTCTGAGGCTCGCTTGTGCTTATCTGAGAGATCAAGGAGCTTCGTTTTGTAGCTGTCGTATGTGCCACGAGGATTGTCGACGTAACCTTTCAATTCTTGGTAATTCGTCCACAGGTCAATGAGGCGTTGGCGTGCCGCGTCCGACAGATGAACGTCGGCACCGAGTTGTGTGACGTCGCGTTTGATGTCGGCGACGATGTAGCTGTCGATCTTCGACAGCTTCGGTTCCAGTTCTTCGCGGACGGCCTTCAGTCCGACGTTGACGTTGACGCTGTTTGCCAAGGCTTTCGCCATCGCGTCGGTATAGGCTTCCATCCCGACTCTGTAGATGCGGGTGGCAGCATGAACTCGCAGGAACACGACCCGGGCACGGTGTGTCGATTGCGACTTTGCAATGCTCTCGGGCGTGACAGCCTTCACGAGGTCCATCTCTTTGAGAAGCTGATCAGGTGGAATGCAGAAGCCAAGCCCCTCTTTTTTGGACGCCTTCAAGGTCACCACGCCGACAACTTTGCCAGTCATGTCGATGGCGGGGCCACCTGAGTTTCCCGGATTGATCGAGATGCCAAGCTGGTAGAATTCCTTGCCGTCGAACGTAGTTTTGGTGCTCATGACGCCGCGACTGATCGCGTTCTGCAGCACGGTTTGATCGCCTAAGCCTGGGCTTCCAATGACGATCACTTCTTGACCGCGACGGAAAACATACGACTCGGCGACTGGCAGCGGTGGCAGCGTGGAGTCAATTGCCAAGAATGCAATGTCCCGATCCGGAGATTCATACAACAGCGTCGGACGGAATGGCCCCTGTTGAGCAACTTCCGCCGAGGGGAAATGGACTGTGAGCGTATTGAGAATCTCATTCTCGACCACATGCTTATTCGTCACCACGATGCCGGGCCTGACGATGAAACCAGTTCCAGACCCCGTGTTTCCTTTAATTAGGGCGACGGATGGTTCAGTCCGTGCGACGATCTCTTCGGTCGAGAGAGTTTTCTCGCTCTTAGTCGCATCAGTTGTTCGGTCAACGACCACCGACGAGACCTTGCTCGAACCCTGAGTTTCGGCCGCTACTGTATTCCCATCGGTTTGGTTCTTCACGGGAGCTTGTTGCGGCACACTGTCGTTTGCCTTGGGTTCCCCGCCAGACGACCTTTCAGTGTTTGGCGAGCTATTGGCTGCAACCTGTGGAGCCGAGCTAGTCCCGCCACCGCCGATGACCCGCACGAAGAGAACGACCAGAAAAAGACCCGCAGACGCGACAATGGCCCACAGATAGAACGGCATCCCCATCGGGGAAGACCGAACCAATTTCGAGGCTGAGCTGACGGCGTCTCGTGACTTTGAAGCAGACGGCTCAACGCCCTCGTGACTTTTCACCGCAGGCTTTGCCGCAACTTTCTGTGATGCTGAGCCGCGACTTTGCGAATTTATGGATCTCGGCGAGTTCGTTTCTTGCGAGATCGCTTGTTGGCGTTGCGGCAACGGAGGTGGCGCTCCGTGGGATTGAGCCGCCTTCGGCGAGGCCGCTTCGGAAAAAATCCCTTTGAGCTGTGAAGCTGGCACCCAAGCACTTGAATCGCGACGTCGAACTAAGGTGGCCGGCGTGAGCCGATTTTCCTTGGCGAGATTCGCCAATTCGTCCAAGGAATATGGTCCATAGAGTCCGTCGGCATCTTTGACATACCACGTTGCCACGATCGAATCTCCGGCAGCAAGTCGCTCGACGATGTTTAAGTGCGGCTGTCAAATCTCGCCGATCACATTGCTCGCAGTGATTGCTGAAATCAAGGTAGCGACCATTCGGCCACAATCGTTATTTGGTTTTTGGTTTCAGCCAATCATTTTATTGCACTCCGGTCGCAGAGCCACCACGATCGACGACCGGTGAATTCGCTTCGACTGGCATGAGTCGATAGTTGAAGCCGAGCTCCAGTGCGATGTCGCGAAAGTGAGCGAACGCGGCAAAGGAATCTGGCCGGACAATCGGCGTGAAGTAGCAAGTTCGTGAATCGAACCGACGTAGCAACCGGCGCACGGCATCCTTCGATTCTGCCGAGCCGTCCAGCACGATGCCGCCCGTCGGCTTGGGTAGCGTGAGAATGCCGCCGTCTTCTTCGCCGACAATGACGAAGTCGTCCGTGTTCAAACCTTGTCGGTTGTGGAATTGGTCATACCGATGCCAGAGGTACAGTCGGCCGTAACGCAGCACGAGGCCGATCTCTTGCCTCGCTCCTGGTGGCCGCAGCAACGGGAGGCGTGCCTCGGTCGTCCGGCTTTTTCGGTCGTTTTCCAACGTCGTTTGTGTTTGCTGTTTTTCACGAAGGGCGGCATCGAGATCCTGTTTGACTTTGGCATTCTCCGCACGATCGGCTTCGACGTGAGCAGTCAGCTTCGCGTTTTGGGCCAACAGTTCGTTGGCTTTGACTTGATGTTCTGTTTCCTTGGCGGCCAGTTGCCGGCGGCGTTGAATTAGCTCGCGAACTTCTTCCGTTGAGAAGCTATCGACAATGGCAACTTGACTCTCGCGGTTCGCTTTGAGCCGATTGAGTTCTGCGGTCAACTCGGTGATTTGCTGGCTGAGGTCATGCAGTTTTTCAGGCGAGACCGTGACTGGTGGCGGCGCTGAGACGCCCTTACCGGTCTGTTGCAGCAGCATCACCACCAAGATGGCAATGAATAGAACGCCGCCGAACGTGTTGCAGATGGTGTCCAGCAACAATTCCAGGCTGTCTTGTTTGGCGGCGCTGCGTCGAGACATCAGGGAGCGGCTCCTCGTTCGGGATGCAGGACAGTTCGCTCCGCATCGATCAAATCAAATCCGAACGAAATGGATTTGTCGTGGAACGCATCCTCCAGTTCCGAGAAGGTGCGCGAACTAGCCGGCCGAATAAGTACCAAAAAGTAGGCCGACCGCAATCGGTCGCGATCGATCCAGTCAATCAGTGCGTCGGCAGCGGACTTCTTGAAAATCGTGCCCGTCGAAACGAAGACTTGAGGTTTTGCTGCGCGGCCGAGCGGCGCGACCGTGATCCGGCCCGACTCAACAACAGCAATCCAGCCTTCCTTGTTGAATCCACGAGGTAGTGTGAAGAGGACACGATCTTCTTGCTTCTCTTGGTCCAGTTGCCCTTGCATCTCGCGAGTCTCGCGCACCGTCTGCTCGATTCGTTGCCGCAATGGATCCAAATCAAATTTGTCTGCGGCAGCGGCCTGTTCCTGAGCAACCAATCGAGCGTGCCTCTCCTCCTGTCGCTGCAACTCACGGCGCAGATCCTCAAGGGCACGTTCATGCCGGACAATCTCGGCCTTCAATTCGGCGGGCGATGTGCTGGCGACCTGCTTCACCAGTTCGTCCGCATTGTCGAGTTCCTTGCGGAGCTTCGTCAGTTCAGCCTCGACTTTGGCGATCTTCGCGACAAGCTCGTCCGCTAACACGACCGGCGATTCCGACGCTTGTCCCTGTTTGCGTTGGACGAGGTCCAGCGCCAGGAACAGAGTCACGACAATCACGATCGCCGTCACGGACGTGATGATGTCCTGAAAGGCGAACAGAGAAATCACAGGGCCAGATCGGCCGCGACGTGACATTATTCGGCCTCGCGCATTTCAAACGGCATCAGCCGCAGACGCCCGACGATGTGCTTGGAGCAGTATTCGCTGCACGCATCGAGGAATTCTTCCTCGGACTTCTTGATCGCCGTTAAAGTCAATTGAATCACCAAGGCCGCGACCAGTCCCTGCATTGTGGTTTCAAAGGCGATGGACAGTCCGCCCGTGACTCCCTTGAGCGCGTCTTTCACTTGGCTGAAATCACTGGACGCACCCAACACATTGCCAAAACCACTGATGGCGATCGACAGTCCTTCGACCGTGCCGATGAATCCGAGGACCGGGATCGCCCAGACAAATCCCTGCAACAGCGAATA
>CAMDRI010000047.1 GCA_945906725.1 Candidatus Kuenenia stuttgartensis | reverse complement strand
ATTTCTCGGTACGGGGCTGCACCAACCGCGGATCGCCGAGCATCGGGAAGTCGGCCTTCAAATCCGCGAAGACCAGCCAGGCCGCCGTCGCGCGCGTGCCGGCGATCGCATCGAGCGACTCACCAGTCGCCACGATTTTTTGGAGAGCCGCGCGAGCGTCTTTCGGTTCCCCTTTCACAACGGCCAACACCTTCGCCCCGCTGGCTGACAGCGCCGCTTCGAGCTTGCTCGCAAACAACGCCTCGTCCGCTTGTTCGCGAGCGACAATCAACACGCGCGGAGTCTTGCCGAACTGTGAATCGAGCGTCTTCGCAACTTGCCGAGCCGCCGCTTCCCCGGTTGGAGATTGCTCGCTGTAGGTCGCGACGCTGAAGAACGCGCACAGCAACGCCAGCACGAAGATCATGCCATAGTCAGTCAGCAATCGGGACAGCGTGCGAGTCATGGGCATCCTGAGTTTACGCGATGGCGAGCTTCATAATCTGTTCCTGCGTCGCCGTGCGAGCGTCCGCGATCTCGCCGGTAACGCGGCCCTCGTGAAGCACCAGAATTCGATCGGCCATGCCCAGTACCTCCGGCAATTCGGAACTGATCATGAGGATCGCCTTCCCCTGGGCAGCCAGTTCGTTCATCAGCAGGTAAATCTCGTACTTCGCTCCGACATCGATGCCGCGCGTCGGTTCGTCGAAGATCAGCAAGTCGCAGTTGCGGGCCAGCCATTTCGCCAGCACGACCTTTTGCTGATTTCCTCCCGACAGAGTGCCCGCTCGCTGCTCGCTGCTGGAGGCCTTGATCCGTAGCGTTTCGACATACCGCGAGAATTTGTCTCGTTCGCGGCGAAGTTGCACGAAGCCTGCGCGGGTCAGCCAATTCAAGTTCGGCAGCCCAAAGTTCTCTCGTACCGAATGGCCAAGCACCAGTCCTTGCAGCTTGCGATCCTCGGTGAGCAACCCGATCCCGGCGGCGATCGCGTCGCGTGGCGAGCGAATTGCCAGCAAGCGGCCGTCTAGCCGAATCTCTCCGGCGTCGCGCGGATCGGCTCCGAAGATCAGCCGCACGGTTTCCGTTCGACCAGCCCCGACCAGTCCGGTCAGAGCCACGATCTCACCGCGCCGCACCGAGAGCGACACGTCGCGCACCGCGCGACCGCGCCGCAGACCAGTGACTTCCAGTCTCGGCGGGCCAATCGTCGTCGCACGCTTCGGAAACTCATCGCTCAATTCGCGTCCGACCATCAGCTCGATCAACTCTTGCCGAGTGACTTGTGCAATCGGCCGCTCACCAACATTCAGACCGTCGCGCAGCACGGTCACTCGGTCGGCCACCGTGAATATTTCATCCAGCCGATGACTGATGTAGACGACGCCGATCCCTCGCCGTTTCAGTTCTTCAATGATCGCAAACAACCGACTGACCTCGTGCGACGTAAGCGCGGCGCTCGGTTCGTCCATGACGATGATGCGTGCTTGAAACGCGAGTGCCTTCGCAATCTCGACGAGTTGTTGCTGCGCCGTCGTCAGCCGTCGACACGGGGTGTCGAGATCGACCTCGACGCCGAGACGCCGAAATAGCTCGGCCGCTTGCTGCCGTTCCTGGGACTGCGCGACGAAACCCGCGCGAGTCGGCTCTTGTCCCAGAAAGATGTTTTCGCAAGCGGTCAGGCCGGGAACGAGATTGAACTCTTGATAGATGACCGCCACTCCGGCCTGGCGTGAGTCCTGCGGCGAGTTGAAATGCTTAGCGACTCCAGCGATCTCGATCGCACCCGCGTCGGCTCGGAACGCACCGCCGAGCACTTTCATCAGCGTGCTCTTGCCGGCTCCGTTCTCGCCGAGCAACGCCAGCACTTCGCCAGCCTTCAGCGAGACGTTGACGCCGCGCAGCGCCTGCACTCCGGGGAATGACTTGACGATACCACGCATTTCCAACAACGGCGCGGAAGCAATCATCGTCGTCATTCCAATTCCTCTGTGCCCCGTCGCGTCTCTGTGGTGTCGTCGGCCGCGATCTGTCTCGCATTGTTGAGTCATTGCGGACACCACAGAGACGCGACGGGGCACAGAGATCAAGTCATAGTCCCAGTGCCTGTTCCAAAGCTCGCCGCATGACCGTCGCATCCGGTTCGATGCCGGTCCAATACTGCACGCCGACGATTCCTTGATTGACCAGCATTCCCAATCCGTCGAGCGCCGTGCAGCCACGCTCGGCCGCGTCGCGAATCAACCGCGTGCGCGGTGGATTACCGATCACGTCCGCGACCACCATCCCTGGCGTTAACGAGCTGACGTCCAAATTCAGACGAGCATTTCCGTCGTAGAGTCCGATCGACGTGGCGTTGATTACGACATCGGTCCCGGCAGGAACTGAAAAATCTCCGCTCCACACGACCAACTCGGCGTTGAGCTTCAGCTTGCCGCGCAGCAGTTCGACCAATTCGGCACCGCGCGATTCGGAGCGATTCACCACGGTGATTTGCCTTATTCCGGCCAGTCCCAACTCGACGGCAATCGCTCGCGCGGCACCGCCGGCTCCGAAGATCACCACTGATTTGCCACGCGGATCGGCAACCGACGTCAACGATTTGAGAAACCCTTTTCCATCGGTGTTCTCGCCGATCAGTTGATTGCCGCGACGGACGACACAGTTGACGGCTCCCATCATGGCCGCCGATTCGCCCAGCCCATCCAGATGCGAGATGACCGTCACCTTGTGCGGCAGACTGCAATTGAACCCACGAAAACCCATCGCGCGGGCACCTCGCACGGCCGCTCCCAAATCTTCCGGCGTCACCTCCATGTTGATGTACCGCCAGTGCAAACCGTGGTGAGCAAAAGCCGCCTTAATCATCGTCACCGTCGGATTTCCCGCCGCTCCCTGCGACATCGAGCCAACCAGTTCATGCAAGAAGTTCTGTGGATCGCTCATAAGGGTCATTTCCGTCCTGTCGCCGAAGTCTTGAGACTTCGGTGTGTTGTCGCGAACGTCAACCGAAGTCTCACGAATTCGGCGACAGTAGAGATTACTTGAGATCGGGATCAGCCTCGGCGTCCGCTTTGCGATACAGGCTGGTCGGGATCAGCATCTGCGGCGGGAGTTCCTCACCCTTCGAGTGCTTCACGATCGCGGCGACGATTTCGACACCCATCTTGTCGGGAAACTGAATCGGGTCCGCGTAGATCTTTCCTTCCTTGATGGCTTGCTTTCCTTCCGGCTGGCCGTCGAAGCCGACGATCAACACTTGATTGGCTTTGCCGGCCTTCTCCAGTGCGGCTCGCGCGCCCAGCGCGGCGGGATCGTTGATCGCGAAGATCCCTCGCAGATCGGCATGAGCTTGCAGCGAATCTTCGGCCGCCTTGTAGCCCATGTCCTTCGCTCCGCCGCTTTCGAGTTCGGTCACGAGATCAATCTTCGAGGCGGCCGATTTGTTGTGTTCATCAATGACCTCGCGAAATCCTTTCACACGGAGCAGACAGGATTCCGCCTGTTTGAAGTGCAAAATGGCGACCTTGCCCCCCGCTTCGCCGAGCGCCTCGATCATCGCGTGCCCCGCCTCTTTGCCGCCGCCGTAGTTGTCGGTTGCGACTTGCGTGACGATCTTCACGCCCGGTTCGTTACAGGGGATGTCGACAGTGAAGACCGGAATCCCTGCGGCATTCGCCTCTTGAATGACGGGGATGATCGACTTCGAATCGCACGGGCTGAGCACGATCGCGCTGACCTTCTTGACGATGAAGTCCTTGATCTGATTGCTCTGCTTGGCGACGTCCTTGTCGGCACTGACCACGATCGTTTCGTAGCCGAGCTTTTTTCCCTCGGACGTGATGCTGTCGCCGATGACCTTGAAGAACGGGTTGTCGAGCGTCAGCAGGGAGACGCCGATCGTTCCCTTCGGTGTCGGAGGAGTGACCACAGTTGTCGGCGAGCCTGACGGCTTGACGGCTTCGTCCGCCTTGCCGCATCCCAGCGAGCAGAGCAATGTGCTCGCGAGCAGAAACCAAAGTGTGTTTTTCATGGTTGTTCTCGTTTGAGGTTTCGGGGCGGGGTCGAACACCCGATCCCTGATTACAGCTTTCCGGTTTTCAAAAAATCGTGTCGGACTGGCGCGGTCACACGCTGGCCAGTCGTTGAGACAAACGTGACTTGCCCCGGCGCGAATTCGAGCGTCTTGACCATCTCGAATCCGTCGGGAATTTTGACCGCGCCTTGAATGTAATTCACCGTCGTCGGCTGCGACGCCTTGAGTTCGATCGAGGTGGCAATTCCTTCTTTGCTCAAGATGTTCTCGCGAGTGGAGGCCGCCAACCCGTCGGCAAAGTGTGCCGTGACATCTTCGAGTCCGAGGCAATTGTTGCGGCCGTTCCAAGGATGTCCGTGTCGGCCGTGGTTTTCGATCCAGAACACCGTGCTGCTCAATACGGCTGGATCTTTGAGCGAGAACCACAGGTATCCGGCCTCGGCAAACGTCGCGGTCATCCAAGCGGGGCCGTTCGTTTTCTCCCACGGTTCATTCACGAGCTGAATCAGATCGGCATACCCCTGCCGAGCCGGCAGCTTGGTGAGGTCCGCATCCGGCTCCCCTTTCCAGGCGAGCGGGACTTTGGTCAACGTCGTCCACTTCGCGCCCGGCAGCAGCGATTGATACTCGCGCTGCTTCGGATCGCTGAAAGTGCCGGGATAAGTCATGCCGAATCGAAACGGACTGGCCGCGAGCCGCACGGCTCCCTCTTTGTCGGGCATCGCGAGCGTCGCGTGATGTCCGAGCGGTACGCGACCAGCAAACCCATCAATCGTGTGTCGCGAGTAGATCACGTTCTGAGCCTCGATCAGCGAGAGTTCTTTCGTCACTCGGCCACGACGCACTTGTGTGTCAATCGACATCGTGAGCGTAGTCACGTCCCCCGATTTCTTCGTGCCAACGTGCTTCCATTTCGCGCCGACGATCTCGCCATGCGGCGGATGCTTTTCGCCGGCGGCCTCGTCCGAGTTCCCTCCAAACGGCATGCAGAAGAAGTCGCCTCGCAACGGCACCAGCACCGGAGCCGGCATGGCCGTCGGCTTCTCGTCCTGCCACGGGCTGACGTAGTACGGCCGCACCGGCTTATCCGAGTTGCGAAAGAACGTGACCGGAGCCATGTGTCCGCCCAATTCGGTGACTGCCAGTTCCACCTGCTTCGTCGAAACGACAAAGCTCGGCTGCGCGTGAATCGTCCGCACGTTTGCGTCGTCGGCGAAAGCATCGGTCACGGCGAACACAATCAACACAGTGAAAACCTGGTGGTACGTCAGCAGCAACTTCATGGAAGCTCTCCTCGGTGCAACGGGCAGAAGGATTAAGAACTCAGGGCTTTGAGAGGACCTTCCTCTTACAAACGGACAGATTCATCCCCGCGGATCAGTTGGCTATCGCTGAGACGATCACTCTGAGGCGATGCAGAACAGATGTTTTTCGCCGCGGATGAGGAGTCGGTTCGAGGCCGGGACGGGGGAGCCGATGACGGATTCGGCCATCTCATTCTCGGCCAACAATTCAAATTTGTCGTTGGCGATGCTTGCGACAAACACGGTTCCATCCTCACGCGGTGCGAACAACTTGTCTCCGGCGATCAGTGGTGAGGCGTAGAAGTTCGCCCGGTTCTTCGGGAACTCGCTTTTCCAAATCGTCTTGCCGGTGGCGGGGTCGACGCTCTCGATTTCACCTTTGTCACCAACCAGGATCACTCGGCCTTTGTAAGCGACGGGAGTTGGGACGAACGTGCCGACATCGTCTCGTTTCCAGATATGATTGGTCTGCGTGACATCACCGCTTCCCGTCAGCCGAACCCCATGCAGTCGCGGGATGCCTCGATCGTTGCGACCGTAGGCGATCACCACCATGTCTCCGACGATTACTGGCGTCGCGATTGCGGGCCACAACTTGTTGGCGTCGGGATTGAAGTTGCCACACGACCAGGAAACCTGACCATCGGTCGTGTTGTGAATCGTGAGATGTTCGGCACCCCAAGCCAGGATCGATTCCTTTCCCTGGTGTTGAATGACCAAGGGAGTTGAATAGCCGTGATCACATTCCGTCGGCGTTTTATAATTGCGAGCGACCTTCCAAGCCATTTCGCCCGTCACTTTGTCAAACGCGGCCAGCCACGACTCCCCTTGGTGCATGCGTGCCATGATGACGTATTTCTCAGTCAGCACGGGCGAAGTGCCATGATCCCAAAACAAAGTATCCTTCCCGAATCGCTCCACGAGGTCAGTCTTCCAACGGACCTTTCCATCGAGTTCCACTGCCGCGAACGTGCCGCTCTTGAAGAAGACGAAGACCGCCTTCCCGTCGGTGACCGGCGACGCATTACTCCCTGAACCGTTGCGATGCTTGCCAGCGTTCTCTTTTCCGAAGAGCGCACGCCATTTCTCGGCACCATGAGAGTCGTAGCAGAGCAGGGCGTCATTCCCATCGGCCGGCGATGTCAGGTAGATCAACTCCTTGAGCAAGACCGGCGTTGAACAACCCTTGCCCGGCAACTGAGTCCGCCAGAGATACTTGTCCGCGCCGAATGATACGGGATAGCTCCCCTGTTCGACGCTCCCATTCCCCAGCGGTCCGCGCCACGAGCGCCAGTCCGCGGCATCTGCAGCGAATCCCAATCGTGCTCCGAAGAAAACCAACCAAGCCGTAGCAATCAGAACTTTGTTTAGCATCGTTGTCCAAATCCTTATGAATTGCGTGCGAAGCGGTGACGGTGCTTCAGATTACCGTCTCCTGCGGCAATGCGACCAGCGGCGACAAAGGAAGCCTACGCCAGAATCTCAGGCACTATGTTCACGTACGCGTCGGTCAGACGAAAGTCGCGACCGCCGTAGTGGAATGTTAAGCGTTCGTGATCGAGATTCAGCAGGTGCGGGATCGTGGCATTCCAGTCGTGGATATGCACCGGCTTTTCAAGTGCTTCGTAGCCGAAATCGTCGGTGGCTCCGTTGACTGTCCGCAACGCATCTAAGATGCGACGCAGTACGCTGAATCATTCCGCGAAGAGCATTTCTACTTCTTCAACCTCTCGATCAAGAACACAACTGCGTTCGCGTACTTTGGAGTTGGCCCACCGTTGTAAGTCATGTGACCTTCGACGCCGACGCTGTTGAGCGTCTCCATCAGCATCAGGCCGAGCATCGGGGAGTGCGTCGGGTCGGGATGTTCTTCCCCCTTCTTGGCTCCGGCGACACCACCGTAGAACAGTCCGATCGCCGGATCATCTTTCGTCACATGCGACATCGGCGAGTACTCCTTGATCCAAACGGCGATCTTTTCTCGCTGCTGATTCACGTCATCGAGGCTCTTCAGACCGAAGGCATGCGCGCCGTAGCTGTAATTCGGCATCCATTCGCGAAGCGGGATCGGGTCGAGCGTCACTTGAGCTCCATTCACTGCCGCGCAGGACAAGCGAGTCGATTCGCGAGCGATCGGGTCGTCGCTCTTTGGATCCGCGAGGTCGTCATGGAGCGCGAGCCACAACGACGAGCAACCGCCCGCCGAACCGCCCGTCGCGCCGATGCGGACTTTGTCGATGTTCCACTCTTTGGCATTCGAGCGTACGAACTGCAGTGCGCGAGCGGCATCATGCAACGGAGCCTTCACCGGCGGTTCGACTTTTTCATCGACGGCGTTCTTCACATAACGATAGTTGATCGCCGCGACGGAGATGCCCGCTTCCAAAAACGGTTTCACGTTGAACCCCGTTTTGCTCCCGCCTTGCCAACCGCCGCCGTGAATGTAGAACACAAGCGGAGTCGGTGTGTCCGATTTCGCTTGATAGAAGTCGATCACTTGCCGCTCGTGCTTGCCGTAGGGCACATCGGCGTGCGTCGGCGGCATGACATTCTTCGGCGGGGCTTTGACCGCTGACTTTGGCGAATCTTTCTTCTCGGCTTTGGTCTCTTGAGCCACAGCCAACTGGCCGGACAAACCAACGATCATGAACAGGCAGAGTAAGCAGTGTCTGGACATGCTGGGCTCCGTTAAAAAAAGAGTTCGAAAAACCACACCGGCTTATTTCATTTCAAGCAGCTCCACAAGAAAGTGCAGCGTGGCTTTCGGAGGAATATCCGGCGGTGCTCCGCGGTTCCCGTATCCTAGGTCCGACGGGATCTGCAATTCGATCATGCCGCCAGTACCGACAAGCTGCATCCCTTCCGTCCAACCTTTGATGACTTGATTCAGACCAAAGGAAATGTCTTCGTTGCGCCGGTAGGAACTGTCAAAGACCTTTCCGTTGTCCAGCCAACCGTGATAGTGGACCCGCACCGTATTGGTCGCCTTGGGGGTGGCTCCCGCGCCCTGGCGAAGGATACGGTAATTCAGCCCGGACTTCGTCTCGGTAAAGCTCTTCGCAGCGTGTTGGTCAATTGGTCCCGCCCCTTTGGGAGGCTCGGGAAACGGGACGACTTTGGATTGGTCAGTGCTCAAGATGGACTCCGTAAGATAGAGAGGAAACCCAGACTGATGATTGTGGTCCGCCATCTGCTCTTGCTGAGAGCGGCGATGGCGTTGACGATCAGCTTGTTGAACATCGTAGCCACAAGTTGTCAGCTTGTGGAATTCTCGCAAAAAACGAGCGAGCAAGCTCCCGAGAACGCTCTGCGTTTCGAGAGTCCGCCGCTCGACGCAACTCCCAGCGGCGATTACCATCGATTGGGTTGATTCGCTTATGCTTGTAGCCATCCGGCGATTCGCTTGCGACCGGGTTAGGAATGCGCAATGAAGCCTCTGACGAGCAAGTTCGTGTTCGTAGCCGCTTGGTTGGTAACGGCCTCTGTTCTGGCCGCCGAATCACCCGAGAAACAAGCCGACAAGGCCGAGTGCGTTGGCCGTCCGGTTTCTCTGGTGGTTCAGCCCGAAACGATCCGTTTGGCCGGGCCGCGCGCCATGCGACAGATCCTGGTGACCGGACGGTACAGCGACGGCAGCGAGCGAGACCTGACGAGCTTCTGCGAACTCAAGGTGGAATCTCCCGAACTCGTGAAAATCAGCCGCGGTGGATTGCTACGTGCTCAAGCGGCGGGCGAGACGGCGTTGGTGATTCAGGCCGGAGAGCGGATGGCGCGCGTCCCGATCATCGTCACAGACTTCGACAAACCGCAGACGGTCAGCTTCCGGCATGAGTTCATCGCGGCGCTCAATGTGGCTGGTTGCAATGCGGGGGCTTGTCACGGCATTCCCAGCGGGCGGGGCGGATTTAAGCTGAGTCTGCGAGGCTACGATCCCGCAGCCGACTACCTCGAGTTGACGAACTCCGCTCAAGGCCGCCGTACCAATCGGTTCGATGCGGAGGAGAGCCTGATCCTGATGAAAGGGATGGGGCTGATCCCTCACGCCGGAGGACCGCGACTGTTGTCGGTCAATCCGGTCCCGCAGGAGACGGTTCTCGCTTGGTTGAAAGAAGGAGTCCGTAACGACTCCGCCGAACCGCCGGCTCTGACCAAGGTCGAAGTTCTCCCCGGCAGCCGAGTCCAGACCTCGCCGGCTCGTTGGCAACAACTGGCGGTGTTGGCCCACTTTGCCGACGGCAGCACGCGCGACGTCACCCGTTTGACCGCCTTCAGCAGCAGTGACGACAACATCGCCAGCGTCGATGCCAACGGCTTGGTGGAGATGAAGCAGGCGGGCGAGGCCGCCATCTTGTGCCGCTATCTCAGCATCATCGAGTGCGCCCGCCTGACTTATCTCGAACCGCAGCCCGGCTTCGTCTGGCCGAATCCCCCCGAGCACAACGACGTGGATCGACACGTCTTTGCGAAACTCAAGTCGATGAATCTGCCCCCAGCCGATCTCTGCACTGACCAGGAATTCGTGCGGCGGGCGTACCTTGATCTTTGCGCCATCTTGCCAACGCCGGACGAGTGCCGCGTCTTTTTGGCAGATACCGCGTTCGACAAGCGTGCCAGGCTGATCGACCTGTTGCTGGAGCGATCCGAGTTCGCCGACTTCCTGGCGTATAAATGGCTCGACGTCCTGCGCTCGAATCGCTTGACGATTCAGATCAAAGGGAGCCATGCCTACCGGCAGTGGCTGCGGAGCCACATCGAACGCAACACTCCGTGGAACGAAGTCGTCTCCGAACTTTTGACGGCCAGCGGCAGCACGTTTACCAATCCCCCTGCAAACTATTTCCGTGGGCCGTACGACAACGGTGCCCCCGTGGTTCAGGGCGCACAGAACCTGGCGGAAAACACCGCGCAACTTTTCTTCGGCATCCGACTGCAATGCGCCAAGTGCCACAATCATCCGTTCGAGCGTTGGACTCAAGACGACTACCACCACATGGCGGCTTGGTTCGCGCAACTCAAGGCCGAGCCGGATGGGGAAAATCCAGGCAACCCGAAGCAACCCTATCCCTGGCAGTTGCGGGAGAACGCGCTCGTGATCTACTCGGCTGGCAACGGAGAGGTCACTCATCCGCAGTCCGGGAAATCGATGGCTCCCAAGGTGCTGGGTCTCCCCGCGCCGGTCATTTCGCCAGGCGCGGATCGTCGCACTGTCTTGGCCAAGTTGGTCACTTCGCCTGAGAACCCGTACTTCGCACGGGCTACCGTCAATCGGATTTGGTTCCACATGCTCGGTCGGGGCATCGTCGATCCGCCGGATGACTTCCGCGACTCGAACCCCTCGGCCAATGACGCGCTGCTGGAAGCTCTTGCTCGGGAGTTCATCAAGAGCAACTACGATGTGAAGCACGTCGTCCGCCTGATCGCCAACTCGCGGACGTATCAGCTCAGCTCCCACGCCAACGCCGGCAATCAGCCAGACGAAAAATACTTTTCGCACGCGCTTGTCAGGCGGAAGCGGCTGACGGCGGAATTGCTGCTCGACGCGATTTGCACCGCGACCGGCGATCCGGAGAAGTTCACCGGAATGCCGGAGGGGACGCGGGCCGTACAGCTTCCAGATGGGCAGGTCATCTACACCGGCGGTCGGTATGCCTCATGGGACCGACATCCGTTCCTGAAGGCGCTAGGCCAGCCGGCGCGAGACGCCGTTTGCGAGTGCGAACGCGAAAGTGACCTCAACGTGGCCCGTGCGCTGGAAATGAAAAACGGTGCCTTTGTACTCGGCAAGCTCGGCGCGCCCGATAACCGTCTCGGCCGACTTTTGGCGAAAAGTTTGTCCGACGCCGACATCGCAACCGAATTATTCCTGGCAACACTGTCTCGGCCACCGCTCCCCGATGAAGCCCGCTCTGCAATCGAGCATGTGACCAAGTCCAACAACAAACGCACTGCCTGGGAAGACATCCAATGGGCGCTGCTCAATACCAACGAATTCCTGTTCCGCCACTGAAATGGTTTCACCAAGTAACCCGAACCGTTAGCGAGGGCGAACGCTTCACGAGACTTGGATGGCTCAGAATTCCTTGCCATGTGGAGCGTCCGCCCTCGCTGACGCTTCGGGTTATTTCTTGAGAGGTTTGCCATGATTACTCTGCTCGGTAGCCATCGGCGTCTGTGTGACGGCTTGACCCGCCGCGAAACTCTAAAGGCCGGAGCACTCTCGCTTCTCGGCGGAGCGTTCAACTTGCCGAGCCTGCTCGCGCTCGAAGAGAGCAATCGAGTGCGGCCCGCCAAGGCCAAGAGTGTGATCCTGCTCTATTTGCTGGGCGGCGCGCCGACTCAGGACATGTACGATTTGAAGCCGAACGCCCCGGAGAAAATCCGCGGCGAGTTCAAGCCCATCGACACCAACGTGGCCGGCATCCAGATCGGAGAATTGCTGCCGCTGTCGGCCCAGTGGATGCACAAGACGGCCATCGTCCGTTCGGTCAACCACAAAGCGGGCTGCCACAATCCGCTCCCCAGCTACACCGGTCACGAGATCGCCTTGGCCGACATCACCAGCACCAAGGACACCTATCCTCCGAGCATGGGCTCGGTCTGCGAGTACCTTCGCCCGGCGACGAAGGATCTGCCGGATTACGTCTATCTGCCCAACTACGCGGGGGCGGGCAATTCCGGCGGCACCGTGCGCTATCCAGGGCCGTATGCCGGCTTTCTCGGCAAGCGGTACGACCCGCTGTTCTCAGAGTTCGATAAGTCGAAGGAACGCACGCTCGGAAAAATGAAGGTGCTCGACGGCGAGCCGTTCCTCTCCCGAAACGCTCGGCTGGCTGACGGCATTACGCTCGACGCTTTGCAGGCGCGCGAGAGCCTGCTGCAGCAGTTCAATCGAAACCAGAAGCGGGCCGAAGCGCGGGGCGCGCTCGACGACGTGGACCGCATCCAGCAGCGAGCGTTCGGCCTCTTGACTTCCACAACGCTCAAGAGCGCCTTCGACCTGAGCACCGCCGATCCAAAACTTCGCGACCGCTACGACCGCACGCTGTTTGGCTCCAGCGCACTCATCGCCCGCCGACTGGTCGAGGCGGGGGTCCGATTCGTGAACGTCACATGGGATTTTCCCGGCGACAATTCCTGGGACACTCACGCTGCGAATTTCGACTGGCTCCGCGGCGCGCTTCCGTCGCTGGACCTCACCTACAGCGCGCTCCTGGAAGATCTGAACTCGCGGGGCCTGTTGGATGAAACGCTGGTGGTCGTCATGAGCGACATGGGCCGCACGCCGCAGGTCAACAACACCGCTGGCCGCGATCACTGGAGCTACGCCTACAGCGTGTTGTTTGCCGGCGCGGGCATCCGTGGCGGCACGGTGCATGGGGCCTCCGACGCCCACGCTGCCTATGTGAAAGACCGCCCAGTCAGCACCAGCGACATCTGCGCGACAATCTATCACCTGCTGGGAATCGATCCGGAGATGAAGGTCTACGACAACGACCGCCCCGTCGCCGTGGCGCACGGAGGCCAGCCGATTGAGGAGATTCTGGGATAACGCGGTAACTTTGTCAGAACCAGTGCGCTCGTTGTCATTTGGTGGCGTGCCTTGGCAGGTCTCCCAACAACGGGGCCATGTTTCGATAGAAATCACGTTTTGCCACCGCCAGGACCACCAGCAGCGGAATCGCGACCAGCACCAATCGGACTGAGCCTACGAGCCACGGTTTCCGGTGCCGAAGAAACGGCACCTCGGTCGTCCAGCACAAGAGTGGAATCAGCAGCAGTGTCAGCGCGCAGCCGGTCGAGAGCCGGCCAAAGAACTGGCCGATCATCAACACGCCGAACAAACCGATCACTCCAACTCCAATGATTGCCGGTGAGTCGAATTTTGCCGGCGTATCGGAACGCATCGTGATCAGCTTGGCGGCGATGACCGTCGCGACGATGGTTGCAGCCAAGGGAAACGCCGTTCCGCCTCCCCTGAGATAACCAGCCAGCATCACCGTCACGCCGGCGCAGTGGGTCGTCAGGCCCAGTGCCAATGGAATCGAGATTCCCCCTGATCGCTGAGACAACCAGAGCAGCAGTCCCCAAGCTCCAGCCAACAAGACACCGCAAAGCACCAATGCCGTGCCGGCCTCCCACCGAGTCCAGTGGTTGCCGGCTCCGCTCAAGTACACGGAGCCGTGCAGCAGAATTCTCGGAGTCGTCGCGGCCAGACTTGCCCGCAGGAAACGAGCTACCCAACGCGGCATCCCTTGAAGTTCCGCAAGCAGTTCGATGCCGAGAGCCATCGGCACGACGATCATCAAGAACCGGTCGAGCGCCTTCACGGGCGGCCAAGTCCATCGCACCGCCAACATGTCGCATCCGAGCGCGAGGCCCAGTCCCATCGCCAGGACGCAAACCGAATTGAGCCATACGCTGCTGGCTGGCCGCCGCCACGCCATTGCCAGCACAAACATCGCACTGACGATGGCCGCGGCACCCATGGACTTCAGAAACAGCAGCGGATCGGGCATCAGCTACTTTCGCATGCCTTCGCAATCGATCATGATGATTGCCTCGTCGCCGATCGGTCCGATGGCACTTTTGTCGAAGCCGTAGTCGCTGCGTTTGAGTTTGAGTTCGGTCGAGAACGCGACTCGTTTGACTCCCCCTTTGAATTCATGCTCCTTGCCCCCCATCAAGACCAGCGTGATCTTTTTGGTCGCGCCGTGCATCGTGAAGTCGCCGGTAACCTCGTAGCCCCCCTTGATCGGTTTCGTGCTCTTGCTTTTGAATTCGATCGTCGGGAATTGTTTCGTATCGAAGTAGTCGGGCTGCCGGAGGTGTTCATCGCGGGCCTTGTTGGCCGTATCGACGCTGTCCGCCTTGATCGTCAATTCGAAGGTCGATTTGGTCGGATCTTCCCGATCGATCGAAAACTTCCCGTCGACCTCATTGAACCGTCCATGAATCCAACTGATGTCGAGATGCCGCGCCTTAAAGCTGACGGAAGAATGCACCAGGTCATAAGCATATTCATCGGCGGCGTAGGTCGCCCCGCCACCACCAACCGCCGCTCCAATCACGAGCACCCAAACCCACGCTGAAACAAGTCGCCGCATCTGATGGTTCCTTCTCAAAAGGGATTGCGAATGATTTCCCGCTGTGCGCTGTGTCACCAGCAGGTCTGCAGCCATCGTAGGCCCCGCCCGATCATTCGCAAAGCAGGCCGCCATCTACCTGAACACGTCCCGAATCGGCTCGCCGCTGCAAATCGTGTGGGGGCGATTGAGTCGGTCGTGGATTTGGCTGGTCAGGCCGATCCCCAAGGCGGTGTAGATCGTGGCCGCGATGTCTTCGGGGCTGACTGGATTCGCGGACGGGTACGCGCCGAATCGGTCGGAGGCCCCAAAGGCGTAACCGGCTTTCACGCCGCCGCCAGCAAGAAAGACGGTGTAACAATTGGGCCAATGATCGCGGCCGTCCGGAGTTGCTCCGGCAGACGAGGTGATCTGTCCGACCTTGGGCGTTCGACCGAACTCGCCCAGCGCCACGACGAGCGTTTCGTCGAGCAGACCGCGATCCGCCAAATCTTCAACGAGCGCCGAGAAAGCTTGATCGGTCGGTGGACACAGTCCGTTGACTAAGCTGTTGAAATGATCGCGATGCCCGTCGAAGGCTTGCCCGCCAGCCCAGACCGAAACCAACCGCACGCCCGCCTCGACCAAACGCCGGGCCAAGAGCAAGCACTGTCCGAGATGTCGCAGGCCGTTGCCGCGCACGTCCGCCGCGCGAACGCCGAATCCGTAACGCTGACGAACAGACTCCGGCTCGTCGCTCAAGTTGAACGCTCGCCGCGCCTGCGGAGACGTGATCAGCGAAAACGCCTTCTCGTAGAAAACGTCCTTGCGCTCCAACGCTCGGCGATCGCTCACGAGGCCGAGGCCGTGGTCAATGTCGTTGAGTAACCGCCGCCGACTCTCGAATTGCGATCCTGGCAGTCGCAACTCCAATCCCGGTACTTCGTAGTTGGGGACGCTTGGGTCGCCGGCAATCAACGGGTCGAAAGCGTCACCCAAGAACCCGGCCAACACTCCGGGAATGAAATTGCCACAGTTGAAAAACTCCTTCGGCAAGTGAACGTAGTCCGGCAACGGTTGTCCGCTGGGACGCAGTTTAGCCAGCACCGAACCGAATGGCGGCGCGTTCTCACGCGATGGGCCGCGAATCAACTGCGAGTCACGCAGCGGATACTTTCCCGTGAGCATGTAATGCGAACTGGCATTGTGATCGACGAAAGTGTGGCTGACGGAGCGGATCACGGTCATGTGGTGCATGATCCGCGACCACTGCGGCAGATGTTCACAGACGTGCAGGCCAGGCAGCGTGGTCTGGATCGGCCGAAACGGGCCGCGGACATTTTCCGGGGCCTCGGGCTTCATGTCCCACAGGTCGATGTGCGACGGTCCGCCTTCCATGAAGAACAAGATGCACGACTTGGCCCGCGGACTTTGACCAGCATCTGCCCGAGTTACCGCTTCGGGTGGGCGACCATTCGCCTCTGCACTCAGCAACTGAGGCAACCCCAATCCTAAAGCAGTATTGCTGCCGACGCTGAGAAGTCGGCGACGAGTCAGCCGGTCACGCCCGTGTTGGTTCGATGGCAGCATGTGCGATTCCTCCTCTCTTCCTACATGGCCTATTGCTTATCGCGCGCAGGACGGAATTCGTCCCCGGCGTTCCAAGTCGGCAATCGGTCGGCGTTGGCGACGTCGCGAGCAATGTCCAGGATGAATCCCGCCAACACAACGAAACCCGAAAAATCCCATTCCGGTTTCAATTCATCCTGCGGAGAGTGATACGCCTTGTCGTTGAAATCCTTGTGGGCTTGAACGGCGAAGTCCTTTGGTTTGCCGGTGATTTTCATTCCCGACCCGACGGAGAATGCGGGGACGCCTGCCTGCGCCATCGAGAAATGGTCCGAGCGGTAGAAGATTCCCAGGTGCGCCCGCTGGTCCGCTTCGATCTCCAGGTGGTTTCTCTCTGCCGCCGCTTTGACCGTCGGCCAGGCAGTCGTTCGGTCGGCACCTGTGACGACGACCGATTGCAGTAAGCCGAGCGGCAGGATCATGTCGACGTTCAGATTGAGCGCGGTCTTGCTCAGCGGAACGAGTGGATTCCGGGTGTAGTACTTGGAACCGAGCAACCCTTTCTCTTCCGCGGTGACGGCCAGAAAGATCGCAGATCGTTTGGGCTTCGGCGACTGCCGTGACCACGCACGAGCAAGCTCCAACAGGAGGCCACAGCCAGTGGCGTTGTCGGCCGCGCCGTTGTAGATCGCATCACCGAGGACCGGCTTGCCGATGCCGAGATGATCCCAGTGCGCGGTGAAGACGATCGCCTCGGATTTCAACGTCGCATCGCTCCCTTCCACCAGGCCGACGACGTTGTGACTGACGAAGTTCTCGATGCGTGTCGGGAGGTTGCCTTTCAAATTCACACCGAGCGAGGCGGGCTTGAATCCCTTGGTATCCGCCTCCTTCAAGGCGTCGTCCACAGTGTGGCCGGACAGTCCCAGGAGTTTTTCTCCCGCTGCCCGAGAGAGCCAGCCCGCGAACGCCAGCACGGGTTGACCGGGTTCCCTCTTGAGCTGCGCACTTTCCAGTCGCCGCACGACCGAGTACGGATAACCGGCCGTCTCATTCGTGTGAATGATGAAGCAAGCCTTCGCTCTGCGACGAGCCGCCTCTTCGAATTTGTACGTCCAACGTCCGCGATAAGTCAGTGCGGTGCCCCCGAAGAATTGGGGATCGTTTGAAGGAGGCTCGTTCGTGAAGAGGACGACAATCTTTCCCGTCACATCGACGCCCTGATAATCGTCCCATCCGAATTCCGGCGCGGTGATGCCGTGTCCGACGAAGATGGCCTCGGCGTCGAACTCCTCGGAGCCTGTTTGCGTCTGACTCACGCCCGCGAAGCCCTCCTCGCACGGGATGTCCAACGTGGTTCCTGCCTTCACTGCTTGGAGCGTTGACTTCGGGTTCGTGATGACACGCACGAGCGGCACCGGTTGGAAGTACGAGTTATCCTCGCCGATTGGCTTCAGTCCCGCCTTCTCGAATTCGTCCGCGAGGTATTCCGTCGTGAGCACCTCTCCGTTGGTTCCCGGTTCGCGACCTTCCAGCCGGTCGCTTGCCAGATGCGTGACCGCCTCCTTGATCCGGTCTGCGGAAATCTCACCCGCCCAAGATGCGGGAAAGCAGAGCATCGCCAGAAGCGGCGGAAGATATCGGTACGGCATAGGAATCTCCTCATCAAGAATTCAAGACGGTGTGCGGGCAAGTTCTCACGAATCAATTCGTTTTCGCGGGTGGAAGTCGCTTCAGTTCGATGAGCCACGCGAGGGACTGCTCTTGCCAGGCATCCCACATCGGGCCTTTGTAACCATCGAGGCCGTGGCCGCCGGAGGGGAGTTCGAGGTACTTGCTTGGGACTTTGTGGCTCTGCAACGCATCATAAAACATCTGACTGTTGGCGGGGACGACCGCCTTGTCGTCCTTGGCGTGTGCGAGGAACGTCGGCGGAGTCTTCGCAGTCACCTGTTTATCGTTGGAGTAGAGTTCGATCAGCTTTTGGGAGGGATCTTTCCCAAGCAGATTGTTCCTTGAACCTTGATGTGTCGTCGCATCCATCGTGATGACGGGATAGACCAGGATGGCAAAGTCCGGCCGACAACTGACTCGATCAACAGGGGCGGTCGCCTTTGAGTCCCCATCGTAGAAGTGCGTCGCGGCGGTTGAGGCCAGATGACCTCCAGCCGAGAACCCGATGATGCCGATCCGTGCCGGGTCGATCTCCCAGTCCTTGGCATTCGCTCGCACGGTACGGATCGCACGTTGAGCGTCGAGCAACGGAACTTGATGACGTCCCGCAGGGAGCCGGTATTCGAGCACCACGCCGGTGATACCGTGACCGTTGAGCCACGCAGCGATGCCATGTCCCTCGGCTCCGGTGACGAGACCGCCGTATCCGCCACCGGGACAGATCACCGCCGCTATGCCGTTGGTTTTCGTCGGACGATGGACCGTGATCCAGACCTCGGTCTCTTGAACTTGCCCTTCGCCGAGCGAGGCTCGACCGCCCCAAAGCCCGATTCGCTTAGGTTCGACCTTTTCCTGCCCCATCGCGAGGCCGAAGTCCATGCCCAGAACAATGACCAATCCCATCCAACACAATTTCAAAACCGAGTTCATGCAATGTTCCTTCGACTGTGAAAGAGAAGCGAATCAGGGCGACATTTCCAAATCATCATCCGCCGATGGCTCCCTGAGTGTTCACGAACAGCGAATACATCGACGTGCTGCCACACATGAAGAGGCGATTGCGGTGGCGACCGCCGAAGCACAAGTTTGCGCAGCGTTCCGGGAGTTCGATGCGGCCGATGAGCGTTCCTTGTGGATTGAAAATGGAAACGCCGTCGAGTCCTTCTTTGCCCATGCCCCAGCCGACCCACAGATTGCCGTCCACATCGACTCGCATTCCGTCCGGAGTGCCATCCGGTTCGGCGGTGATCAGTGTGCGGCCGTTCGATAACTCGGTGCCGTTCTTGCTGACCTCGTAAACCCGAATCACGCGCGGCGAGACGCCCGCCTCGACGAGGTACAGCTTCGATTCATCGGGCGAAAATGCGAGGCCGTTGGGGCGGTCGATGTCTCCCACCACCATCATCAACTTCTTCGAGTTTGGATCCCAGCGGTACACGTTGGTCGGCAGTTGCGGCTTCGCGATTTGTCCTTCGTAATAGCCGAGGATGCCGAACGGCGGATCAGTGAACCAGATCGAACCATCGGACTTGCACACGGCATCGTTCGGCGAATTGAGCGGCTTGCCCTCGAACTGCTCGGCAATGACCGTGATCGAGCCGTCGTACTCAGTGCGCGTCACTCGCCGCGACTCATGCTCGCAGGTCACGAGCCGCCCCTGCCGGTCGCGCGTGTTGCCGTTCGAGTTGTGCGACGGCTTGCGAAAGACGCTGACGGCTCCAGTCTCGTCTTCCCACTTCACGAGCCGATTGTTCGGGATGTCGCTCCACAGCAAAAACCGCCCATCGCCAAACCAAACCGGCCCTTCGCTCCAGCGCAAGCCCGTCGCGATCCGTTCAACTTTGGCCAGGTTCAGTCGATACTTCGTGAAGCTCGGATCGAGAATCTTGATCCGCGGATCGGGATAGCGCTGACTCGGTTCCCAGTCGGCCCTGATCCGAGACGTCAAAGCGAGTGCCGAAAACACGCTGCTGGCGAGGAATGCTCTGCGGTGCATGGTCATGTTCCGTGGGGCCATCGGACCGATGAATGACGTGGAATTTGACAGTTCCAATGGCTTTCATGACAGTCATCCTGCGGGTTTTCACCAGGAGTAATGACCAGACCTGAATGCGAAAATGCTGTTCTGCCCCGATTGCTCAGTGGAACATCGTACAGCGTTCGACTCATTCAGCAGGAGCGTGATGCCGACGATGGGTCATTCAGACTTGCCGCCAAAACGCTCGTGGCGTCGCGGCCTTGCAGTAATCGATCTGCGTGACACGGCGAATAAACTGCCAGCGGTTGGAACCCGGTCTGAGCGAGCGACAGTCGCAGCAAGTCCTCCGCCGCCAAAGTCAGCCGACCTGCTCGGCGAGTCAACGGGAATTGCATTCCGCCAATCCCTTGGTACGACCGGTACACAACCTCCGTGCAGACCAGCCGATCGGAGCGTGTGAAGTCAAAATCGAAATCGTAGGCTTTGCCTTCGTGCAGCATCCCTCGGCCAATCGCCTGCGCGATGTCTTCGGTCGAGAGCATTGGGCGCACGACGGCGATGGCATCAGCACGGAACGGGCTGCCCAGTGAACGCAGCCAAACGCCGTCGCGCATCGCTTCCAACACTCGCCGGGGTTCGTGCTGATCAAGTTCCAAGAGCCGCCGCCAGCGCGGTTGAAGTTCGTGATGCTCGCGCAGTCCGAGTCGTTCCAGATCATGTGACTCGCCCAGGTACAACGCGGCGTGTGGCCAATATCCGGGCAGAAAATAGTTCGTCAGCGCGAACTCCTTGCGATTGACTATGACATCCCCTGGCTGCAACAGCGATCGCAGTTCATTGGCGACATCAACCGGCAACGACGGCTGATGTCCCCTCCGAGTGAATCGATCCGTGACCATCAAGCAGGCGACTTTCTGCAACCCGTACAACGCGCGGTTGATCAGATTGCGACGGACCGAATTCGAGAACTGCCGCGTGCGTGCTCGAAGCCGCGCCTTTGCGATTTCATGAATCGACACTTGCAGACGCGGCCCCAATCGGCCCACAACCTCGACCAGCGGCGCCAGTAGTGGATCGATCGCGAGCAACCGCAATTCTTCGGCGTGCTCTTCGAGATAGCGCACGGCGTGGTACAGATGCCACACATGCGATGGACTCGTGAGCGATCGCTGGACGGTGTCGTAGGATTCCGGCGGAATCCCAAAGTGCGGCTCCGGTTCGTTGAGCTTCGCGCGGACTGCCGGCTGGTCGTGATAGTTCTCTCGGAGAAATCTCGCGGCATCGACCAGGAGCAGCGCGGCCGAGTACCCGATCAAGAATCTTACCGGTCGCAAAGCAGCCGAGGTATCAGCCGCATCGCGATAGCCCCGGACGACCTCGAAGAGCGCTGCCCGAGCCATCCAGTAGGAAATTAACAACTGCCGAGCGGCCTCATCCTCGCTGGGCGAAAAGAAGCCACGTTCGCGCACGTTGAACTGCTCGCGCAGTCGCAACGCGGCTTGCTTGAGCTCTTCAAAATAAACCGCCAGATGCGCAACCGTGCGGGCATGAGCTTGAAGGGCTTCCGGCAACATGAACAGACTCCGAGTCGCCATTGGGTGACGGCATCGTAGTCAGTGGCCGGAATTCTCAACACGCCGTCGACTTGGCGGCACAAGCAGCCACGACAGCAAGACGACTGCTCCGAACAAACAATAGACGAGCGTGAAGACCAACGGATCGGCGTCGAAGAACATCAGGTCGTGGACCCAGGTGGCAACGAAGTCGCCGCGATAGCTCGCCTGCCCCGTGAGATCTCGCAGTTGCTGCTCCCAAACTGTCAGCGGGCAGGTGACGCCGCACAAAGTCTCAGCCACGACGAACCCGATGGCCGCCAGATGGGCCGCCCGAAAGCGAACCCCGCACTCACACCCACCGCCGCATGCCTCTCACTAGCGTCCGCAGCAACCCGAACACCACAAATGCCACGAAGGCGAAGTGAATGACGACGACAAGATCAGCAGTCAGTCGGTAAAGTGTGGTCATGTCACTCAGGAGACCGACGTGAATCGAATTATTCCCATTCGCTGTTGCTTGGCTGTCTTCGCGATTCTTTCGCTGAGTCGCTCAGCTATTGTTTTTTCTGCCGATGAAGCCGCTGATTTCGCCAAGCACATCCAACCGCTGCTGGCTAAGAAGTGCGTTTCGTGTCATGGGCCGGAGAAGCAGAAGGCCGGATTGCGTTTGGATCGGAAGGGGGCGGTGCTCAAAGGAGGGGACGACTTGGGGCCGGCGATTGTGCCGGGAAAGAGTCGCGAGAGTCCGCTGTTTCGTGTCGTGGCCGGGTTGGAAGAGGGACTCGAAATGCCGGCCGAGGGACAGAAACTGACGGCGGCGGAGATCGAGTTGCTCAAGCGCTGGATCGACAGCGGGGCCGAGTGGCCGGATGACGGGAGCGAGAAGGAGGACGTCCTGAAAACGCACTGGGCGTTTCGGCCGTTGGTGCGGTCGACGCTGCCGAAATCTCAAATTGCAAATTTCAAATCTCAAAATCCGATCGACGTCTTCGTTGCCGCGCGATTGGACCGCGACGGTCTTAAACCGTCGCCAGAAGCCGATCGCACGACGCTCATCCGGAGGTTGAAGTTTGATTTGCTCGGCCTGCCCCCTTCGCCGGAAGAAGTCGCGGAGTTCGTGGCCGACTCGCGCGAGGACGCCTACGAGAGACTTGTGGATCGGTATCTCGCGTCGCCACATTTTGGCGAGCGGTGGGCGAGGCATTGGCTCGATGTCGTGCGGTTCGCGGAGAGTCATGGCTTCGAGATGAATCAGCCGAGGCCGAATGCATGGCCGTATCGCGACTATGTCATCCGCAGCTTCAACGAGGACAAGCCCTACGATCAATTCGTCTTCGAGCAACTTGCCGGTGATACGGTCAGCGTAGATGAAGCGACCGGATTCTTGGTCGGCGGTTCGTGGGATCAAGTCAAAAGCCCGGATCTCGGCCTGACTTTGCAACAGCGAGCGGACGAACTGCACGACATGGTCAGCACGACCGGCAGCGTGTTTCTCGGCCTGACGGTTGGGTGTGCTCGGTGTCACAACCATAAGTTCGATCCGATTTCGCAGCTTGATTACTACGGCATGAAGGCGTGCTTTGCGGGGGTGCAGCACGGGGAGCGACCACTGCGAATCGGCCAGCCGAATCGAAGTCAGCCTGGAAAGGCTGACTTACAGCCGGCGACAATTCGCGAACAGCTTGCGGCGATCGACGCCGAGTTGCAGAAGATCGACCCACAGGCGAAGCGGAACGGAGTGGCGTTCGTCGAAAGCTTCGCGCCGACGAAAGCTCGCTTCGTGAGAATGACGATTCACGCGACGAACTCGTCCGAGCCGTGCATTGATGAACTCGAAATCTTCACGACCGGGGCGAAGCCGGAAAATGTCGCTCTCGCCTCACGCGGCACGAAGGCCAAAGCATCGGGCAGCTTGCCGGGCTTCGTGATTCACAAGCTAGAGCACGTTAACGATGGTCGCTACGGCAACAGTTGGAGTTGGATCTCGAACGAGCCGGGCCGAGGCTGGGTCGAACTCGAACTGCCGCAAGACCGCGAAATCGACCGGATCGTCTGGAGCCGCGACCGGGAGCCGGCTCAGTACAAAGACCGCACCGCCACGAAATACGTTTTCGAAATCTCCACCGATCGAGAGAAATGGCAAACCATCGTCAGCTTCCCTGATCCGAAATTGACAGGTTTGACACCGGAGAAAAAAGCCCGCGTCGAACAACTCACCGCGCAACGTGCGGCATTGCAAAAGACGCTGACCGATTTGAGTGCCGTGCCGATGGTTTACTCGGGCAAGCTCATGCCGCCCGAAGAAACGTTTCGGTTGCATCGCGGAGACCCGATGCAGAAACGTGAGCCGGTCGTGCCGACCGGCTTGGCGTCATTTGGTTTGGCTTGGCGGTTGGATGCCAACACGGCGGAAGCCCAACGCCGAGTGCAACTCGCAAATTGGATTAATGATCCCACCAACCCATTAACCGCGCGTGTCATCGTCAATCGGATCTGGCACTACCACTTCGGCGTGGGACTCGTCGACACACCCAGCGACTTTGGCCTGAACGGTGGCAAGCCGACGCATCCGGAATTGCTCGATTGGCTTGCCTTGGAATTCGGAGGCCGGAGGGCGGAAGTGGGAAAGGAAGACACTCTTCCGACCTCCGACTTCCGACTTCCGGCTTCCCTCAAGCGCCTGCATCGCCTGATCGTTCTCTCGGCAACGTACCGACAGACCGGCGCGCCGCGCGAGGACGGTCTCGCGGCCGATGCGGGGTCGAGATTGCTGTGGCGATTCGCATCGAGACGTTTAGAAGCCGAAGTGCTCCGCGACGCGATCCTCGCCACGAGTGGGCAGCTCGATCGTCGGATGAACGGATCAGGGTTTGACTTGTTCGAGACGAATGCGAATTACGTCCGCGTGTTCAACTCGAAGCAAGACTTTGTGCCGGAGACAGACTTCCGACGCATGGTGTACTCGCACAAACATCGGATGCAGCTCGACGACACGTTCGGCACGTTCGATTGCCCGGACGGTGGGCAGGTCGCTCCGAAACGGAATTCGTCGAACACGCCGTTGCAGGCACTCAACCTGCTCAACAGCCGCTTTTTAGTGCAGCACTCTGAACTGTTCGCGGCGCGAGTGCGGGCCGAGGCTCCCGGTGATGTGGCCTCGCAAGCAGCGGCCGCGATCCAGTTGGCATTCGGCCGCACTGCCAGTCCCGCAGAGGTCGCCTCAGCGGAAGAATTGCTGCAAGTTCACGGAATTGCAGCGTTATGTCGAGCCTTGCTGAACGCCAACGAGTTTTTGTTCGTGCGCTGAGGCTACAGCCGTTCGGTGAATCCCCGCTATCATTCAAAGGTTGTCTAGAGGTCATCGAATAAAGGAGTCTCCCTTGGACCTGCCCCGCAATCCCACGCGAGCCGTCCGCATCGGCTCAATCAGCATTGGTCACGATCATCCTGTCGCCGTACAGAGCATGACGGCCACGCACACCACCAACATCGACGCGACCGTCCAACAGGTCAACGAGATTGCCGCCGCCGGAGCCGACGTCATCCGCATCGCTGTGGACAGCAAGCAGGATGCCGCCGCACTCGCTGAGATTCGCAAGCAGACGACCGCCAACCTCTCCGTCGATTTACAGGAGAACTACCGCCTCGCCGAACTCGTCGCCCCGCATGTCGACAAGGTCCGCTACAACCCGGGACACCTCTACCACCACGAACGCGAGAAGCCGTGGCAGGACAAAGTTCGCTACCTCGCCGACGTCGCTCGCGACAACGACTGCGCGATCCGCGTCGGAGTGAACTGCGGCAGCGTCGATCCTGACAAGAAAGAGAAATTCGATCCGGCCGACTCGATCACACCGATGCTCGAAAGCGCGTGGGAGCACTGCGACTTCTTGGACTCGGTCGGCTTCACGCGGTACGCCGTCTCGTTGAAGGACAGCGATCCGAGCAAAGTCATCGAAGTCAACCGCCGGTTCGCCGAGCGTCGTCCAGACGTCCCGCTACATCTCGGCGTCACCGAAGCCGGGATGCCTCCCGACGGCATCATCAAAACGCGCATCGCGTTCGAGCAGCTCATCAGTCAAGGAATCGGCGACACGATCCGGGTCTCGCTGACTGTTCCGAATCCTCGCAAGGGGGAAGAGATCACCGTCGGCCGCCAAATCCTGGCCGACATCGCCGCCGGCCGAGTCCGCACGTTCGTGGACTTCGGCCTCAAGCAACTCAACATCATCAGTTGCCCAAGTTGTTCGCGCGTCGAAAACGAAGCATTCGTCGAACTGGCTCAGCAAGTCAAAGAGATGACCTCCTACGCGAAAGAGCACGCCATCACGATCGCCGTCATGGGCTGCCGAGTTAACGGCCCCGGCGAAACCGACGACGCCGACCTCGGCCTCTGGTGCGGCCCAACCCATGTGAACCTCAAACGCCGGACGGAATCGCTGGGCGCGTATCCGTATGACGCGATCCTCCCGCAACTCAAACAAGAACTCGATCAATTGATTGCAGCCAAGTCATAGCGCATAGGAAAACCCCTCTCGGGCGTCCGTATTTGCGAACGAGAATGCACGAAGCGAGAGACGGCCAATGTTGGGCCCGCGCTGCGAGATTTCAAAACGGGAGCGGCGTACCGAGGTGTTGATTGCGGGCCAATTGCAGCAGCTTGGCTCCGAGCGCGACATCCTCGACGGCGAGGCCGACCGACTTGAAGAGCGTGATGTTTTCCGGGAGAGCGCGGCCGGTATCGCGGCCAGTGACAATGTCGGTGAGTTCGTGTATCAACGGCCAATCGGTCGCGCCCTCTTCGATCGCGGAGACAAAATCACCGGCTTCCAGACGGCATTGCGCAACACTGTCGCAGATCAAACTGTCGGCACGTCGAATAGTTGTGACGTCCACTTCGGTTTTTGCAAGAAAGTTCGAGCCGATGACGTTGAGGTGCGTTCCTTCGTCGAGTGCTCTGCCGTCGAAGACGGGTGTTTTGCTGGTGGTCGCAGTGATGACAATGTCTTTGTCAGCGGCGACTTCATCAGGGGCGTGGCCTGGCACAACTTCGGTCGCGCAGTATTCCGACATTTGTGCGGCAAACGATTCGCGGCGTGCAGCATCGCGGCAATAAACCTCGACCCGCGAGATCTTGCGAACCGAGCAAACCGCCTTGAG
This sequence comes from Candidatus Kuenenia stuttgartensis, assembly GCA_945906725.1. Classification (GTDB taxonomy): domain Bacteria; phylum Planctomycetota; class Planctomycetia; order Planctomycetales; family Planctomycetaceae; genus SXKJ01. The sequence goes on along the minus strand of CAMDRI010000047.1, from coordinate 8,679 downwards.
CTGCGTTGCCGCTTGCAACCCGGCACCGAATAGCCCCACGACTTTCGCGTCCGGTCGCGCGAGGAATTCGGTGGCGACTCCGCTGGCCGCGCCGGTGCGAAGTTGGCCGAGGAAATCCGATTCGATGATGGCTAGCAGTTCGCCGGTCGCGAGGTCATATAGTCCAACGTGAAAACGCGACTCATCGCGAGTTGTCGAATAGGCCTTCCAGCCACCGACGCCGAGATATTCGCATGCTCCGGACATCGTGTGTAGCAGCATTTTGCCTGCTTGAACGCGCTGTCGAGGTACGTTCTTCGCCCGACCGTTTGCCAGTTCACGAAACATCTCTTCGATGACCTCGATGGCCGTCGGCATGTCGAGCAATTCGCGAACGTGGTCCTCGGTCAGAAATAGCGCAGCCATGATCGCCCTTCCGGCAGTGCCGCCGGGGGCGCATCGCTAGGCCTCAACCAATGCGGTGATCTCCTTCAGCGGCGGCGACTCATCGGTCGCGGCGCGATCATAGACTTCCTTGCGCAGGATCGAAACATCGTCGGGGCAGCGAAACCCCAGTCGGACTTTACCATGCTTTACTTCCAGCACGATCACTTCAATGTTGTCTGCGATTCGGATCGACTCACTCGTCTTTCGGCTGAGCACAAGCATCGCATCTCCTCCTTGAGGCGACCGCAGCAGCGACCCACCTCGATACTAGAAGTCACTCATGGCCCGCTCGAAATCGCCGGCTCCGCCGCCGGTCGCCATTTTTTGTTTCCCTGACAGCATTTACGCTTGATATCGCGATTTGTGTTGGATTCACCCCAAAGTTTTCGGTAAGCCGCAGCGGTTGCGGCGAGATCTGCCTTAATTTCGATGCCGATCCGACACCAAAGGTAACAGTCATTGGAGACGTGTTTTGTGACTGGTCTACCAATCATTTGGCATCGCCAACAAAAAACGCCCATGTCCTCAAGGGACACGGGCGTTCGATTTACAGAATTGTTGGCCTGATTGTCGGTCGCTGCAGGCTCGAACTAGCTCTTGGCCGCCGCCAGAGCCGCTTCATAGTTCGGATGGTCGGCGATCTCTTTGACGTACTCGACGTGCTTGACCTTGCCAGCACCGTCGATCACGAAGATCGCTCGGCAGAGGCAACGATCCAGCACGCCGCCGGAAATCAGGGCACCATAATCTTCGCCAAATTTCGAGCAGCGGTGAGCGCTCAGCGTTTTGACGTTGGCCACGCCTTCGGCTCCACACCAGCGCTTTTGGCCAAACGGCAGGTCCATGCTGACGACCAGGACTTCGACATTCTGCAGGTTTTTGACTTCGTCATTGAACCGCTTGGTCTCGGCGTGGCATGTGGGTGTGTCGAGCGACGGGATGGTCGCGATCACTCGTGTCTTGCCGGCGCTGGAAGCCAGTGTGACCTCACCCAAGCCGTTGTCTTGAAGCTTGAAATCCGGTGCAGTTTGTCCGGCCTGAACTGCCGCTCCCGCCAGCGTGACGGGATTGCCCTTGAGGGTGACGGCACCGGTGCGAGTCTCTGCCATGTTGCATTCTCCTGGCTGCTCTTGTTCGCAGCGTGTTTGCGAAAAGTGACGGAATTTCGATGAAAGGCGAGTATCGCGATTCACCAGAGGGATTCAAGCGACACAGCGAACCAGTACGACGTACAAGCGAGTGGTCGTTCGAGAAGAATCGCTTGCTTGCGGATCGTGCCGGTATGGCAAAGCTGTCACAGTTTTTGCCCCTGATAACGCACGAAGCCTTCCAATGCGAAGAATTCCGGAAGACCGAGGTCGTTGTAGATTTTGGCGGTTTGCTTGGTGCGGTCTTCGGCTCGCATCCAGAACTCACGATCGTCGGAGCCCATGAACATGGCTCCGTCTTTTTGGCTTTCGTGGCGCAGGATCGCCTGTTTCTTCTTGGCCACGACTTCGGGACTCAGCGGCACGGCTCGTTCGATTTCATGTGGTTCAAATTCCTGCCACGCGCCCCGGTACATCCAGACTTCGGACGAGAAACCTTCGGACTTCAGACGGGCGAGCACCTCGATGATGATTTGAGCGCAAACTCGATGGGTGCCATGCGGGTCCGAGAGATCACCGGCGAAGTAAATCTGATCGGGTCGTAATTCTCTGAGTTTGTTGGCGACAAGCTCGATGTCCGATTCGCCCATCGGTCGCTTGTTGGCGCTGCCGGTTTGGTAGAACGGAAGCTCAAGAAAATATCGCCGGCTGGCAGGGACACCCACGAGTTCGCAGGCGTTCGCCGCCTCGGTCTTGCGGATCAGTCCTTTAAGCGTAAGCACGTCAGCCGAATCGTGATCGCCCGGTTTCTTCAAGCGGATGTCTGCGCGGCATTTCTTCAGCCTAGCCGCCGTGTCGGGATGCAGTCCGCCGAGCTTCAGCGAACTCTCTTCGACGTAATCGAGATGCCGCAGGCAAGCATCGTCACGCACTGCGATGTTGCCGCCGGTCATGTAGGCGACGTGAACTTCGTGGCCTTGATTGACGAGCGTCAAAAACGTGCCGCCCATCGAGATTACGTCGTCGTCAGGATGCGGGCTGAAGATCATCGCCTTGATTGCCGGGTCGCCACCCGGTTTCGTGCAGATCGTCCCCATCAGTTGCTCGAAGACCCGTTCGCGGATCGTGGCGACGCCTCCCTCAAGATGCAGAATGTCGTACAGGTGATGCTGCAAGAAGTCCTTCATGTCGAGCTTGAGCAGTGGCTTGTTGCAGACCTGCGCGAGCCACACCATCGCTCGCGTTTGCAGCGTCGGCGTCCAGTCCACGATCCGGCCGCCGATCCAGGGAGTGCGGACTTGAGTCAACTCGGCACTGGCGGCCTCGTCGAGGATGAATGCCACATTCATGTGGTTCTGCAAGAAGCTGGCGGGGACGTTCGGAGTCGGCTCTCCTTCCAATGCCTTGCGGATGATGAACGCTTTCTTCTCGCCGAGCGCCATCAAAAAAATTCGTTTTGCTTCCCAGATTGTTTGCACGCCCATTGTGATCGCTCGGGCGGGAACCTTTTCTTCGCCACCGAAGTCACCGGCCGCATCCCGACGAGTTATCGGGTCCAGCGCCACCAACCGCGTGCGGCTGTTGCGATCGCTGCCCGGTTCGTTGAAGCCAATATGTCCGTCGCGGCCGATCCCCAAAAGCTGCGCGTCCAGACCGCCAAGCTGTGTGATGCGCCGTTCGTACTCGGCACACTCTCGTTCAACATCTTCCAGTCGCCACTGACCGCTGGGGATGTGGACGTTCTCTTTCGAAATGTTGACGTGGCTGAAGAGGTGCTCCCACATGAAATTGTAGTACGACTGCTCGGACTCCGGCTTCATCGGCCAGTATTCGTCGAGGTTGAAGGTCACGACGTTCGAGAAATCCAACAGCCCCGCCTGGTGCATGCGGACCAACTCGCGATAGACACCGATCGGCGTCGATCCAGTCGCCAGGCCGAGCACCGTTTTTTGTCCCACTGCATTCTTCTCGCGAATCAGATTGGCGATCACGACCGCCACGAACCGGGCCGCATCGCGCGAGTCGCTGAAGACGCTCGCGGGCAACTTGCCACAGTGAATGATCTGAGCCGGTTGAGGTGCTCCGTCTTTGTATTTATCGTGCCACATGCCGTTGCCTTTGTTTCGTAGCGGATGCGTCTCGCATCCGACTGACGCGAGACGCGTCAGCTACGGCAATGAAACCTGTCGAAAGGCGAGATTGCAATGCACCGCAGCGTCCCCACTCCGCGAGTCCTCGCGATTCACGCGCACCCTGATGACATCGAGTTCCAATGTGCCGGCACGCTGGCGTTACTCAAGCAGCGTGGCTGCCACATCACCACCGCCACGATGACGCCAGGCGACTGCGGTTCGGCGGAACTCGGCTCCGAGGACATTTCCGCCGTGCGCCGAGCCGAAGCCCAGGCCGCCGCCGATTTGCTGGGGGCCGATTACCTCTGCCTGGAGTTTCGCGACCTGAGCATCACGCACGACAACGACGCACGTCGCCGAGTCACCGAAGTCATCCGCCGCACTCGGCCCGACATCGTGATGACCGCTCCGCCGGTCGATTACATGTCCGATCACGAAGTCACCTCGCGACTCGTCCGCGATGCCTGCTTCAACGCCAGCGTGCCGAACTACAAGACTCAGCAATGGGAACCGGCTCCGCCCGCCGACTACATCCCGCATCTGTATTTCGTGGACGCCCTCGAAGGTCTCGACTGGTTCGGCCGCCCCATCGAGCCGGAATTCATCCTCGACATCTCCGCCACGTTCGACCTCAAGCTGAAGATGCTCGCCTGCCATGCCAGCCAGCGCGAATGGCTGCGGAAGCAACACGGAGTTGACGAATACCTCGAAAGCTGCCGCCGCTGGAGCGCCGCGCGCGGGGCCAGCATCAGAACTGCCTTCGGCGAAGCCTTCACGCAGTCCAAAGGGCATCCGTTTCCGAACAACGACCTGCTACGCGAGGCGCTAGCTTCCAAGTAGTTCGGACGCCTACGTCCGAGCAGCGGATCGTCCGGACATAGGCGACCGGACTACGATTCGGTCGCTCACCCGACGAATTCGTTGCCGACCTTGCGTGCTCGTTCGGGCTTGTCGAGGTTGATGCCTAAGGCGATGCCGATTTCGACGAGCAGGTTCCAACCGGCGGCCATTTGTACGAAGCCGGAAAGGTCGCCTCCGTCGGGAATGCGAATCGTCGGGAACGGCGTCACCTGCGACGAGATTGCAATCACCGTCAGCTTCACTCCTTTCACCAGCACGTCCTCGAACTTGGTCATCGAGCCGGCATAGGGATCGATCCAAATCACGACGTCACTGGGGTCCATGACTTCTTCGATCCCGTGAACCGCGTAAGTTCCTTCGAGAAAGTCCGAGCGCTTGCGAGTGATCTCGTTCGTCTTCAGCGTCAGTTCTTCGGCCACGCCGTCGTTGCGGCCGGCCCAGTAAATCGTCCGAGCCTGCGTGAGCTTGGCCACCAGTTCTGCAGAAATCGGCAGCGTGAGCGCTTCTCGAAACTGACCGCTCAGAGTCGACAAACACAATCCGAGAGCCGGTCGATTCGCAATGTGCTCCAACAGCGCGCGGTGAAACAGAGCTTGTTCGATGACGCTCTTCGTCGCAGCCACGGCTCCTTCGGGACCGCACGACAGCACGAAGGCTCGCCGAGCCAACGAGCCGAGTTTGGAATCGGGAAACGCAGTCAGGCTGAAAAGGCTTGAATGCCCCTGGTCGCTAAGCGATTGATACAGCTCGATAACCTCAGCAGTGCGGCCAGAATTCGACAACGCGAAGACGGCCCAATTCGTGAGGTCGTATTCCTTGGACTGCCGTCCCGCTTCAGTTTGCAGTTCCAGTGGCCAGCCTTGTTGTCGTGCGTGAGTAATCGCGTTCTTCGCCGGAAAGATCCGGCTTGAGCCTTCGCCCGTCAGCAGCAAGCGGCCGACTCTGACAATTTCGTTGGCAACGTCGCTGACCTGATCGGGATTGAATCGCGAGATGATCTTTGGAGTGTCGAGCATGTCTCGCACGAGTGCGAAGCAGGAATATTGTTCGGTGGTGGCATTCATGAATTCAAAATCCTCAACGACATTTGGCGGAGAGATTCACCACAAAAGCACGAAGTTCGGTCTGGGTCAAAGAATTGCTTCGTGTCTTTGTGCCTTCGTGGTTCATGCTCGTCAACCTTTTGACGGCTTGGCTTTTTGTTGTTTGAGGTTCGTAAACCGCGGCAGTTCACCCACGAGCGGACGGGCGTAATCGAGAAACGCCTTCGTGACAAACATCCCATCGGCGGTGATGTAGTTATCGGGCAGCGGGCGTTCGTGGTTGGCGACCTCAGACAGCGGGATCGTGCCGAGGCCGGCGCGGTACGGTTGGTCCGGTTTCGACTCGCGCGTGATCGTGACCATCACTCCGCTGGCCCCCTTCTCGGCAAGATTCACAGCCTGCTTTCCGCAGCTGTAGGCTTCTTTGATGTCGAGCGGAACGACTCGATCGGCTGCGCACATTTGCAGCGATTCGGTCACTTGGAACTCGCCGCGCCAGCCGAACTCCTGCGTGATGATCCGATGCAACTGCATCGCCGCGCTGGTACCCCCCATCGCGCCGAACTCGACGTTGTTGAATTTGTCGCGTGTCTGCGAGGCGCTGACTGGCGAGCCGTCCGCGGTTGTGATTCCCTCGCCGCAGACGATTAAAACGAAACCGAACTTCTTGTGAGCCTTCAAAACCGCAGCGAGGAATTGATCACGATCGAAAGGTCGCTCAGGCAACAACAGGATGTGCGGCGCATCGTCTGGGTTTGACTTCGCGAGTGCGGCGGCAGCCGGAAGCCATCCGGCGCTTCGGCCGACCGTCTGGAAGATCACGAACTGATCGACTCGCTGCATGTCCCGCGCGAGGATACCCGCTTGCTGGACACTCACAGCTACAAACCGTGCGGCACTTGGATAACCGGGTGTGTGATCGGTCCCGAACAAGTCATTGTCCACAGTCTTCGACACTCCGACACCGCGCATTTCGTGGCCATGACTGCGAGCGTATTCCACCACGCGATGGATCGTGTCCATCGTGTCGTTGCCGCCGATCATGAACAGGTAGCGGATTTCGTACTTCTTTAGGCACTTCAGTACCGGCGCGAAATGCTCGTCCTTCAGCTTGAGTCGGCTTGATCCCAGAGCACTGCTAGGCGTGGTTCGCAGTCCCTTCCACGTTTCGGCCGGTTCGGCACCTAGGTCGAGCAGCACATTGCCGAGCACTCCTTCGATGCCGAATCTCATGCCGAACACGCGGCGAATGGATTTACTCTTGAGTGCCGTCTCGACGACTCCGGCCAGTGACGCATTGATGACTGACGTCGGACCCCCCGACTGACCGACGAGCGCGTTGCCTTGCAGCATTGTGAATCTTTCACGAATCGGGTTCTGTTCCAGGAGAAAGTGAATACGGAATGCTGAAATCGGAACGCAGAACGCCTGCCGTTCATTCTGTATTCCGCTTTCGGTATTTACATCCCCTAGCGTAGCGTGCCTACTCCAGAGACCACGGTCAGAAAAATCAAGGCAGCCGCGAGGAAGCAACATCATCATGGCGAATTCGATTCTGTACCTCGGTGACACTCACTTGCACGATGCGGCCGCGTACTTGGCCGGGTTGATGCACGGTTGGGGCTGGGCCTTCGACTACGTGCCGAGCCATGAACCGACTCCGGTGACGATGTTCGATACGCGGCGAGAGTTGGTCATCGTCAGCGACTATCCGGCATCGCGAATGGATGTGGCGGCGCAGCGCAAGTTGATTGGACAGGTTGCTGACGGTGCCGGCTTGATCATGATCGGCGGATGGGAATCGTTCCACGGACTTGGTGGCGATTGGGACGGCACAATCGTTGGCGATGCGCTGCCGGTCGTGATTGCCTCCGACGACGATCGCATGAATTGCGATCAACCAGTGTTTGTCCGCAAGATCGCGGAGCATCCGGCACTCGCGGCGTTGCCGTGGGATTCTCGGTCGCCGGTGATTGGCGGTTTCAATCGAATCTCCCCGAAGACCGACGCGAATGTCCTCCTGGAGGCACAACGTTTTGCGGCTCGATGTGACGGCGACGAGTTCACGTTCACACCCCTCGACCGACACCCGCTGTTGGTGGTCGGCGGGTTCGGAGGTGGACGAACGGCGGCCCTGGCAACGGACGTCGCTCCGCATTGGGTCGGCCCGCTGGTTGACTGGGGTGTGCCGCGAGTTGCGGCTCAGGCTCCGCACGCGAATGGGATCGAAGTTGGTGGCGATTACGCGACATTTCTGCGGCAACTCTTGAGCTGGGTCGGCCGCCTGTGAAGCCAGATCGCCCCTGAGGCAAGCCCAAAGGGGATGGCTTTGCGGACTGCACGCAACTTCCCGGTCGCGCAAACTGGTGAAACGAGTTCTCGATGATCCAGGAAGTCTGCGGCCAACGCCGTCAAACGATTGAACTCGCTGGGACGGGCGATAGATTGGTGGCCGATGTTGTCTCGTGCTTCGCCAAAGCTCAGGATTTGGATCGCCATGCCCCCGACCTCGCTCTCGTCTGTCATGCCTTCCGATTTGGCGTCCTCATCGCGTGGGATGGCCCCGTTCCGATTCACTCGCCTTGAAAACGGCGTGAAGCGGCGAACCGACAGACTTGCAGACGTCATCGACGGCAGCGTGCCCGGAGCCACCTGGCTGTTCGTGTCGCCGCACGACGACGACCTGTGCATCGGAGCGGGGTTGACGATGCAAGCAGCTCGGGATGCGGGGGTCGATGTGCAAGTGCTGATCGTCACCGACGGCTGCCTCGGTTATTGCCGAGCCGAGCATCGCGACTCCATCGCCAAGATTCGCCGCGAGGAGACTTACGAATCCTTCGAGATGCTCGGCATCGCACGTGATCGAGTGAGCTACATCAACTATCCGGACGGCGGGTTGACGGCGTACATCGGTCGCCGCGCGGCGCGCAACCTGGAGCCAGCGATTGAAGGCTACGTCGGTTTGCAAAACGCCTTCACGTATTATCTGCGCGAGTTCCGTCCGACGTGCGTGTTCGTCCCGACGCCGACCGACCTGCATCCCGATCATCAGATCACGCACAACGAATTGCTCATCAGCCTGTTCCATGCGTCCGGCGACATCTGGCCGGAACTCGGCGCACCGCTGGC
>CAMDRI010000046.1 GCA_945906725.1 Candidatus Kuenenia stuttgartensis | reverse complement strand
GGGCAATTGGCCTTCTTCCAATTACGTGAACTGGTCAGCAAGGTTTCTGATCCAGCGACAATTAGGGGGAGCCTTCTACTTCGCGACGGTCTGCCGATTATCGACCCGGAAGGACGCGGGCGCGTCAAGGGGGCACTGGTGACATTCTTACCTGAGCACGCTGCGGCAGCCTATGACCGCATTTCGGCTATGGAGCCAGACAAGCACTACCGCTGGCAGGAAGTCAAAGCCAATGGCAAACCTGCAAACGTGCTGGTCGGTCGGTCTCCAGGGAAGGGCAGTGTGTCTTGGGAGGACGAGGACGAGGAGTGGAACGGATGGAAAGACCCGCTGTTCACAGTAGCCCTGGACGTGGTGGAGGAGACCCTCACATCGAATGCTTTCCAATGGGATCTGAAGCCTCTTTTCAGGCTGCAAATGGCCTACCTCCTACTGTGGTCCTCAATTGAACGATACGTTTCACTGCGTTACCACCTCGGCGACAAGGTGATGGAAAAGGTCCGCCAGCTCGCATGCGAGCCAGCTTTTGCTGAGGGTCTCTTACAGCACGTCAAAGAGCGCCGCGAGGTTTACCGTGCTGATCGGCCTGGCGAGCGGGAGGTGCTTGATCCGCAGTCTCCTGCGAAGGCGCTGGACTACTACTATCAAGTAAGATCCAACATGACGCATCGGGGAAAGGGTGCAGTCTGGGACCACGAACGAGTAATGCAGTCGCTGACGGAGTTGTTGCCGATAGTCCGCGAGGTATTGAAGGCAGCAGAACGCGACGCCCACTACTCACCCTAAAAAATGACGCGCGCTCGGCGCGGGTGCGCAGTCTCTCGCTCACGGCGTGAAGTCGCACGTCGGCGTCAGTGACAAACAAAAGTGCGCGATCAGCTTCGCCGCGTTGTCGAGGTCGTCCAAGGAAATCATTTCGACCGGGCTGTGCATGTAGCGGTTGGGGATCGTGACGAGTCCCGTGGCGACGCCGCCGCGGCTGATTTGCATGACGTTGGAATCGTTGCCGGCGGCTTTCGCGAGGCCACCGATTTGGAACGGGATGTCGTTCGCTTTGGCGAGCGACGTCAGACGGTCGAAGACGACCGGGTTGACGTTCGGGCCGCGATACAGCACCGGGCCGCCGCCGAGCTTGATCTTGCCGTGCTGGTTCTCGTCGATGGTCGGGCAGTCGGTCGCGTGCGTCACATCGACCGCGATGCCCAACTGTGGATCGACGGAGTACGCGCTGGTCTGAGCGCCGCGCAAGCCGATCTCTTCTTGCACCGTCGAGACCGCGACCACCGCCGCCTGCGGTTTTCTCTCCGCGATCATCTGCAAGGCGCGCATGACGACCCACACGCCGACTTTGTTGTCCATGCCGGGAGCGGCCGCGAGGTTGTTTCGCAGCGTTCGCATGCCGAGTTCAAACGTGACCGGGTCGCCGACTGCGACGAGTTCTTTCGCCTCGTCCGCGCTCTTCACGCCGATGTCGATCCACAGGTCTTTGATCTCCGGCACCTGCTTGCGGTCTTCGGGCGTTTGCAGGTGAATCGCCTTGCGAGCGATCACCCCTTTGACCGGTCCCGCTTTCGTCCAGACGAGCATGTGTTGGCCGACGAGTTGTTGCACATCCCAGCCGCCGATCGCGGCCGTCCGCAGGAAGCCGTCCTTGTCGATGTTCACGATCAGCAGGCCGATCTGGTCGCAGTGGCCAGCCAGCATGATCCTCGGTGAGCCGCTCGGATTGACGGCTGCGATGACGTTGCCGTGCCAATCGGTCTGCACCTCGGTCGCGAACGGTTTCACGAACTCGCGGACGACGTCTTGAATCGGCCGCTCATACCCGGACGGGCTGGGGGTGGTGAGCAATCGGTCGAGAAAACTCAGCGAAGTGGCTTCCATTCCGGGGTGTCCTTCTCGGCCGCGAGGCGGCATTACGGAAAATAAATTTGACGGTCGCGTCGGCCCCGGTACACTTTCGCCCGCTTTGGCTCCCTGCGGAATGCTGTGGGCAAAGAGCGAGGCAACCCAGGATGCTCAGACCAGCCGCGACGCGGCGGCATCTTGGAAGCGGTCGGAGTGACCGTCAAGTTCGTCTCGCTGAGAACGGAGTGTTGTGCTTCGGCGCAGCTCAAGGAGGAAAATTATGACGCCCCAAGCTCTGGTCGATCGGACCCCAGGACTCGCCGATTTTTCGGCGCGGGAACTCGCCGACACAGTCGAGCGCTACGTCCGGCTCCGCACGGGTGGCACGATTCGCAGCCTGCACGTCGAAGTGTCCGAGGGCGAAGTCACCCTCTCTGGGCACACATCGACCTACTACAACAAGCAGCTTGCCACTCACGCCGCTCTCGATGCGGCCAGCGAGTTGTCGCTGACCAACGAGATCGAAGTCTGCTGAGGCTGTAAGTTGGGGCACTCCTGCCCGACCCGGACGGGCAGGAGTGCCCATCCTACGACTGCGGCGGCTTGCTTCCAAACCGAGGCTCTTCGCCTCGCAGCAGACGGCCGATGTTTGAGCGGTGCTTGACGATGATGAGCATCGGCACCGCAAGGCTGAAGCTGGCGATGCTCCAAGTTTCCGCGTGGAACCGCTGCGGCCACAAGAAAAATATTTGCGTGACGGCGAACGTCACCGCGGCGGTGATCGAGCTGATCGACACGATTCGGGTCACAGCGAAGCAAGTGACGAACGCTCCGAACGTGATCGCCGTCGAGATCGGGTTCGCGAGCATCACGACGACTCCTAAGGCGGTTGCGACACCCTTGCCGCCGCGAAACCCGAGCCAGATCGGAAACATGTGCCCGAGGATCGCCAGCAGTCCGGCGGCGACAAGCCAATGGACGCGATTCGGATCATGCAACGCGAACAGCCACTTGGGCAGCGCGATTGGCAACGCTCCTTTGAGCACGTCGAGGACGAAACACAACGCGCCCCATTTCCATCCGAGGACGCGCGTGACGTTTGTGGCTCCGATGTTCTTGCTGCCGTGCTCGCGGATGTCGATCCCTTTGGCGACTCGCGCGACAATCAGTCCGACCGGCAGCGAGCCGGCGAGATACGCGCCAACAAGAATCAGCAACGGTGTCATCGCAGCTATTCAGACTCTGGAGGCGTTTTCTTGGCCGGTTTCTTTTTGGCGGCCTTCTTCTTCGCCGCTTTCTTTTTCGCGGGCTTGAGAGCGGCGGTGGTCGTCTCGCCCTTGGGAGCGGCGGCCTTCTTGCGGAAGCCGCCTCGGCCGCGCCCCTTTTTCTTCGACGGGCCGAGCGCGGCTCGTTCGGCGATCCAGATCAAGGCTTCGTCGAGTTGTACCGATTCAATCGTGCGGTCCTTCGGCAGCGACGCGAAGACGTCGCCGTGTCGGACGTAGGGGCCGAAGCGGCCTTCAAAAATCTGGATCAGTGCGTCGTCATCGGGATGCTTGCCGAGATCGCGCAGAGCGGTCGGGGCTGCTCGCGTCCCCTTCGGCTGTTTGATGAGTTCGACGGCGGCGGCAAGGTCGATCGTCAGCACGTCACCGGTCTTCGGGATCGAGCGAAACGACTTGTCGTGTTTCACATACGGGCCATACGGGCCAATGCTGGCGAGGACCGGCTTGCCGTCGTCCGGATGCGGGCCGAGGTCGCGCGGCAGTGACAATAGTTTGACCGCCGTCTCGAACGACATGGTCGAGGGGTCGATGTTCTTCGGGATGCTCTGCCGCTTGGGCTTCGGAGCTTCAGGGTCTTGCGACATCTCGCCGACTTGCAGGTAGGGTCCGAACCGGCCGCTGAGCAAGAACACCGGCAAACCGTGCTCCGGGTGACTGCCGATCGATTGCGGACCTTGCCGCTTCAGTTCCAGCCACTTTTCAGCCAGTTCGTTCGTGATGTCGGCGGGAGCAATGTCATCGGGGATCGACGCGGTTTCCGGTTCGGGGCCGCGGCCGGTCTTTTGCAAGAACGGGCCGTAGCGGCCGACTCGGACTTTCGCCTCGACGCCGTCCAGGTCGATCGTGCAGGCGGTGCGCGGATCGATTTGCTCTTCGTGCGACTTCACTTGTTCGTCGAGTCCTTCGCTGCCGCAATAAAACTTTTGCAGGTACGGCAAGCGTTCGGACGTGCCGGCCGCGACTTCGTCGAGTTGCTCTTCCATCTGAGCAGTGAACTTCACATCGACGAGGTTCGGAAAATTCTGTTCGAGCAGGCGTGTGACAGCGATCGCGGTGAATGTCGGGATCAGTTGATTGCTGACTTTGCGGACGTACCCGCGATCCTGAATCGTGCTGATGATGCTGGCGTAGGTCGAAGGCCGGCCGATGCCGTTCGATTCCAGTTCGCGGACGAGCGTCGCTTCGGTGAATCGAGCTGGGGGCTTCGTCTCGTGCTTGAGCGAATCGAGTCGTCCCAGCGACAGCGGTTGCGATTCGCGCAGCGGCGGCAGCGCGGCTTCTTGATCGTCGAGCGCGGCTTCCGGGTCATCGACCCCTTCGACGTAGGCTCGGAAGAAGCCGGGGAAGTCGACGTGCCGGCCAGTCGCGCGGAACTCGGCATCGGCGGCGGCGATTGTCGCAGTGATGAACGTCAGTCGCGCGTCGGCCATCTGTGTGGCCATCGTCCGCATCCAGATCAGCGTGTACAGCCGCGCTGATTGGCCGCCGATTCCATGTTCGTCAGCGGTCTTCATCTCTTTGCCGGCGGGGCGAATTGCTTCGTGAGCCTCTTGCGCCCCCTTGGCCTTCGTTGTGAATTGGCGCGGCGTGGGGCTGAGATATTCTTGTCCATATTTTTCTTCGATGCGGCGGCGCGACGCTCCGATCGCTTCGCCCGACAGATTCACGCTGTCGGTTCGCATGTAGGTGATGAGACCGTCTTCGTACAACCGCTGAGCGATCTGCATCGTCTCCTTGGACGACAGGCCGAGCTTGCGATTGGATTCTTGTTGCAACGTGCTGGTCGTGAACGGCGGGTACGGCCGGCGGATTTCGGAGCGGTCCTTCACATTGCTGACTTGCCAACTCGCACCGTTCAGCCGGTTCCGCAACGCCTCGACGTTCGGCTGATCGAGCAGTAGCACATCGGCATTCGGCTTGAGCTTGCCAGTCGTCTCGTCGAAATCTCGGCCGCTGGCGACTCTGCGACCGCCGACCGTCGCGAGCTCGGCCATGAACTTCGCAGACGTGTCGGTCGCGAGTTCCGCCTTTAAGTCCCAATAGGTCGCACTGCGGAACGCCATCCGTTCGAGTTCGCGGGTCACGATCAGCCGCACAGCAACCGACTGCACTCGGCCTGCCGAGAGCTTCGGGGCGATTTTTTTCCAGAGCAACGGACTAAGCCGGTAGCCGTACAACCGGTCGAGCACTCGCCGCGTTTCCTGGGCCGATACGAGGTTGACGTCGATGTCTCGCGTCGAATTGATCGCCTCTTGAATCGCCTCTTTGGTGATCTCCTCGAAGACCATCCGCTTCACGGGAACCTTCGAGTTGAGTACTTCTGACAGGTGCCAGCCGATGGATTCACCTTCGCGGTCAAAGTCGGTCGCCAGGATGAGCTCGTCGGCGTCTTTCAGAGCCGCCTTCAACTCGGCGACGACCTTCTTCTTTTCGGGCGGGATGACGTACAGCGGCTGAAATCCGTGCTCGACATCAACGCCGATCTTGGCCCAGGCTTCTTTTTTGAGGGCCGCAGGAACCTGCGCCGCTCCGGCCGGCAGATCGCGAATGTGCCCGACGCTGGCGAGCACTTTGTAATTCGGCCCCAGATAGCCGCTGATCTTTTTGGCTTTCGCCGGCGACTCGACGATCACCAAAGCTTTCAAACGCTTTCCGGCCACACGCTGCTCCTTTGCGGAGAACGAATGTTCTTCATTCTCCAGATTCCCCAACCTTGTCGCTCAACCCTCTGGGACTACAATCCGCCGGCTTTCCGTCGACCTTGGGCGGAAATACGTACTCGGCCGTTTCTTGCGCTGTCAAGCAAGTCCGCCGAAACAGAATTTTGATCGCTGCGCTCTTTTAGAGGTGTTGCTTCATGGATTCGTTGGATTTCTTTCGCCGTAATCTCAAGCCGCTTATGGCCGCGCTGACGCTCATGGCGATGATCACTTTTGTGTTCGACGACTCCATGCGAGGCGACAATAGGACACTGGTTCCCGTCATCCTGGCGATACTGTTCGGCGGCGGAGCGTTCGTCTTGGGGGCTCGCAAAGGGAAGCAGAAAGAGTACCTCGCGATGGGCGCACTCGCCGGTGCGGTGCTTGGTTTGATCATCATGGTCTTCGGCAACCCCGAAACTCAGGAGCAACCCCCCATCGCCGGACTCAAGGCACGCGACGTCGCCAACCTCAAGAGCCGTCGCGAGACCGCGAATCGCATCGTCGGCCTGATTTACAGCAAGTCGCATCCCATCCCGGAGCAGTTCCGGAAGGCCGGTCAATTCGGCCAGCAGTTCTACCAAATGCAGATGCAGCGGGCCTTGGAGCAAATCCAATTCAACTTCGGTAACGACGACTTTGAGAAGGACGTGATCTTCGGCGACCTGTTGCGTCGCGAGGCGGCTCGGCTGGGGATCAACGTCAATGACGATGCGGTCAGCGACTTCATCAAGATGGTCAGCGATCAAAAGCTTTCGACGCAGGACTTCCGCGAAGTCAAACAAGAACTGCACGTCGGCGATCACTTTATCTACGATGTTTTGCGGGATGAAATTGCCGCTCGCATGGCCGCCGAGATGACCTTCCCGCGAGCCGTCGCGACTCCGCAGCAGCGCTGGGCGGCGTTCCGCAAGGTCAACGTCAAGAACTCGATCGAGGCCACCACGATCCCGGTCGAAGCGTTCGTGAAGGGCGTCGTCGATCCGTCCGACGAAGACCTGCGTTCGTTCTTCAAGAAGCACGCCGAGACGTTCCCGACCGCGAAAGGGGATCCCGGATTCCGCCAGCCGGCACGGGCACGGCTCGCGTACCTCGAAGCCGACTACGAAACGATCGAGGCCAAAGTCACGCCTCCGACCGACGAGGAGGTCGCCGAGTACTACGAGAAAAACAAAGAGCTCTTCATCGACCGCACACCTCCCAAGACCGAGAAGAAAGAAGACGCCACTGAAGGGGACGACGCCAAGAAGCCTGGCGATCTCAGCAAGGAAGAGGAACGCGTCTGGGATGAATTAGACAAGCAAACGGAAGTGGCCTTCACCGACTCACCGCTGACCGACGTCGTGAAGTTCCTCGCGGACTTTCACAACATCCCAATCATCATCGACGCGGAAGCGCTGGAGAAAGAAGGCATCGCAACAGATACTCCTGTCACAAGAACTCTGACCGGCGTGAAACTGCGGAGCGCGCTGAAAATCATTCTACAGCCGTTGAATCTCGGATATGTGATTGAGGACGACGCACTGAAAATCACGACGGCCGAAAAGGTGAAAGAGAAAGAACCGCCGCAAACGGGCGTCAAGCCGGACGAGAAGAAGGACAGCGACAAGCCCGAAGAGCCGAAGGCCGACAAACCGAAAACCGACAAGCCTGCCGAGCCAGAGAAGTCGGAAAAGCCCAAGTCCGACAAACCGGACGATGGACCGAAAAAAGGAGAATCGAAAAAAGACGCCGAAAAGAAGTCCGACTCGGAAGGCTCCGCCTGCGACGACAAGGCTGAGGAATCGAAGAAGCCCGACGAGCCGAAGAAGGCCGAGCCAAAGCCCGATGCTGAGAAGTCCGACAAGAAAGAGGCTCCCAAAGCGGACGCTGACAAGCCGGAGAAAAAAGAGGACGCCAACGCCGACGAAAAGAAGCCCGAAGAGAAACCGAAAGCGGATGACAAGGACGACAAGCCGGCGGCGGAGAAAGACAAGAAAGACGAGTCCGAAAAGCCCGATGACAAGCCTGACGAAAAAACCGAGAAGAAGCCCGAACTCAAGTACAAGCCGTTCGAGGAAGTGAAGGACAAAATCCACGACGACTTGTTGCGGACTCGCACGCTGGAAGAAATGAAAAAGCGGATCGAGGCTGCCATCGTCAAGATGCGTCGGCTCGGTTCGTACACGAGTGCCCCCAAATCCTCGAAGCGAGATTCGCTGAAAGCCTATGACGCTGAATTGAAGGAGCTTGAAAAAGCTCCCAAGTACAAGTCGCCCGACGACGCCCTGTCTGACTTGAAGGAAGTGGCGTCAGCAGCCGACCTCAAGTACGTCCAGACTTCAATGCTCTCGGCGGAAGAAATCAGCAAGTCCGAGGAGTTCCAGATCGGCTCCGCGACGGACGCGACAGACGACGCAGTGAATCGTCAGGGAGTGGCCTCGGTGATTCAACGAGTGTTCGGCCGAGGCAACGACAGCGTGTTCTCTCCCGAAGTCGCCGAGGATCCCGGCACGAAGAATCGCTTCGCGTACTGGGTGATCGAACGGGACGAAGCGCATGTTCCCAAATTCGACGAAGAGGGAGTTCGCGATCAAGTCGTCAAAGCCTGGAAACTGGCGCAGGCCGCACCGGAGGCCGAAAAGCGAGCGATGGCGCTCGCGAAAATGGCCGAAGGCAAGAAGTTGACTGAAGCCTTGGCCGGAGAGACCGTCACCGGCGACAAGGAGGGACAGGCTCTGGCCGTGCTCGCCCCCGAAGGGAAAATCTCACACTTCACGATGTCCGGCATGTCCGCTCCGGGGGTCAATCCGTTCCAAGGAGGCAACGAACGCCTCGAACTCTCACAGATCGCCGGCCTCGAAAAACTTGGAGACGATTTCTTCACCGGCATCGACAAACTGAAACCGGGTCAGACTGCCGCCCTTCCGAACTTCGATCGCTCCGCGTTCATCGTCGTCCACGTCACCGAGCGCGAGGAGATCGCCGTCGAAGAAGACGCTCCGCAGCGCACCGACTTCATGAAGACCTGGCCGGGCAGTCCCCCCGCAAACCAACTCGCCTCGTTTGATTTTGACCCGCTCCGTCGCGAATGGATGGAATCGATCGAACGAAAATACAACGTCAAATGGCCAACCAAGTAGGGTGGGACCAGCGCAGCGCCGGCCCGCCGCCGGGTGATTCGAGCACTCCATGTCCATCATCGTCCTCGGCTCGATCAACACCGACTTGGTGATTCGCTCGCCGTCGCTTCCTCGGCCCGGAGAGACGATCCTCGGCGGTGAGTTCTACCGCGCGGCCGGTGGCAAGGGAGCCAATCAAGCGGTCGCCGCCGCGCGATCTTCGCGCGAGCTAGTGACGTTCCTCGCGGCCGTCGGTGACGACTCATTCGGCCACGAGTCGCTCGCCGGCTTACAGCGAGAAAACCTCGACACGCGATTCCTCAAACTCGTCCCCGGACAGCCGTCGGGAGTCGCTCTGATCCTGGTCGATGCCGGAGGCCAGAACCTCATCAGCGTCGCCGGCGGCGCGAATCTGCATTTGCGACCGGACGATGTTCACGCGGTTCCAATCGAGGTTTGGCAGAACGCGCACGTGTTCGTCGCTTGCTTGGAATCGCCACTCGAAACCGTCATGGCTGGATTGCGTCGCGCAAAACAAAATGGACTGACGACGATCATCAATCCCGCCCCAGCAGATCGAGACATTTTGTTCGCTGTCGGGCTCCGACTGATCGACATCGTCACTCCGAACGAATCCGAAGCCGCGCTGTTGACCGGCCGCGAGGTGCGAACGGACGACGATGCCGAAGCCGCCGCAAGGCAACTTCAGTCGGCCGGTTGCTCGCGGGTCATCATTACTCGCGGCGAGCACGGCTGCTGTGTCGTCGATCGTGATCACGTTGATCACATCCCCGCTCTCCGCGTCGAAGCGGTTGATGCGGTCGCGGCCGGAGATGTCTTCAACGGAGCACTCGCGACCGCACTCGCTGAAGGTCGCCCCCTCGTCGAAGCCACTCGCTGGGCCAGCACGGCAGCCGCGATCTCGGTCACTCGACGTGGAGCACAGCCGTCGATTCCGACACGCGACGAGATCGAGACGACGTGGAAAGACCTGTAATCCGAAGCGTCAGTGAGGCCGAGCGATTGCGAATCCTCGCGTTCTGGAGCGCTCGCCCTCGCTGACGCTTCGGGTTACAAACCTGCCCCACGATTTGAGGAGTTGTGATGACGACAGTGCGGACGAGATTTGCTCCCAGCCCGACGGGCTACATGCACATCGGCGGGATGCGAACCGCTCTGTTCAACTGGCTCTGGGCGCGGCACAACGGCGGGACTTTCATCCTGCGGATCGACGACACCGACCAGCAACGCAACATGGCCGAGGCTCTCGGCCCGATCTTGCGAGCATTCAAGTGGCTCGGCCTGAACTGGGATGAAGGCCCGGAAATCGGCGGGGCGTATGCCCCGTACTTTCAGTCGCAACGCGGCGAACTGTATCGAGCCGCCGCCGACCGGTTGCTTCGCGAGGGCAAAGCCTACCGCTGCTTCGAGACTAAAGAACAAATCGACGAAGACCGCAAGCTCGCCGAAGCGGAGAAACGGACGTACTTGAGCGCTCGCCGTTCGCTGCAACTCAGCGACGCCGAGATCGAAAACAACCTCGTCGAGGGTCGACCGCACGTCGTCCGATTCCTCGTCCCGCGCGATCAAAAGATCGTCATCGACGATCACATCCGCGGCCGAGTCGAATGGGACGCAGGACTGATGGCCGATCCAGTCATCATGCGCGGCGACGGCTCGCCACTGTACAATTTCGCGACCGTGATCGATGACGCGCAAATGCAGATCACGCACGTCGTCCGTGCGGAAGAGCATCTCTCGAACACGCCGATGCAGGTGCTGCTGCATCAGGCACTCGGCAACACGCTGCCACAGTTCGCACACATCCCGTACGTCGCCGCGCCGGGCGGGAAAGAGAAGCTCAGCAAACGCAAGCTGGCTCAGTACCGCAACAACGCCTCGTTCAAAAAGCTGTGCGATAAAGGGGACGCAGTCTTCGCGCAGATCGGACTCGCCGGCCAAGCGGGACTCGATCCGGTGATGGTCGAGTTCTACGAACGAATCGGCTTTTTGCCGGCGGGGATCTTGAACGGTTTGCTGCGGTTCGGCTGGTCGCTCGACGACAAGACCGAAATCTTTTCGCTGGACGATGCCGTGAAACTCTTCACGCTCGACCGAGTCGTCAAAGCTCCGGCCGGCTTCGATCCCGACAAGATGGTCTCGTACCAGCAGCACTGGATGACGCAGTTGCCGCTCGCTGAGAAAGTCGCCGGCTGCATGCCGTATCTGGAGAAGGCCGGCTTGATCGCCTCGCCACCAACGCCTGAGAACTGCGAGTTTTCCTCACGCCTGATCGCCGCGCTCGGTGATCGGATCAGACTCTTCAGCGACGTGCTCGATGTGGCGTACTTTTTCAAAGACGAGATCACCTACGACGAAAAAGAATTCGCCAAACGAGTCGCGAAGGAGGGCGTCCCCGCGCTGCTCGCCGGTTATCGAGATCGCATCGCCACGATCCCGGAGTGGACGGTCGAGAACTTAGAGACCGCGCTGAAGTCGTACTGCGAGGAACAAGGTCAACCCGCCGGCACGCTCATCCACGCCCTGCGAATCAGCACGACCGGCGTCCCAATCGGCCCCGGCGTCTACGAATGCGTGCTGCTCGTCGGCCGCAAGCGAACATTGTCCCGCATCGACCAAGCGGTGAAGCGTACGAGCATCTGAAGTTGTGGTGCGGGCGTCTCGCCTGCATCGCCCTTTATCCCTGATCAAATTTGGTGCAGGCGAGACCCCCGCACCACAACTGCGCCAGAGGTTCCCATGCAATTTCAAACTCTCGGACTCAAACCCAGTTTCGGATTTGGAGATCGCATCGGTCTCGCCACTCCCGGTCATGTCGCCGCGATGCGTCGTTTGCCGTGCGGCATAGAAGCGATCTTCCCGCAGCAATCCATTCGCGAGATGACTCGTACGCAGCGCACTCCGCAGAATGTCATCGACGACGCGGTGAGTGGCATTAAGAGCTGTGGCTGGACCGGACTCTGCGGCGCGGATGCCGATCATCTCAAGACTCCCGAAGACGTCGATCGGACGGCGGCGGTTGGCTTCACGTTCTTCACGATCGACCCGTCGGGGGCCGTCGATCCGAAAGCGGACAGCTACGATGAGCCGACATTGCGACAGCAAGCCGCAGCGATCGAGGCCGAATTAAGTTGGGCGTCGCTCTACGTCGGCCGCAAGGTGACGCTCGCGACCGGAACGGTCATCGACTTCTCTGACCGAGCCTGCCTGCAAGCCGCTGTGAAGTACGGCCGAGCGATCAATCAAGCAGTCGCGCTGTCCGATTACATTAGGCAAGTGCAAACGTCAGCCGGACGGGATTTCGAGATCGAACTGAGCGTCGATGAAACCGACAACCCGACGACTCTCGCCGAGCACTACATCATCGCGGACCAATGTTTGTCACGCGGGATGAAGTTAGTCAGTCTCGCACCGCGATTCGTAGGCGACTTCGAGAAGGGGGTCGATTTCAAAGGGGATCTCGCGTTGCTCAATCGTTCGCTGCACGAGCACGCGGCGATCGCGGCGATGCTCGGCCCGTACAAGCTGAGCCTGCATTCGGGGTCCGACAAGCTGTCGATGTACGCCGCGTTGGCTCGCGCGACGAAAGGCCGCCTCCATGTGAAGACCGCCGGGACCAGTTACCTCGAAGCGTTGCGAGTTGTCGCTCGACACGACGAGAAACTGTTTCGCGCGATCATCGCGTTCGCTCGCGGGCGGTACGACACGGACAAGGCGACATATCACGTCTCGGCGACGTTGGCCGGCGTGCCGTCGGGCGAGCAACTCGCGACGGCTCGCGATCTCGAACGGACGTACTTAGAGATGTGGTGCGACGTGCCGGCCGGCAAAGGTTTCACCGCTCCGGGCCGGCAGATTCTGCATTGCACATTCGGTTCGGTGCTGACGCATCCCGAATTTGGACCGGCTGTTCGCGGCGTCTTGGAGTCGCACCTCGACACCTACACCGAAGTCCTCGACGAACACTTCGCGCGGCATCTCGAAGCGCTGAAGGCCGGGATGTGACGGCACCGTCACCCGACCCCTTGTGGGTCGGTTGATTCGTTTTGGAGATGAATAAAATCGACTAGGCCACAAGGGCCTGGGCTACGGGTCGCGAGGTCTTCTGTTCTGCACTGCGGCAACTACTTGGCAGCCAGCTTGCCACTGAGTTTGCGGAACATGTCGCGAAAAGTGCTCGCGTCGTAGTCCGCGATTGGTGGCAGCGTCTTTTCGAGATCAACTTCTTTGACTTCGCGGCTCTTGGTTGATCCGGGCAGCTTCTGCTGAGCAGCGCGGCCTTCGTTCAAGTTAAGCACGAAGAGTTTTTCGATCTCGGTGAGGTCGGACTCGATGGCGGCAATACGAGTTCGGAGCGGCTCGGGACTTCGGTCGCTGGATAGTTCGCGACGCAGGACTTGAGCGGCCCAGGCGAGTTGCCGCGCAGAGTCGTAATCCCAGAGATCACTTTCCGCGACGGCCGCAATTTCTCGGAGCAGCGTAAGGCCCGCGTCGCGCGGAAGCGGTTTGCGTTCCAACAACATGGCCAGCTCATCGAGCCATTTGGTCAGCGGGTCGATGGCGTCGTTCCAGCCTTCGCGGCGTCCGAACGGCTGCTCATTCAACAGCTTCGCAATCGGTTGCCAGAGTTTGTCCAATTCCTTGGCATCCACACCAGCGTGTTTGACCGCCAGCGATGTGAGCGCGATCGGCCAGGCTCGCAACAGCGGTCGGCCAGGCGCGCCGCGCAGCGTGCGGCGTTGTCGCCAACTCCGGTCTTTCAAATCGTGGTGACACGCGAAGCACTCGAACTGCGCAAGTTCCGGCCAATCCGGTTTCGCCACCGGTGTTGTGAAGCGTTCGTCTGCGAGCGAAGCGGACAGTTTTAAGTTTTCGCTGAACGAGACGAGGGCGGCAACCAGAACGCTATTCGTCTCGTGCAAATTGTCCGGCTTGAACGACGAACGGCTGTAGCTGTCGTCGGCACTCAGTTTCAGAAATTCCGCACGCATGTCATCGGGCTTTTTGTCGAAGTCGCGCCAGTGCTTGGGCATCTGCGCCGCAAAGCTGGCGAGTTCAAAGCCCGGCAGCGGCGGATGTCCGGCAGCGTACATTTCGTGCGTGACGATTTTTCCCTCGGCCGCATTGCCGAGATGGCAGGTTAAACACATCCGCGCGCGAGCCGATGCCGACCGGATGCTGGTGAACCCGTAGTTCTCGCTCTTGTCTTTCTCCGACCGAAATCGCCACTTCTTCTGGGCATGCGGCATGTACCAGCCGGAGACGTTGTTTCCTTCATTCGTCGCGTCTCCCGACGGCGCGTGGCAACCTTCGCAACTGACTCCTTGCGAGACCTTCAGATTCTTGACCATCTCGGCCGGCATCAAGTGCGGATCACCGCCCATCGCTGCAATCGGGTAGCCGGTGTGACACGCCAGACACCGCTTGTCGCGATGAATCTCCTCGACCCCCAGCAGCTTGCCCATCCGTTGCGATCGCTCATTGAGCAGCGACGTGAAAGCCTGTGCGTGCTTGTCTTGATTCGCCCATGTCTTCAGCTCATCGAGCAAGACCCAACTGTCGTTGACCAACCCGGTGAAGCCAAGCACATCGAGAGCGACCGAGTCCGCATCGTCCGCCTTCGGTAGCCCGCTGAGATGACACTTCACACACTCGGACGCACCAAGATAGGTGCGCGGCGCGGCTTTATCCTGCGCAGAAAGTGGTGCGGTTGCGAATGCAAAAAAACTCAGGATCAATCCAATCGACCAAGTGTGCATCGATGTGCCTTTCAGAAATACGTCAGCCTTTCCAGGCTGACTCGATCAAGGGTTGACCTTCAATGGCCCATTCGGGTCAGGCTGGAAAGCCTGACCTACGGAGTGCATTTGATCGCATCCACGGCGAGTTGTTGCAACTCTCGGCGGATGTTGGAACCGTCGGCGTTGGCGAGCCCGACTCGCTGGATCAGCAGGATCACGAACAGGTCTTGTTTCGGGTCGACCCAGGCTTGAGTCCCGAATGCTCCGCCGTGCCCGAACGTGCCTGGCGAGATCATCGCGGTGACTCCTTGCGGCTCTTTGACGACCGCCCAACCATAGCCGAAACCCATACCGGGGACGAAGCCGCATTGCAGATCGCCGGTCTGCACTTTGGTCATCGTCAGCACGCTTTCGGGCGAAAGAATTTTCGTCGAACCACTTCGCCCCGCGTTGAGCATCGCCTGATACAGCTTCGCCAGATCGGCCGCCGTCGAGTACAGTCCTCCGGCCGGGATTGGGTGCTTGGCTCCCGTCGCGGGTCCAACGATCGGCCGATTGGCGACAACGAGTTCGCCGTTTTTCGAGTCGTACAAGCCAGCGATGCGCGGAGTCTGCTGCTCGGTCGGAAAGCAGGCGGTGTCGTTCATTCCCAGCGGACGAAAGATTCGCGCGGCGAGGAACTCCTCGAACGACTGGCCGGAGGCGACCTCGATGACTCGGCCGAGCGTGTCGATTCCGGCGTTGCAGTACGACCACTTGCTCCCCGGCTCGAAATCGAGCGGCTGTTGCGAACTGACCAGCACCGCCTCGGCCAGCGTGCGCTGGCGAGTCTGATACAAGTCCGCGAGTCCCGCCGGAAATCCGCCCGGCAAGCCAGACGTGTGCGTCAGCAAGTCGCGCAGGGTGATGACTCGCGATGGCTTCTTCAGCGTGATGCTATCCCCTTCGCGCGTGGCAACGATCCGCTGGCCGCGAAACTCCGGCAGGTGTTTCTCGACCGGATCATCGACCGAGAGTTTTCCTTCTTCGTGCAGGATCATGATGCCCATGGCGGTAATCGGCTTGGTCATCGACGCGATGCGAAACAGCGCGTTCGTCGGCATCGGCTGCTTGGTCTCGATCCTTTGCAGCCCGACTGCTTCGAGATGCGCTAGTCCGTTCTTCGATCCGACCGCTGTCACCGCGCCGGCGATCACCTTTTGATCGACGAACGCCTGCATCCGCTCGCGGATTTTTCCTAGATTCGCGGAATCAAATTCGGCGGCCGGCAGTATCGCCGCCGAGAACACCACGCAAATCAGAGCGGTGAGTTTAAGCCGATGACGCATGGGATGATCCTTTGAGTTTCAAAAACGGTATTACGGCGTTCGACTGTCAGCCATCGGCTTCCGGCTGGTCAGTTGGATCGCAGGCCGATCGCAGTGGCAGTGGCGTATTCTCGGCAATGCGACATCGTGACGAGAATCTCGCCGATGCCGAGTTGTTTCGCGAGGTCGGCGGTTGATCCGTGCAGTACGGCACGTGGGCGGCCAGATTCCTCGGTGACGATCTCGATCTCTTGGAAGTGCGTCCCTTGGATGAATCCGGTGCCGAGCGCTTTCATCACCGCTTCTTTTGCGGCCCAGCGGCCGGCGAACGGCTCGGCGGAGAATTTGCGTTGCCGACAGTAGGCGATCTCGCCGGGGGTGAAGATGCGATTCACGAACGAGTCCCCGTGCCGGTCGATCATCTTGGCGATCCGCCCGACTTCGACGATGTCTGTGCCCAGCCCCACGATCACGACGTTGCTCCTCCCCAACTCGGCCGCGCGAGCTTATCGTGTGTCACGAACGCCCGCCAGAACCGTAGCCCTGTCGCTCCGCGACAGGATCGCCGTACAAGAGAAGACTCTGTCGCTCACTCAAATGAGCCTTTCAACTGCACCATCGTCTTTCCTGTCGCGGAGCGACAGGGAAACAACACCTTCCCGTCGGAGCCCGATCATGCCCGCCGATCCCATTCAAACGCATGTTGTGAAGTCGTTCGCCAACGAAGCCTCGCTGGTCTCCTGCCGGTTCGATCCGAGCGGCCGATTTGTGTTCGTCGGCTTGCAGCACTCCAAAGTCGTGCGCTGGGATTTGGCCAGCGGCGCGAAGACCGATTTTGAAGGTGCTCACGACTCGTGGGTACGAGCGATCGCGTTCGCGAACAAAGGCGAAACCGTGCTGACCGGCGGACACGACGGCCGACTCGTCTGGTGGCAGACGGCGGCTGAGAAGCCGACTCCGATCCGCAAGGTCGAGGCACACGCTGGCTGGATTCGAGCAATCGACATTAGCCCGGACGGCCAGTTCGTCGCGTCGGCCGGCAACGACTTGAAGGTCAAGCTCTGGAAGGTCGAAGACGGCAGCCTGGTCCGCGAAATGGCCGGTCACGAGCGGCACGTCTACAACGTCGCGTTTCATCCGGGTGGCAAGAACCTGATCTCCGGCGACCTGATCGCGAACTTCATCGACTGGGAGGTCGAGACCGGCAAGGCATCGCGATCGTTCAAGGTCCCGACGCTTCACAAATACGACCCCGGATTCATGGCCGACTACGGCGGACCGTATTCGATGCAGTTCACGAAGGACGGCAAGCAATTCGTTGCTGGCGGCATCACCAACGTCTCGAACGCTTTCGCAGGCGTCGGCAATCCCGCGTTCTGCATGGTCGATTGGGAGACCGGCAAAGAGACGATCGCACATCTCGCCAAGTCGGGCCTGAACGGCAAAGCCTTCGGCGCGGTTCTGCACCCGGAAAACTTTTTGATCGGTGCCGTCGGCGGCGGCGGTGGCGGGCACCTCTTCTTCTGGAAGCCAGGCGAGAAGAACGAATTCCACACGCTCAACCTCGGCAACGCGGTGCGCGACCTCGCGCTGCACCCCGATGGCGTCCAACTCGCGACCGCGCATCACGACAAGAATCTGCGGTTGCTGGCGATGAAGCCGAAGGCGTAGCTCTTTCGTTCCGCGAAAGGACAGCCGGGCGCGCAATCAGCGTGGATTGGCCTTTGTGAGTTGATCGCGCAAACAGTGCCCGTGAAGCGTTCGGCTTTCCTTTCGCGGAGCGAGAGGGCTACGTTGCGTCACACTTTCGGTTCCCAGCCTTTGCGGTACTCGCGGCCCCAGAGTTTCATCGCCTCCGCGTCGTCCTTGATCTTCTTGGTTTGCGGATCGAGATGTAGCGTGTGGCCGGTGCGGTACGCGATGTTGGCGAGATGACACAGCAGCGTGCTCGCCTGGCCGATGGCGATTTCCGAGTTCGGCGTTTTCCCAGTACGAATCGCGTCCAAAAAGTTCCCAATGTGAACCACGTCGCCGATGCCGACTTCGTTCTTTTTGTTCTCAACCTCTTTGCCTTGCAGGTCGAGGATGCGCATTCCCGGTTCCAGTTGCAGGGTTCCCTCGCTGCCGTAGAAGGTGACGAATGGCAGATTCTCGCCCTTGCGAGGATGACAACTGCTGACATCCCAAGAAATTGCCTTGTCTCCGAAATGGTACATGGCGACCCCGGTATCGGGCGTCTCCTGATCGTCATCGTGTGCATATCGTCCGCCGACAAACGAGACGGTCGATGGGCAATCGACTCCCAAGCCCCAACGAGCGACGTCGAGGCCGTGGATTCCGTTGTTGGCCATCTCCCCGCCGCCGTAGTGCCAATGCCAGTGCCAGTTGTACGGAATCAAGTTGGACTTGTACGGCCGGTCGGGAGCCGGCCCTTGCCACATTTCGTAATCGAGATGCGGCGGCGGAGCCTGCACGATTCCTTTGCCGATCGGGCCGCGCAGGCCATTATAGACACAGCGAGCCATCGTGACTTTTCCGATCGCGCCTGCTTTGAGCTTCTCCATCGCCTCTTGTATGACCGGCCAACTGCGGCGTTGATTGCCCATCTGCACAACCCGCTTATTCTTGCGAGCGGCCGCAACAATCATCTCCCCTTCTGCCGCGTTGTGGCTACCGGGCTTCTCGACGTAAACGTGCTTGCCCGCCGAGCAGGCCAGAATCGCGGCCGGCGCGTGCCAGTGATTGCAGGTCGCGATGAAGACCGCATCGAGCGTCGGATCTTCCAGCATCTTGCGAAAGTCGGTGACGCCTTGCGGAGTCCGGCCGATCTTGTCGGTGACAATCTTCTGCCCGCGCTCCAGTCGGTTCGCATCGACCTCGCAGAGATACGCGACCTCGACGTTTTTGTCCTTTCCCAACTCCAGCAGCGTATTGACATGGCTGAGTCCACGACTCAAGCCCATCACGCCGACGTTGAGCTTGCGAGTTTCCGCATCGTTAGCGGAGACCCTCGTCACTCCCGACGCCCACAAGCCGGCTCCGAGAGCGGCGCTCGCCTGCAAGAAGTCACGACGATCGAACGACGAAGTCTGCGGATTCGGCGAATGGGTCATGGCGGGAGACTCCTCAAGGCGGGAAGCGAGCAACGCGCATCACGTCAACGCGCGAAACGAACAAGCTATCGCAACCGAACGAAGCTCGCGAGCGTCACGTAGCCGACGCGTCTCGCGTCGGACGGATGCGAGACGCATCCGCCACTCACAGCACGGTGGCTGGGCGGCCTTCAACGAAAACTTGACTGCCTGATTTCGCAACGCTGCTGCGAAGGTACGCCAATGCCAGCAGTTTTTCAGCGTCTCCCAGCCACTTCCAGGTAGACGACGTGATCGTGCCGACTTGTTTGCCGTCTGGTGCCGGCTTGTCGAGGATCGGCGTTCCGGAATCTGGCGGCGGTCCCGACGCAAGTTCGAGGCGACACAACTGCCGGTTGACGTGTCCCATCGCGTCGATGCGGGCGATCGGCTCTTGGCCTAGATAGCAGCCCTTCGTGAACGAGATCGCCAGCGCGGTGCGGCCGACTTCTTGAGCGAGATTCTCCTCCGTGATGTCGATGCCGTAGATCGGGAACCCGGCGGCAACTCGCAAGGCGTGGACCTCGCCATTGTCCGCCTCGCGCACGCCGGCTCTCGTCAGCACTCGTTGGACCTCGTCGCGCTGAGCCACCGGTATCGACAGCAGCCACGTCGGTGAGGCGAGCCAATCGACTCGGCGGAGGGAGCGCAACGACAGTACATCGGTGCCGCGCGAGTGATGTCCGTATCGAGGCAGGAAGCTGACCGAAAGACTAAATCGTTCGAGTAACTCGGTCGATGACGATCCGGCTAGCAAGAACTCCGCGAACTCGGCGGAGCGATCCGCAAAGCGGACGTCTTCCGTGATGACGTACTTGTCGAAATGCGGCAGCAGCGCCGCCGCCGCGGAGCCTCCGACGGAATCCAGCCACAACGAATCTCGTTCGGCGAACACGAAGATGTGGCCGAGCACTTTGCCGTTGACGTTCGTCACGAACGCCTCGCAGCCTTCGCCCGGCTGCAATTTCTTGACGTCGTTCGTGCAGAAACTGTGCAGGAACTTCGCGCGGTCGCGGCCGGAGACTTCGATCTGCGTCCGCGAGATGTCAAAGAAAAATGAGTCTTCAACTCGCCATTCGCCACTCATCACTCGCCACTCTTTCTTCATCGCGGCTTTGGCCGGAACTTGATGTCGTCGATGTCCAACCGGCCGGTCGCTCCGTTGAGGCCGATGCGGATGATGGCTTCGCGAGCTTCTTTCGGAACGGGGATGATTCCGCCGACGGTATCCCAATCGGTGTCGCGCAGCCACGGCCCGATGACTTGAGATTCGATTTCTTTCCGGTTCTGGTCGTAGAAGTGAATCACGAGCATCGGCTTTTGAAACGACTCGCTGCCGGGGTGGATGCTCTCGACCCGAACCTGCAGCGCGATCGAGACCGATCCGATCTTGCGGCCGTCGATCGCCATCCCTTGCAGAGCTTGAGCCAGCCGGCTGGGATCGTCGTTTTCCATCCGCAAGAAGACTTTGCCGTCGGGCGGTTTGTCGGTCATCAATTCCGTCAGCCGTTGGTAGTGCCAACTGTCGGGGAGGCCGTCTTTATTCTCGTCGATCTCAAAGCTGGCATTGAGCAATCGCGGATGCAGCGGATCGGGCTGAGCCTGCCGCAGGTCTTCCGATTTGCCGGTCATCGGCACGAACAGTGTCGGGATCAACTTCTTCTGTTCGAGCTTGCCATCCTTCTTCTCGAAAAGATGAAACGCTTGCTGATAGCGTTCGCCAAGCGGGATGAGCAGCTTGCCGCCGTCTTTGAGTTGTTCGACCAGCGGCACCGGAACGTTCTCCGGCGAGCAAGTGACGATGATCTTGTCGAACGGCGCGTGCTCCGGCCAGCCGAGGTATCCGTCGCCGACCTTGCAGAAGACGTTGTCGAATTCGAGCTTCTTCAATTTCCGAGCGGCCTCTTTGCCGAGCGGTTCGACGATCTCAATCGTGTAGACCTCTTTGACCAGCCCGCTGAGGACCGCCGCCTGATAGCCACTGCCGGTGCCGATCTCCAGCACGCGATCGTTGGCTTTCGGCTCGATGGTCTCGGTCATGTATGCGACGACGAACGGCGGCGAGATCGTCTGCTGATTGCCGATCGGCAACGCCGTGTCGTGATAAGCGTCCTTCAGTTGTGCCGGCTTCACGAACTCATGCCGAGGCACCGTCCGCATCGCTTCGAGCACGCGCGGGTCTTTGACCCCTTCCCGCTCGATGTACTCCTTAACCATGCGATGCCGAGCGTCACGAAACTTGTCCGACGACTGGCCGAACAGCATTGACGAGAAAACGCCCGATGCGATCAACACCAACCACAGTCGCCGTCCCATTTGGGGCTCCATGACTTGGCAAGAAACTCACGTCTTGACCTAGAACGCCTGCGCCGCCTCCAAGAGATCAATCTCTGCCTGCAACTGAGAAATCATTTCTCGATAGGAACGTAGCGACAGTCTCAAGCGAGATTCTGGAATGTCCGTTCGCCGCCAAGCGTCGTTCCAGGTCGGCCCGTTTCGAATTAGTCGGTTCGTATTCTTCGGGAGCCAATCGGTGAGTCATAGCATCACCTCCACAATACCCTTCGAACGGTTGCGCCGATCCGATGCGAACGTGACTATCGCCCAACCTCGGTAAGCCTCTTCATCGGGCGTTGCCATGATATGCAAGAAGGGCCAGCGCGTGTCATTGTCAAAGTCTGGTATTTCGAATCTCGGATCGTTCTCACCCAACAGGACCACCACATCCACATCGTTTGGCGCGACCTTGGCTGTCGTAAAACTTCCGTTGACCAGAACACGACCGATCCCCATCTGCCGGCACCACGCGAAGAACTCGCGCAGTTTGCTCATTTCGACCAGTCGTTCCGGGGAGCCGTGACTGAATCGGTCGACCAACTTCTCGACGGAACAACAGTGAACTCCCAGCGGCAATTAGGCTCGATCGTCAAAAGGCGGAAACATCAGTTGGGACCGCACTCATTTGAAATCGGACGGATTTCCGAACATTCCGCCGCTGCGAGATTCTTCTCTTTCGCGACCACCCTTGAGCGGCGTCTTGCGTTTCGGCGGCGGTGCAGCGGGTTCGGCGGAGGCTTCTTCGGGTGGCGGCGCGGCTGGTTCGGGCTTCGCTTTGAGAGCCTTCAGCGACAGGCTGATGCGATGTTTGATGGGATCGACACTCTGAACCTGGACCTCAATTGTCTGGCCGGCAGAGACCACGTCGGTGACGCGGATGACTCGTTTGTAGTCCAGTTCGCTGATGTGGACCATCCCTTCGACGCCCGGTTCAAGTTCCACGAACGCTCCGAATTCGGTCGTTCGCGTCACCTTGCCGCTGACCGTCTGGCCTTGGAAGTATTTTGACGCGGCCAAGTCCCACGGGCTGTGGCTGGTCTGTTTGATGCTCAAGCCGATTTTCTTTTTGTCGTCGCTGATCGTGACGACTTTGACCTTCACGGCCTGGCCTTCGGCGAGCACTTCGCTGGGATGCTTGATGTGCTGCCAACTCATCTGGCCGATGTGAACGAAACCGTCGATGCCGCCCAGGTCCACAAACGCGCCGTAGTCCTTGACCGATTTCACAGTGCCGTCGAGCGTCTGGCCAACTTCCAACGTTTTGAGAATTTGTTCTTCGGCCTGAGCACGTTCTTCGAGCAACAATGCTCGGCGGCTGACGATCAGGTTTCGTTTCGACTTGTTCGCCTCGATGATCTTGACCGTCAGCTTCTGACCGATGAACGAGTCGATATTCTCGATGAACCGCAAATCGACTTGCCCCGATGGAAGGAATCCGCGCAGCGAACCGACGGTGACTTCGAGTCCTCCCTTGTTCGATTTCGTGACCATGCAATCGACAACGAGTCCCGCTTGCACGGCGTCCCAATTGCCGGAGACCTTCTGGCGACCACTCGGCAAGCTGACGTGAATCAGTCCCTCTTCCGGGCTGACCTTGTGAACGATGACGTCGATTTCGGTCCCGACGCCGGGGACTTCTTTCCCCTCGTACTGCTTGAGCGGCAAGATCCCCTGCGAACGAAATCCGAGATCCAGAAACATGTCCTCGCCGTGCAGCAGCGCGACCTTACCCTTGATTCGCTTCCCTTGATGCAGCGTGTCTTCGGCCGGAGCTTCGGCGACCGCTGTCGTCACAGTGCCGAGCGTGCCTTCGGCGGAGGTCTCGCCGCCGCCCATCGCCGCGTTGATCTCCGCTTCGAGTGCCGCATCGAGTTCTTGTTTGAGCGGAACTTCCACGGACGCTTGTTGGCGCGGAATTGGAAGTTCGCGCATCGGCCGGGCTTCTCGTTCCGCCTCAACGTCGATGTCTTGCGCTCGCTCGCGGTTCTCTTCCAGCTTGGCGGGAGCGATCGAACCGACCGCTTTGAATTCTCCCGTTCCAGTCGGACTGAGCATGACCCGGCGAGACGCCTCGTCAGCAGTCGTTGTCATCTCCGTGGTGGAGTCAGAAGTCACAACGGGATCGGCGGGGGCGAGCGAGGGGTCGTCAGACATTCGGGGGACATCCTGAAACACAACCATGTTACGAGTTCGCGAGCAAGCGAGAACTGTTCGAATCCGCTTGGCTGACGCGGTCGAACTGGCGGGAGAGCATATCGGCGAGCAAATCAATCGCAATACTCGCCGTCATTCATCATTGCACGACAACCAGCAACTGTTCGGCGGCCGCGCGACCCATTGCAACCGAACGATCTCCGCGGCGCAGCGACACGAGCCCAGCAGCCTCGTTTACCTGTTCGACAAACGCGGTCGCGCCGATCGACAAACCCGATTCGGTGAGGTATCGCAAAAAGTCGGCGTCTTGATTGAGCACCCGCACCAATCGCACCTTGGAGCCAACCGGAACACTGTTGAGCGGCCGACTTTCCTCGCCACTGGTCCGCAGATCACCGTTCGCCGTCGGGATCGGATCGCCGTGCGGATCGCACGCCGGGTTGCCGAGGAAATCGTCGATGCGGTCGATCAGAAAATCACTGACCGCGTGCTCCATGTTTTCGGCCTCCTCGTGGACTTGATCCCACGTCAGGCCCAGCGTCTGCACGAGAAACAGTTCGATCAACCGATGCCGCCGCAACATCCGCAGTGCCAACGTGCGCCCCGCTTCGGTTAGACTGACCCCTTCATACGGCCGATACGAAGCCAATCCCGCCTCGGCCAGCGCCTTTTGCATGCTGGTGACGGTGCCGGGCGAAACATTCAAACTCTGCGCGAGCTTTCCCGTCGAAACCGACGACGAACCCGTCGCGGCACCGATCTGCCAAATGGCTTTGAGGTAATTTTCGACGGTCAAGCTGGGCATGAGGTGCTCTCGTAGCCTTGTCGCTCCGCGACAGGAAGGCCGAACAGGATGAGATTCAAAGGTTCAAAGAGTTTTCCGTTGCCGCACCTCACTCGGCTTTCCTGTCGCGTAGCGACAGGGCTACGTTGGAGATCACAGCTCAGCACCGCAGGCATCGCACCGACCGCTGGCATGAGCGGTCTGCTGGCTACAGTGTGGACAGCAGAGTGTCGCGTGGCCGCCTTGTGCCGATTTGAACAGGGCGATCATCGCCGAGATTCCTTTGGCCAATCCGAAGATCAATGCTAAACCGCCTACGCCAAAGACGATCAATCCGATGAAACTGATACGCATCACTGATGACCAATCTTTATTGCAGTTCGCCGCCGCAGTGCTCACACGTCTTGCCGCTGGATGACGTTTGCTGACCGCAGTGGAAACAGGTCAGAGTCGCGGACTGTTCTCCCCAATCGAGCAGCGAATCGAGACTCACTCCACAACTCCAACAGACGACCAGCAAAACAAGAACGACGATCACCAGGAGAGCCAACAGCCCACCGAGATAGCCTCCAAAAACGTAGTAGAACCACATACGGCACCTCGTTCGACGAGATGGCAGAACGATCAGCCCACCACTTTTTGGAACCGTGCGACCGCTTCTTCAACTTTCTCGCGGCTGTTGAAGGCCGACAAGCGGAAGTAGCCCTCGCCCGCCGCTCCGAAGCCACTCCCCGGCGTGCCGACGAGGTGTGCTTTCGACAGCAACAGGTCGAAGAAATCCCAGCTCGACAGATTTCGCGGAGTCTTCAGCCAGACATACGGCGCATTGACACCGCCGTGAACTTCGATGTTCGCTCGTTGCAAGCCCTCGCGGATCAGCCGTGCGTTCGTCAGATAGAACGCGATCATGTTGCGAATCTGCTGCTTCCCTTCGGGCGAGTAAATCGCGGCGGCGGCTTTTTGGATTGGGTACGAAACACCGTTGAACTTCGTGCTCTGCCGGCGGTTCCAGAGCGGGTGAATGTCCACGCTCTGGCCGGAAGATGTCTTCCCCTTCAATGCTTTCGGCACGACCGTGAATGCGCAACGTGTCCCGGTGAAGCCGGCCGTCTTGCTGAAGCTGCGGAACTCCAACGCGACTTCTTTCGCGCCGGGGATCTCGAAGATCGAGTGCGGCACCGTCGGGTCGGTGATGTACGACTCATAGGCCGCGTCGTAGAGGATGATCGCGTCGTTGGCCTTTGCGTACTCGACCCATTTGGCCAGCGTTTCTTTACTGATGACGGTTCCCGTCGGGTTGTTCGGAAAGCAGAGATAAATCAGATCGACCTTGCGATCCGGAAGTGCGGGTGTGAAGCCGTTCGCGGCGGTCATCGGGATGTAGACCAGCCCGCCGTAGCGTCCGGCGTCGTCGGCCGGACCGGTATGTCCCGCCATCACGTTGGTGTCGACGTAGACCGGATAGACCGGATCGGTCACGGCGATGACGTTGTCGTCGCCGAAGATGTCGAGGATGTTTCCCATGTCACACTTCGAGCCGTCCGAGACGAAGATCTCGTCCGCCGATACGTCCGCTCCGCGAGCCTGATAGTCGTTCTGAGCAATCGCGGTTCGCAAGAATTCATAGCCCTGTTCCGGCCCGTAGCCTTTGAACGTGTCTCGCTTCGCCATTTCGTCGACAGCCCGATGAAACGCCTCGACGACTGCCGGGATCAGTGGTTCGGTGACGTCGCCAATCCCCAGACGAATGATGTTGGCCGAGGGGTTTTCAGCCGCGAACTTGGCGACGCGGCGGCCGATTTCCGGGAAGAGGTATCCCGCTTTGAGCTTCAAGTAATTGTCGTTGATGCGAGCCATGATGCGTTACTTGTGAATGTGAGGAACGAAACCACCAGCTGGTCAAAAGCCAAGCTAACTCAAACGAGCGGTGAGTTTAAAGGTGCCCATTCGCCGCGACAATCGACGTCCGTCGCGCGGCTTTGCCGTGCTTCGCGAGATGACTACAGTCTCGCAATTCATCGACTCAGACTTCGGATACCACCATGTTTGGCCAGCAAATCGCGCCGACCGACTACGACCTGCGCTTCCGCTGTTTCGGGTTCCCCGTCCGAGTGCATCCGGTGTTTTGGCTGACAGCGGCGATCGTGATTTGGAATGTCGATGACCGACTCGATCTTAAGCTGGTCGGAGTCCTCGCCGTCTTCATTTCGATTTTGATTCACGAACTGGGACACGCCTTCGCGATCCGTCACTACGGCGGTCGCTCCGAAATCGTGCTGCAATTCTTCGGCGGTTACGCGACCTGCAACGTGAACCCATCCCGGATGGGCAACATCATCATCGCTGCGGCTGGTCCGGCGGCGGGATTTCTGCTGTGGGGCGTGCTGACGTTGCTCGTGCAGCAGTTCCCTCTGCGAGTCATGTCTGCTCACGAATATCTCCTAACCCTTCTCAGCGTCCTCCTGTGGGCTAATTGGTCTTGGAGTTTGCTGAATCTGATTCCTGTCTGGCCGCTGGACGGCGGTCGGATCGCATACCTCGTCATCGGCCGATTCCGAGCCTTCGATTCGTGGGAACTGGCGCTCAAGCTTTCGATCGCGGTCTGCGCCGGAATGGTCGCGTGGTGCACGTTCGGATACGCTCAGCGCGGCGATGGAGATAGTTTTCTGATGATCATGTTCGCCGTTCTCGGCTTCCAGAACTTCCAGACGCTGCAAGCTAGCACTCGCGGTCGCTGGTAGCAGATAGCTCACCCGCGCGGCACGATGTAGTTCAACGCCAGCACATAATGGCACGCGCTGCCGAGCATCGTGAAGAGGTGCCAGACGGCGTGATGAAACCGGCGCTCGTCGTTGAGCAGGAACCAAATGCCCGCCGAGTATGCGACTCCGCCGGCCACGATCCAGGCGACTCCGGCGCTTCCCAGATGCCGAAAAAAATCCGGCAGCAGCAGAATCGGCACCCAGCCCATCAGCAGATAAAACGATGGTGCCACCGCGTGCATCTTTGTAACGAACAACTTCGCCACGATCCCCGCAATGGCGAACACCCACATTGCCGGCAGCACCGCCCCTCGCCAGCCTTCGGTGAGAAACGTCATCGCGAACGGTGTGAAGTTCCCCGCGATCAGCAAGAAGATGCAGACTTGATCGAGCGTCCGAAACCGATGCTGCCAGACTCCGCGATGCACGCTGTGCGACAGCGTCGAGGCGGCGTACAGCAGAGACAACGTCACCGCGTAGATCGCACAGCCCAAAGTCAGCCAATCGTTGTGCTTGTCGAGCGCCGAACGGACGAGCCACCAGCCGGCCAGCACGCTGACGGCGAAGCCGATGCCGTGAGTCCATTGATTCGCCACTTCCTCGGCGACGAATCGCGATGACGATTTGAATTCGATTGAACGGCTCATCGCAGCTTTCCCAGGAAACGCCCCGTTGCCAATGACCTCGATTTGTCGGGGCTTCGGAATAACAGATTCCACGCCGCAGGCAAACAGTGATCGACGCGGAGAAACGCCTCTTTCGGATGACTCTGTTTTGCCACGAGAAAGCGGTTAGATTGGTGGCCTTCCAATTTCATGAAGGGGCGAATTCATGACACAGACTCGTCGCGAAATTCTGACAACTTTGGCCGCGACAGCAGGGTTGAGCATGCTGTCCACCCCCACTTTCGCAGAACCAACGCCGTCGCGAGTTCAAAACCGCATCGGCGTCTCGACGTATTCCTTCTGGCACTTTCGCGGTGCTCCAGTGCCGATCGAGAAGTGTCTCGAACAAGCTGCCGACATGGGTTTCGACGGCGTCGAGATTTTGCACGTCCACATGGAAGAAGCGGCGAAGGCCGGTGGCGGTTCAGTCGATAAGTCGTTGCTCCGCCGGATCAAGCAGCGAGCGTTTTCGCTCGGCTTGGACTTGATGGGCTTCTCGACACACCAAGGCTTCGTGACTCCGGACGCCGACAAGCGGCAGAAGAACATCGAACACACCGAACGCTGCCTGGAAATGGCCTACGAACTTGGCATCCCGACGATCCGCGTCAACACCGGCCGCTGGGGAACCAGCAAGAACTTCGACGAGCTGATGGCCAACAAAGGGATCGAGCCTCGGCTGCCCGGATTCACCGACGATCAAGGCTTCGAGTGGGTCAACGCCAGCTTCGAGAAACTTCTTCCCAAAGCCGAAGCGTGCGGCGTCGTGATGGGACTCGAAAATCATTGGGGCCTCGGCCGCGAAGCCTCCGGCGTGATCCGCGTGCTCAACGCGCTCAAGTCGCCGTGGCTGAAGGTGACGCTCGACACCGGGAACTTTCTCGAAAACATGTACGAACAAATGGTGACGCTCGCGCCACACGCGGTGCTCATACAAGCCAAAACGTATTTCGGCGGCGGCGAGTGGTACTCGCTCGACATCGACTACGCTCGCGTCGCCGAGATCCTGCGCAAGGTCAACTATCGCGGCTACATCTCGTTGGAAATGGAAGGCAAAGAGCCATCGGCCACCGCGATTCCGAAAAGCCTGGACGTGCTGCGCCGCGCCTTTGCCTGAGTCACCGGGGAGAACTCTGCGATGTCTGATCTGTCTCGTCGATCGTTTCTCGGCACTTCATTCGCGAGCCTCGCCACCAGCAAATTGCTGGCGCAGGACCAGCCGGCCGAGCCCAAGAAGCCGGTCGAACCAACGAAACCCGCTGAGCCGAAAAAGTCCACGGAACCGGCGGCTTTTCAGCCGAACACGCTGTTCCTCACGTGGCAGCGCGATCCGACCACGACGATGACCGTGCAATGGATCGGCGTCAGCAGTGAGACCGCCGACACGACCATTCAATTCGCAAAACTCAGCGAGGCCGCGGTGACGACTGCGTGGCAATCGCAGCAGACTGCAA
This sequence comes from Candidatus Kuenenia stuttgartensis, assembly GCA_945906725.1. Lineage (GTDB taxonomy): Bacteria > Planctomycetota > Planctomycetia > Planctomycetales > Planctomycetaceae > SXKJ01. The sequence continues at coordinate 5,777 of CAMDRI010000046.1, read as the reverse complement.
CGAAGCCGTACCCGCTGACCGACTTCAAAGTCTTTCGCGCGGAACTGACGGGACTGACTCCCGGAACCGACTACGAGTTTCACATCGGCAAGAGTTCGCCGACGTATCGCTTCCGCACGATGCCAGCCAAAGCGAACGACACGATCCATTTCATTTCCGGTGGCGACTGCGGAATCAATTCGCATGCCATCGCCAACAACATTCAGGCGGCGCGGCAAGACCCGATGTTCGCGGTTGTCGGCGGTGACCTGGGCTACGACAACGGCCGCAGCGTCGAAGTCAGCCTGGCGTTCATTCGCAATTACAGCCAGCACATGCTCGGCCGCAACGGGCGGCTGATCCCGCTGATTCCGTGCATCGGCAATCACGAAGTCGATGGCGGCTTCGGCAAGCCGCGCGACAAGGCTCCGTTTTTTTACGCGTTGTTCGACGGACTTTTCCCCGAGACCAGCTACACGACGCTCGACTTCGGCGACTACCTCAGCTTGGTCCTGCTCGACACCGGACACAACACGGCGATCGGCGGAGCACAAACCGACTGGCTCGAAGAAACACTCCGCGAGCGACGCGATCATCCGCACGTCGTCGCAGTCAATCATGTCCCGGCGTATCCGTCGTACCGTTCGATGACCGGACTGCTCGGCAAGGCTGGCACGGGCGAAGAGAACCGGAAGCACTGGGTGCCGCTCTTTGAAAAGTACCGCGTGCCGGTTGTGCTCGAGCATCACGATCACACGCTCGAAGCCGCTGCTCAACGGCATGGCCCACGACAACGGAGTGCTGTATCTGGGCGACGGCTCATGGGGCAAACTTCGCGCGCCGCAGAAAGCGGAAAACCTGCCGCACCTGGCCGCACTCAGCGGCGACTACCACTTGTCGTTGCACCACATTCAAGGCCAGGAGCGATTCCATCTGGCCCTTGACGAACACGGCCGAGTTATGGATGTCTGCCGCACCCAGCAACGCACGTAGCCATCAAGCTAGCGATTCCGATTCCAAGCCAGCGTGAGCGGTGCCGCGGCCAGCGCTGCCAGGCCGACAAAAAGCACGCTCTGCGACAGCGGGCGTTCCGGATGCAGCGTCCAATCGAACGTAATCAATCCGCTGAGCACCACCCACACACCCAGCGACACGGCGGCCGTAGGCCGCGCGGCACGCTCACCGACAAGTCATCGAGCGCCTTTGAGTTGCCGAACTTCCCAGTGACTTGCTGAATTTCAACAATCGGCGGCGCTGCCGAGGGAAAGGGTTCGTGCATGATTATTCCTCGTTGCGAGTGGTTTGCATCGCCGCGTGGCGCTGCTGAACCAGCTTGACGACGTCCTCCTGAGGAATCGCCAACTGCTGTGCTTCGGCCAGCATCTGGTCGATGCGATCCGTCAAAATCTTCAGCCGCTCGCGCCGAGCCTTGATCGGAAACGTAAGTTCCCGCCGTGCGTCGCTTCTCGACGATGCCAGCCATCTCCAGCTCGCGATACGCCCGCGCGACCGTGTTCGGGTTGATGAGCAGTTGCTCAGCCAGCCCGCGAATCGGCGGCAGTTCTTCACCGGCTGCCAGCCGGCCGGAGGCGACCAGATACTTGATCTGGTTCACGACCTGCAGGTAGATCGCCACGCCAACGTTGGGAGAAATGCGAATCTGCATGAGCCGGTCTCGTCGTATGCCGCTGTTGGCTCAAAGAAGCATCTTGTAAATACAAATGAGCGGCCTCGCATCAAGGCTGGAGTTGGCGAGCGGGCCAATGTTTGATATCTGGTGCCGCGTAGTAAGCCGAAGCGTCAGCGAGGGCGAGCGATTCACAAGGCTCTGAGGTCATCGCGTCTTGTAGCGCTCGTCCTCACTGACGCGTCGGGTTACAGTGGCCGCGACGCGAACGCACACGGTTTCTGGAGTGTTGTCGATGAACGCTGTCCTGCGCGAGTGCATAAATTTCCTCGGCCTGTGGCTGGTCACTTTCGCTGTCGGCGGCACGCACGTTCCAGCGGCCGACCTGCCCAGCCGCGAAGCAATCCGTGAGGCCGTCGCCAAGTCGCTGCCGTTGTTAGAGAAGGGAGCCAAGGGTTCGATGGCCGAGCGCAAGCAGTGCTTCACCTGCCACAACCAAGGACTGCCGATCCTGGCGTTGACGACCGCTCGTGCGTGCGGCTTCGAGATCGACGAACAGCACATCCAGGCACAGCTCAAGCTGACCGCAGACTTCCTTGCCAAAAACAAGACACGCTACCTCGAAGGCAAAGGGCAAGGAGGAGCCGCCGACATGGCTGGCTATGCCCTTTGGACGCTGGAACTCGGCGGTTGGAAACCGGACGAGACGACCGCCGCCGTCGCCGAGTATTTCCTGCTCTTCCAAAAAGACCGCGACCATTGGGAGCCGGTCTCACACCGCCCACCCACCGAGCACAGTCCCTTCACGACCAACTTTGTGTCGCTGCAAAGCTTGAAGGCGTTCGGCACGGACGCTCTTCGCGAACGGACAGACTCACGAGTCCATCAAGTCCGAGAGTGGCTTCTCAAGGCGGAACCCCAAGACACGGAAGATCGTGTCTTCCGCCTGCGAGCACTGCACGTCGCGGGAGCCTCCGACGCCGCCGTTCAACAAGCCTCCAAGGATTTGCTGCGGACTCAACGAGACGACGGCGGATGGGCTCAGCTTGCCGACTTACCGAGCGACGCCTACGCGACTGGCTCCGCACTGGTCGCCCTGCATCAAGCCGGCGGGATCGCCACCGAGGACGCCGCGTACCAAAAAGGGTTGAGCTATCTGATCTCGACCCAGCACGCCGACGGCTCGTGGCATGTGACCACGCGCAGCAAGCCGATTCAAACGTACTTTGAGTCCGGCTATCCGCACGGCAAAGACCAATTCATTTCGATCGCCGCCGCCGGCTGGTCCACGACCGCACTCGCGCTGGCGCTGCCGAAGCCTCCCTCTGAAACGAAGTGACAAGGATCACTTAATGTCCACCGAAACTTTCTTCGCGATCAACACGCACGAGCAACCGTGGGAAGAACGGTTCAACGAGAAGATCGGCCGATCCCTGTTCCGCAAGAATCTGCACACCGATTCGGAGACCGGTGCGGAGATTCGGTTGGTGCGCTATTCGGCCGGGATCATCAATCCGCTGCACACGCACCCGTGCGGGCACGGCATGTATGTGCTCGAAGGGACGCTGGTGACGCACAAAGGCTCGTTCGGCCCCGGCACGTTCGTCTGGTTCCCCGAAGGAGAAGCGATGGAACACGGGGCCAGCGCCGATGGCGACGTCACCGTTCTGTTCATCACCAACAAGAGTTTCCGCATCGACTACATTGGCTGAAGGTGCTCGCCAATGAACTGGCTCGTCTACCACATCGTTAGCGGACATGCTTTCTTCACCGGTGCGTGCTTGCTGGTCGTTGCAGCGTTTTTATCTAAACAGATTCGACCGATTTTTCGGCGAGTGACGGCGATTTCGTTTCTTGTAGGAGCGATCGGCGTCAGTGTCTCATCCACTGCAATTCCCTATTGGTACTACGGCATTGTGGCCGTGATCACCCTGCTCTGGATTGCTTCTCGACACAGGAAGCAATGGAGCCGATGGGCTGCATACGCTTTTGCGGGCGCGTGGTTCGTCGCGGCGTTGATGGAACTCCCCTACCACGTCACGCCCTCGTTGCAACCGACTCCGACTCGGACCATCACCATCATTGGCGATTCGGTCACCGCAGGTGTCGGTGGCGAAGATGCATCGGAACGATGGCCCAGCATTCTGGCCCGCGAGCATGAACTTCAAGTGCAAGACATCTCGCACATGGGGGAGACCGCAGCGTCCGCACTCAAACGAGTGAAATCACACTCCATCGAGTCGTCCGTGGTGTTGGTCGAGATTGGCGGCAATGACCTGCTCGGGACGACGACTTCCTCACAATTTGGTCAGGATCTCGATTCTTTATTGGCGCATCTCGCGGTGAAAAATGCTCAGGTCATGATGTTTGAATTGCCGCTGCCGCCGTTCTACCACGAATACGGTCGCATCCAGCGCGCCGTTTCCGCAAAGCATCATGTGAAGCTTGTGCCCAAGCGAGTGTTCTTGTCGGTGATTGCTGGCAGCGACTCGACACTTGATAGCATTCACCTATCCGCATCGGGCCACATACTCATGGCTAAATGCGTTTGGCGTCTCGTTCAATCTGCGTTTGATTCCCACCAAGGAACAACTCCATGAGGCATCTCAGTCGTGTTGCGTTACTGCTGGCTGTGTCGTTGATTGGCATTCAAGTTTCTGATCAAGCGATTGCTCAGGAGTCATCGCAGGCTGAAAGTTATTTACGGCTGCACTACACGAAGTCCGAGCAGATGATCCCGATGCGCGACGGCGTGAAGCTGTTCACTTCGGTCTTCGTGCCGCGTGACACGACGAAGACCTACCCGATCATGATGAAGCGGACGCCGTACAACGTCGGGCCGTATGGCGAGGACAAATACCCGGCGCGAGTCGGCCCCAGCGAGCACTTCGTGAAGGCCGGGTACATCTTCGTCAACCAAGACGTGCGCGGGCGGTTCGCGTCCGAGGGTGAGTTCACCCAGGTAACGCCGCACATTCCGAACAAATCGAAGCCGACCGATATCGACGAAAGCTCGGACGCGTTCGACTCGATCGAATGGCTGCTGAAGAACATCCCGAATCACAACGGCCGAGTCGGCATGGCAGGCATCTCGTACCCCGGCTTCTACGCGGCGGCCGGAATGATCGACGCACATTCGGCGCTCAAGGCGGTCTCACCGCAGGCTCCGGTCGGCGATTGGTACTTCGACGACTTCCTGCATCACGGCTCGTTCTTTTTGGCTCACGCATTTCGTTGGCTGTCGAGCAACGATCACGAGCGAACGAAACCGACCACCGATCCGGTCAAACCGTTCGTCTACCCGACCCCCGACGGCTACAAGATGTTTCTGGAAGCTGGCTCGGTCGAGAACATCGACAAGTTGTACCTCAAGGGGCAGATCCCGTTCTGGAGGGACATGATGCTGCACCCGAACCGCGACGACTTCTGGCAGAAGCGAGCGTTGATTCCGCATCTGAAGAACGTCGCCCCCGCCGTGATGACCGTTACAGGCTGGTACGACGCCGAGGATCTCTACGGCTCGTTCAAGACGTACCACTCGGTCGAGAAGCAGAACCCGAAGGTCAAGAACGTGCTGGTCGTCGGCCCGTGGCATCACGGCGGCTGGGCGGGCGTCGATGGCGACAAGCTCGGCAATGTGACGTTCGGCTCGAAGACGGGAGCGTTCTACCGCGAGCATATCGAGTTGCCGTTCTTCGAAAAGTACCTCAAAGACAAAGACCTCCCCGCGCCCGCCGAGGCAACCGTCTTCGAAACCGGATCAAACGCCTGGCGAACCTTTGACCATTGGCCGCCGAAGCAAACGGAGACAAAACAGCTCTTCGTGCGTGAAGGTGGCAGCTTGCAGTTTGCAGCTCCCGACAAAGCCGCGACCGACGCCAGCTTCGACGAGTTCGTCAGCGACCCGAACAAGCCAGTTCCATACTGCGAGATCATCACGCCGAAGATGACCATCGAGTACATGGTCGATGACCAACGCTTTGCCTCGCGCCGACCGGACGTGCTGACGTATCAGACCGAAGCCTTCACGGAAGACACGGTCGTCGCCGGTCCGATCGAAGCCGATCTGTGGGTCTCGACCACCGGCACTGATGCCGATTGGGTCGTAAAGCTGATCGACGTGCGGCCGGATGCCCCCGAAGGAACGCCGCTGGCCGGATACCAAATGCTG
>CAMDRI010000045.1 GCA_945906725.1 Candidatus Kuenenia stuttgartensis | reverse complement strand
GTGGACCAAGCTTCGGAGAAGCTGGGTGCCGAAGGCACAGGAAACTGTGAGTTGAGGTTCAAATGGGAAACAGGCCGTTCTCTGATTCAACGTCGGCCCTGAGTTTCTTGTGCTACGCACCCAGCTTGAAGCAAGCTGGGCCACCCGCGGGGATAACGGAGTTAGGCTGCACACTGCCTAACACGGGATCGCGATCCGATTTCTTCTCAACCAAAATGATTGACGCACCGCATGTTTCTTGGCAATCTAATCGCCTGACAGGATTGAGCAGCCGTCAGTGCAGGACCGAGTTAGGCGGCATGCGGCTCACATAACTGTTCGGCGCTACCGTAAGCAATATGATCACGCAATGCCCAAACTGTAAGTCTCAGGAGATCGTGGGAGGAGAACTTCGTACCGACCAACCCGGTCACGATGTGGGGAGCCCTGCATTCTACGTAAAGACTACGAGAAGCAAGTTCTTCTGGTTGTCTGAGCCATGCGTATATCCCGACAAAAGTGCGACCATTTGCCTGAATTGTGGGTTACTCTGGACCCATGTGGATTCCGAGAAAGCGAAAAAGCTGCACCAAAAACACGGATCATAGAAAATGAGGATGCCGAACCAGTGCGCTCCAGCGAACGGGAGCCAGCCGATTCGCTCAGAGACAAATCGAACGTCATCGGCGGCTGGCTCCCGTCGCTGACCTTTGCGTTAGCCAACTCATATCAAACCATGCCCACGATTTCAAAGTGCCCGCCATGCCCACGATTCCAAAGTGCCCGTGCTGTGGATCCGAGCGGCTTCTCGAAGGAACGATGGCCGATTCGTGGTTTGGTGTTCCAGAGCCAGTGTTCAGGTTCACCTGGGCAGCCATTCCGATGGTTTCACTCGACGGAGTTGCTACGGCATGCTTGGACTGCGGCACGGTTATCGCGCAAGCAAATCCACTGCAATTGCAGAAGACGGCGGCGAAATGGATGGGCGATGAAGCCAAAAAACAAGCTCTGCGACTGGAGTGAAGGGCTAACCAGACGCCGGTGGCACAGCTTGCTTCAAGCTGTGTGCGAAGCATTAGAAATCTGCGATTGACGTCCAACCCAAAGACCAGCGTCAACTGCGCGATCAGCGTCCATTCCGGGTTTCTTGTGCTACGCACCCAGCTTGAAGCAAGCTGGGCCACCCGCGTGCTGGTGATCTGTGTGCTGCTGAAGTTGGGCTGGCGGGCTGGACTTGCCTTTGGTTTGACCCTGTCCATCGCGCTCAACACTTTCCAGGAAGTAAGCGGACGACGTGTCTGTCCGGCGTTTTCAAAAGTCGCTGTAGGTGTATGTCTGCGGCAATTCAAGGGGCTTTGTGATGGTAAACATTGTGTGTCTCATTTGGCTGGGGCTGGTGGTCTGGCAGGGCTGGCTGCTGCTCGGCACTTATCTTTTTGCCTCGAAGGCTCCTGAACGCAAGAAACTTTGGTTCCGATTTCGCTTGGCCGTTCTGTCCGTGCCATTCTGCGTTGCAGTGTACGTCTATGCGATGCACAAGTTGCGTCCGCTGCCAATCCCCTTTCGTGAGCAACCGGAACAGCGGGAGAATCTAAAAAACGGATAAGACTGAATCGAACAACGGCAATAGCAGCCGGACACAAAAGCCCGCTGGGGCAACTCAGCGGGCTTTTTTCGTTGACCTGCTACGGGTAGCAATCGCATCTTGAGCATTGGCACAGAGACGCTAGAAGTGTCGCAGTGATTCGTGATTCGCCGGATAACTACCGGCCATCGACGAGACCTCGACCGTGCCAACTCTTGCAGAAATCACCAATGCCGTTGCCGCCGGATCCGCTTCGGCTGGCAACCGATCTGAGAATGCGTACTCGCATTCCCTCGGTGATTTGATTGCATTGGAGAAGTTCCGCAACTCGAGAGTGCGGTGCAGCCAAGTCTCGGGGCTCTGGCAACGGTTGCGATCAGTGTCACGGCGGCTTGTGTCCTCGGACTGGCTGTGATGGCGGTCATGACCCGGCTTTTGAACTTGAAGTGGAACCGTGATGGCCTTGCCTAACACAAGTGGGTTAGAAACTCGCAGAAGAAACAAATAGGAACAAACAAACGTCGTTTTCCTCGGACAGGTTCAAACACAAAACAAACAGCGCCCAACAACAGGACGATGAGTTCGCTCGGCGGCTGCACGCGAAGCTGCGTGGCGAAAAGCTGCGGGTCTGGTTCGCTCCGAAAGACATGCCGGGGGGCCAGAAACTCTGCGAGCAAATCGACCGGGCCATCCAGGTCAACGACCGCCTGCTGCTGGTGCTCTCGGAGCACAGCCTGAACAGCGAATGGGTGCAGACCGAGCTTCGCAAAGTTCATCACGCGGAACTCCGCGAGAAGCGTCAGAAACTGTTCCCCATCCGGCTGGTGAGCATCGACCGCATCCGCGACTGGAACTGCTTCGACGCCGACACCGGCAAAGATTTTTCGTTGTCGAACTCCGCGAAGACCACATCCCCGACTTCTCGAACTGGAAAAACCACGACGCCTTCGAGTCCGCCTTCGCCGACCTGCTCCGCGATCTGCTGGCGGCTCAGGCGTAGGGTTTGGTCGAGTCATCAGACCCACCCGAAATGGTGCTGTGGTGGGTCTCGCGATGCTCGATCCAACCTCCGGAGATCGTTCTGGCCGAAGGCTCTTTTCCGCTCTCGGCGAGAGCGGGCTACACTGGCTCCACGAATACCACCATCCTCCCACAGGAGAGTGACATGACCAATCGACGTGACTGGCTGACTTCATTGGGTGCGATGGCGGCGGGAGGACTCGCGGCCAGCAGCCTGCAAGCTCGTGACTCGGTCTGGGATGTTCGGAGCGCGACCGGCCTCGGCGTGGCACATCACGGTGCGGCAATCATCTCCATCAAAGACGGTCGCTTGATCGGACAGCTTTTGTTCGATCGCGGCAAAGCGTCGATCGCAACGGTTCCGGCAAAGCCGTAGGTTTGGCACTCTTGCCCGACCCAGGACGGGCAGGAGTGCCCATCCTACGAACGAGGCTATCGGTTCGAGAACATCGGACGTCCGGCGGCCTGTTCGCGGGCGACGTCCAGAGCCTTGCGGATATCAGGATCGTCTTCGAGCGAGTTGGCCATCGGGCCGCGGTGCAACACGACGTGATCGGGCAACGCGACTTCGACATCGGGCTTGACGCCGATTTTTCCGAGCGTCTTGCCGGCCGGCGAGTAAAACTTCGCGGTCGTCAGTCGCAGGCCGACGCTGCGCTGAATCGGGAAAATGCTCTGCACCGACCACTTGCCGTAGGTTTTGCGGCCGACGATCACGCCGCGCTGATGATCCTTCACGGCACCGGCGACGATCTCGCTGGCGCTGGCACTGTTCTCGTCGGTCAACAGCACGAGTGGAATGTTCCACTTCTGCTGTCGATGAGCCGAGTACGACATGTTCTGATCTCCGGTGCGACCTTTCGTGGAGACCAGCACACCGTTGTCTATGAAGCGGTCGAGCACTTCCACGGCTGCGGTGAGCAATCCACCGGGATTGCCTCGCAGATCCCAAATCAGCACGCGCATTCCCTGGCGGTTGAGTTTTTGCAGAGCCTCGTCGAGTTCAGCGGGCGAGCTTTTCTGGAAGCCGGTCATCTGGATATAGCCGATACCTCGCGACTCATCGACGATCTTGGCGATCGGGATGCTCTTCACCTGCACGGCTCGTCGAGCCACGATGACGGTGCGGCGATCGGCAGCAGTCAGACCGGAAACGTCCAGACGAACTCGCGATCCGGGCATCCCCTTCAGGCGACCGGCAGCTTCGTCCGTGGACATGTTGCGGCAGTCGTGCCCGTCGATGCCGACGATGTAATCGCCCGCGACCAAGCCCGCCTCAGCCGCCGGACTCTCCGGCAACACGTTGACTAGCGACATGCCTCGGCCCGCCTCGGCCTTCATCTCGATCCCCAGGCCGACGAACTCGCCGTCGATGTTGTCGTACAGATCGCTCAGCCGGTCGGGAGTCAGGCAGTTGCTGTAATCGTCGAGTGCATGACAACCTCCGAAGACGTACTCCATCACGACGGCGGTACTGTCTAAGCCGAACTGAGCTTCGGCCAAGCCCGCCACCTCTGAGACTGTCTGGTGGGCCGAATAGCCGCTGTTCAGTGGCTTGTTCCAATACTGCGTGCGGAGCGTCTCGCGAAACTTCGCGATGCCGCCTTGGATCGCCGCGCGGCGACCAGGGAGGTGATGTTCGAGGAATTTCTCGTTGGCCAGTGCGATGTAGAGGCTCTCAGTCCCGTGAGAGACGAACGACGTCGAGCTGAGTGGATCGACGAAGTGCGACTTGATCTTATTGATGACTTCGTCGAACAAAGTGAGTGCATCGTGTTGCGAAATCGTCAGCATGTTCGAGCGGAAGCTGCTGTCCGAGTAGCGTCGTTCGATGCCGAAATGAATCTTCGAGCGTCGCAGTCCATAGCTCAGATCTCGATCGTCCGGCCACTTCTTGATCGAGGCTTCGTAGTGCTCGATGGCGTCGATCCAGCGGCGCGTCCGTTCAAACTCTTCGCCGGTTTGCAACGCTTGCCGCGAGTCGGTGACTCCAGATCGCAGCTTGGGAGCTGCAACCGCTTCGCCCCGCGCCACGCACAGCGCGCACGCCAAAAGCAGAGCCAGCCAAATCCGCTGGCGAAACAATCCGAGCGCCATACCCCTGTCCCCCGAAGCTGGGTGTCACGAAACCAATTCCTGTCGCAGCCTGATCACACCGACTGCAACCCACACCGGAACAGGTCCATGCCCCGAACCCAACCTCCGCGCCCTCGAACCAGCCGAACGGCTGCCTCACGACGCCACACCCAAACTCAGGTGTCAATCAATGTTGGTCTGTGGTGTCACCACCTCGCGAGCGTTGCCGCATCGCCTCAGTCGATGACGTTGGGATGACTTTAGGTCAACTTTTGAGCGATGCAAATTGGCCACGAAAGAAATTGCTGGCGGAATCGTCACAACCGTTGCCACTCGCCACTCCTCTCCGCATTGTGCCGGACAGTGGGAGTTTTCTATCAAGTCGTCCGGAGAAACTCTGGGCCTCGGCGGCGATCGGTTTGGCGAGCGAGTTGACGCGGAAGAAGACTCCGCCAGCCGGATTGATTCTGCGTTCGACGTTCAGTTCGCTGGCTGATGCCGGTGCGTATCATTTTCCGTGGTTGCCAGTTCGCTGGCTGTTGATCGACCGCTTCCCCAGCGTGCAATGCATTCGAGACGTGACCTGTCCGCTGCTACAATTCCACGGCCGCCGCGACACGATCATCCCGCTGAGACTCGGCAAACAACTGTTTGCCGCTGCTCCCGAAAAGTCAGCCTCCGAAGTCGCCAAGCAATTCGTCGAACTTCCGAATGCGGACCACAACGACGTGCTGGAGACTTCGGGGACCGATGTTTCCAAGGCCGTCAGGAAGTTCTTGCCAGTCGTTGTGCCTCGATAACACCGCGATGTTTGCAATGACGCCGTGTGGCCCGCATCATGTTCGGCAACTGGAACAATTCCGTGGGAGGCTACGATGTCACTGTTGTCCATTCGCTCACCGCTGTCTCGTCGCAACTGGCTCCGTGCCGCAACTGCCGGAACATTGAGTTGCCTCAGTCCGACACTCTTCGCCGCGCCCTCGAAGCCGAGCAAGGCTCGCATTGCGATTACGCTCGACTTGGAGATGAGCGCGCAGTATCCGAAACGCGAGCAGACCGAATGGAACTACGAGAAGGGGAACCTCGACGACGCGACCAAACGGTACTCGGTCGAGGCCGCGAAGCTCGTGAAAGAACTTGGCGGAGTCATTCATTTCTTCTGCGTCGGCCGAGTGCTCGAACATCCCAGCGTTGATTGGCTCAAACAGATTGCGGCCGAAGGGCACGCCGTAGGCAATCACACTTACGACCACGTCAACGTGAAGGCGACGAAGCCGGAAGAGACACAGTTTCGGTTTCAGCGTGCTTCGTGGCTGATCGAAGGGCTAACAGCTCGTGAAGTCATCGACCGCAACATTCGCGTCACGACGAAGGCGTTGAAGGCGCGAGCTGGCATCGAAGTCAACGGATTTCGCACGCCCGGCGGATTCAACAACGGGCTGACTGACAAGCCGGACGTGCAGAAAATGTTGCTCGATCAGGGCTTCACCTGGGTCAGTTCGAAATATCCGGCGCATCTTTACGGCAAGGTGGGTGAGACGCCCACGGCGGATATCTTCGAGAGCATCGTAAAGGCACAGGCGGACGCTCAACCGTTCGCTTATCCCAGTGGGTTGATCGAAGTGCCGATGAGTCCCATCAGCGATGTCGGCGCGTTTCGCGCGACGCGCTGGTCGCTCGATGCGTTTTTGAAGGCGATCCGTTTGGCCGTCGAATGGGCGATTGAGAACCGAGCCGTTTTCGATCTGCTCGTGCATCCGTCCTGTTTGGTCGTTGAAGACCCCGACTTCCGGATCGTCCGGCTGATCTGCGAATTGGTTCGAGCGGCGGGTGATCGAGCCGAGATCGTGACGCTGGACAAGATCGCGGCCACGATTATCAAGTGACTGTAGGATGGGCACTCTTGCCCGTCCGGACGGGCAAGAGTGTCCATCTTACGCCAACGAAAAAGGCCCGCCGAAGTTCGGCGGGCCAATAGCCGTGTCACAAGTCTGGGACCGGAAGGCTCCGGTTCTCTCTCCCTCACTCGCGATGCCGCAGGATTATCGAAGTTTGGCTTGGAAGGTGATCACACCACCGGTGTGTCCGGCCAGCGGGTTGTCGAGTTCCAATCGCAGGATGTGGCTCCCTTCGCCGTTGTCATCGACGTTGATCGAGCCGGGAAGGTCACTGCTGACGCTGTCGTCTACGTATTCGAGTCGTGGCGTCAAGTTGTCGATCAGCCGGACGTTTCGCAGTTCGCGGTCGCCGAGGTTGTCGAAGCGAATCGTGAAGGTGATCACGTCGCCCGGCTTCGCGGATTCTTTGTCGGCAAGTTTCACGAGTCGCAAGTGGCCAGGCTTCTTGTGTCCTTCGTCGATGCCGACCATTTCGGCAACTTTGAAGTTGGCGTAGACCTCTTGAGTCGCCGTCAGACTCGCCACGATGACCGGATTCAACTCTCGCGTCCACGTCGTCGCCGCATTCATACCGCGATGCAGTTGAGCCATCTCGGACTGCCGGATTTTTCCGTCGTGCAGGAATTGAACCCCCTCGAAGAGGTTCAGCAGCTTGACGTGCTGAGTAATCCCCTTCGCGGCCGAAACATCTCGGCGAGTCGACTGGCTGAAGATTCCGCTGGCTCGCGAACGCATTCGCACACCTTGGACGCGGTCCCGTTGCACGCCGGTTTTTCCGCCGACTTTTTGACGCAAGGCGGCACCTTGAACTTGGTCCACGTTGCTGATGGGCCGCTGGATGTTGGTCCCCTCGCTGATGCCCGTAAAGATTCGCACGGCGGCGAATCGTGGCGAGTAAATCGCGACGCGGTTCGAGGCTTTGACTTTGCGGTCCCCGTTGTGATCGCGGAACTCGGCGACAGTGTCTTCGGTTTCGACACCAATCATCATGGCACCGTCGTAATGCACCGGGTAATCACGGTCGCCGCCGTCGAAGAGGTACTCGTCCGGAAATTGTTCGGCGAGCGCCGGGCTGGTCGCGATCAGGCCGGATCGGTTTTGTTTGAAGCCGGACGCATTGGGGGAATCGTTGTGCGACGCAAGCTGGACTCGCGGTTCGGCGGCGGAGAATAAGACCGCTTGCTGAATGGCATCTGTTGAAATCGACTTCGCGGAGCTGGTCAGCACCGGAGCACCGTTGCCGAAAAAGGCTCCACGTGTTTCATTCGAGGCAGGCAATCGGCCACCCAAGCGGATCAGAGCCAGCGGACGTCCTGCCTTGTCAGCCTCTTCGATGAGATTGGCTCGGGGTTCGACGGTTCGGACAGCCGTGTCGCCACTCAATTCAAACGGTAACGCCAGTTGCGGCTGCTCGAGGTACACGACCTTCGTGATCATCCGGCCTTGGATCGCGGCGTCGATCTCGTCGATCGTGAACGGCAATGGCATCGAGAATTTGTCGGCCTGGCCGGCGGGAGGATGCAGGCGGTCGATCAATTCGATCGACGGATACAGCTCGATGCCAGGAAACTCCGGCATGTCGCTGAGCTTGAGTCGGTAGGACTGAGCCACCGCAAGTTTCACATTCGCAGTGGTCTTAACATCGTCACGAGAGCCAACAAACCAGGTCACTGTTCCCGTTGAAGGTAACTCGACGCTGACGGCTTGAAACTCAAAGCCGTTAACTCGACCGGCGGCTTGCACCCATTGGCCCCAAGTGCCGGGAGGGACGCGCTGATCCATCAGCAGACGTGGCGGGGCGTCCGCTTTGGTCTGCGCCTGAGCCGTGCCACACGACAAACCACACACGAGAGCCATGCTCATCAGCATTCCCACGAGCCGGCAGCGCTTCAACGCGGCCCACAGATCGGTGATTAAACCGAGCCGGCGCAGACACAGCAGTTCGGAAAGAAGAGATGCGCACATGGGCGGAAGGTGGGGTTGAAGGTCGGTGGATGGCAGAAATGGATTGAGGCCGCAGATGCGGCCTCGACCCGATTCGTGGGGGCGTTAGCGATTGAGATTCCAATTCGGTTGCGAGACTTGTCCCGGTCCGTAGATCGGATGCTTCTCGCTGTACTCGACGTGCTTGACTGGCTTCGGCAAACGCATGCCGGGTTCGTGCTTCACGTCCATCAGCATGTGATCGACGGGGTCGGGCAGTTCGATCTTTGTCAGATTGCGAACTGTGTGTGACTTAAGCCCGGCTGGTGCCCCGAAGGGCAGGTGCGGCGGGCCGGGCAATCCAATCGGGGTCGAGGTGACTGGCATGCCCCACATCGGAGTGCCGTTCGTTCCCGCGACGGGACCGTGCGGCGAACCGAAACCACCGACGATCATCGGGCCAGGGACTCCGGCATAGAGGCCGCCTTCCATTTCGACGGGCACGGGCGGGACGATCTCACCCTTGTCGCCATCGGCGTCGTAGCTGACTTGTTGCAGGCCATTGTCCAACTCGGCGGTTGGATCGCCGGCACCTTGCTGTTCGAGGTTTTTGTTGCCGACTCGCAGGACGACCATGATCGTGCCTCGACGATCCGCTTCGGAGACGGGATCAACTCCCGGATCAAGCCGCGTTGAGGACAGCGTCTCGACACCGGCGATCGCCAGTTCTTGGAACTTCGCGTCCGGCAAGTAGATCACTTTCGTGACGTAGTTGTTCGATTCGATTTGATCGAGATCTTCGTCAGTCAGTTCGATGGGCACGCTGTTGTGGCCGAGGTAACCGTCGGTCGTCGGATGACCGGGATAGACTTGCAACGTCGGGTACAGCGTGAGAGCCTCGCGTCCGGTGATGTTGGACAGTTTCAGGCGGTAGGTCGCTCCTTGCGAGAACTCCCAACGGTTCGGGGTGACCAACTGGTTGTTGGCGTAGCCCGGACCGATCTTCCAGCCGATGTTCATGCCAATCGGCCCGACGAAGCGAACTTGCGTCGTCGCCGATTGGAAGCTGCGCGGCTGCGCCGGCCCCATCGAATTGAAGATCGCCGGGTGCGGCAGATCGACCATTGGGCCGGGTCGAGCTATCATCGACGCAGGCGGAGCAACGTACTCCCCTTTGTCGATCAACTGCTGACCATCGAGGTGGCAGCCAAAGCAGACCACGACCAAAGTTCCGAGTGCCAGAAAGTAAAATCTCATCGCGAGTCCCTTCGACCTGAGACGGTCATGCACCCCGACCTTGGGGTCGCTCTGCTGACGTGCTGTAACTAAACTCCGCCGCGTTTAGTTCGTCGTTGCCGAGTTCAGCCGGCAGTTTTGGCCGACTGAGCACCGCTTGATGAACTCGAATGCCAGGACAGCATCCACTTCTGCGACACATGGATAATTTCGGTTCTGCCTGATCCGAATCTTTGGCAAATCCGGAATCTTCGAGGCGATATGAAAAGTCTTCCCAAATTCACATTGGCCGTCACCGCGATGGCGCTCGTCGTTTTTTGGCAGAAGTCTCCCGAAGTCTGGGGCCAACGAGCTCCCGGCTTCGAGCAGAAGCCGGCAAAGAATTTTCCCTTGAAGGCTCCGACTCCGCTCATGGCGGATGCCCCCGGCCCCGAGTCGCCGGAAGCCAAGGCGGCGCTCGATCAGGCTCGACAACGGTTGCTGTCCTATCAGTCGATCCAGGCCAAGCTGGTGGAAACCGTGGCTTTGGCCAATCGCCGGTTCACGATCAACGGCAGCTACCTGCAAGGGGGCGGCGCGGACTTGAGATTGCGGTTGGAGTTTCAGGTGAAACTGGGCGACACCGAAGGCTCAATTCTGGAAGTCTGCGACGGCCAAGTCTTGTGGACTCGACATAAAGTGGGTGGTGACGTTCGCATCTCACGCCGCGACGTGCGGCAAATCCTGCAGGCCGCCGCGGACAATGGCCTGTCGGACAATCTGATCACCGTTGAACTGGGTTTCGGCGGACTCCCTGGTTTGCTGGCGTCTATTGGCAAGTCCATCCAGTTCGATCAGTACAAAGAGGACACTGCGGATGGCCGCAAGCTGGTTGTGATCGAAGGGGGCTGGAAACCCGACATGCTCACGTTCTGGCAGGGGACGAAGTTCGATGCACCGCTGCCCGATTACGTGCCTTCTCGCATTCGCCTGTACCTCGACGGCGAGTCACTCTTCCCGCGACGCATCCTGTATCTCGGCCGCAACGCGGAGAATCTTTTGCGGCCGAAGGTCAGCCTCGACTTTTCGGAAATTGAAACGGACACCACGATTCCTGCTGCGAAGTTCAAGTTCGTCCCACCCGAAGGGATGTTTCCGGAAGATCTGACGCCCCAATTCTTGGATCAGATCAAGCGCCGCGGACAGGAACGCGGGAACGACAAGTGATGTCATGCAGCCCGTCCCGGAATTGAAACTTGGCGCTGGCATCGACGACGGCCGAGATCGGTTGGACGTTGTGGTTCCGAGTTGGTTGCTGTCAATTGTCTCGCACATCGTGTTGTTCTTCGTGATGGCAGTGATCCTGCGCGGCTGCTCGTCGTCGGGGACGGTCGGGCCGAAAGTGGGCGACGGGACGTTTCGCGAAATCGGTCTGCATGTCCCGCGCGAAGTGGCCGAGCAGCCCGCCGACCAGAACGCCGCCAATCCCAACGAAGCGTTGACACGCGATGACGGAACTCCGCAGTTGGAAAAGTCGATTGTCGGCGACGACAAATCCATCGCCGATCTGCTGAGTGTGCCGACAAACTCGGCTTTGCTCGTGCTCGGCCCCGGCCGAGTCGCGTCGCTGACATCTCCGGCCGATGCGAAGGAACTCATCAAGTCTTCCGGACGCCGTCCGACGGGCGGCGAAGAAACGTCGGGGTTGGGACAGACCACTTTCTTCGACATCGCTGCCAAGGGGAATCGTTTCGTCTACGTCCTCGACCGTTCTGGCAGCATGTACGATCACGGTGCGATTCGAGTCGCGAAAGAAGAACTCGTCGTCAGCCTCGCGGCGCTCGAGCAGACGCAACAGTTTCAGGTGCTCTTCTACAACCAGGGCCTGTTGGAGTTGACCGGAACTGGCGACCGCCCATCGATGCAATGGGCCACTGACATCAACCGCACGCTCGCTCGCCAATTCATCTCCAGCGTGCAACCGGACGGCGGCACCGATCACATGCCAGCCTTGAAGAAAGCTCTCCGGTACCAGCCGGAGCACCTGTTCTTTCTGACGGACGCAGATCAGCCAATCCTGTCCGCTCGCGAATTGCACGAGATCAAAACGTCCAACAATGGCCGCACGCAAATTCATTGCGTCGAATTCGGCAAAGGCCCCGAGATCTCGGCCGACAACTTTCTGAAGAAGCTGGCTCGCGAAAACGGCGGGACGTACCGCTACCGCGACGTGACGCGGTTTGGCCGTCGATGACAGTAGGATGGGCACTCTTGCCCATCTTCATCTCGGACAAGGGACGGGCAAGAGTGTCCATCCTACGTTGCCCTTCGCCGAACCTCTCGCCATCATCGCCGCACCATGATTCTCGATCTCTTCAAATTGGATGGCCGAGTCGCTGTCGTGACTGGCGGCCGACGTGGGTTGGGTCAGTCGATGGCTTGGGGACTGGCCGAAGCTGGCGCAGATATCGTCTGCATCTCAAAGCACGGCCAAGCGGACGAAGCTCGGCGGTTGGTCGAATCGGCCGGACGACGTTTCTTCGACATCCAATGCGATCTCTCCGAACCAGAGCAACGGCGAGGATTGATCGGCAAAGCCGTTGAACTTGCGGGGCATGTGGACATCCTCGTCAACAACGCCGGTGACGGAGTGCGTCAGCGGCCCGAAGTCTTCCCGGAAGAGGCTTGGCGACGACAGATGGAACTGCACGTCACCGCGATGTTTGACCTCAGCCAGCAAGCCTACCCGCACATGCAGCGCAAAGGCCGAGGCAAGATCATCAACATCGGCAGCATCATGTCGTTCGAGGCGGGTCTGAACATTCCCGCCTACGCTGCCGCGAAGCACGCGATCGCTGGCATGACGAAATCGTTGGCCGTCACTTGGTCGTCGGAAGGGATCAACGTGAACTGCATCGCGCCGGGCTATTTTGAAACCGACATGGCCAGTCCACTGCGAACTGATCCCTTGCGAGCGCCTCAAATTCTCGATCGCATCCCCTGCGGACGTTGGGGTCGCCCGGATGAACTAGCCGGCTTGGCCGTGTATCTCGCGTCCGACGCCAGCAACTACATGCACGGCAGCGTGGTCGTCATCGACGGCGGCTGGCTGGCAAGGTGAGTTCAACTAGCCCGACGCGCAGGCGCGGGATCTCGCAGCAACCCCTCGCTTGCGCGTCGGGCTGGTTTTTCAAAATAGAAATCCGGTGTCTGAATCGTCCTCGGTTTTCTCGGATTTAAGCGTCACTTCGGGCTTCGCTCTGCGAGATCGTCGTCGGCCAGCGGTCGGAGTTTCCGCATCTGCGGTGGCGCTCGCGTCGAACGGCTGCATGACGGGCGTCCCGTCCGAGCGTGTACCGACCAGCAATTCGATGCGTTGCTCAGCTCGTTCGAGCGTCGCGTAGCAGGTTTTGAGCAATGCGACTCCGCGCTCGAAGCGAGTCAGCGATTCTTCCAGACCGACGCTGCCATTCTCCAAATCGCCGACAATGCGCTGCAACTCGGCGAGTGCCGCCTCAAAGGTCGGTTGTTCGGCATTGGGAGTTGCGGGCATTGCAATCGCTCAAGTGTTGTCAGTGGACTCGATCCGGCTGGTGAGTTGGCCGGCGGCGAGGATTGTCGTGATTCGGTCGCCGATTGCCAGTTGGTCCGACGCGGTCACGAGATCACCGGTCTCGGCACGACGTGTGATCGAGTAACCTCGGCCAAGCACCTTAAGCGGGCTGAGCGCATCGAGCGTCGCAGCGGAAAGATCGAGCTGCTGCTTGGCGACAACCGCTCGCTGCCAAATCGCTCGCCGCAACCGCACGTCGAGTTCGTCGAACCGAGTCAGTTCGTCATGCACGCGCTGGAATGGCCGAGTGAAAACACGGCGCGACGCGAGACCGTCCAGTTGTAGCCGAGCTTTGCCCGCTCGGTTTTGCAAACCGCTCACCAATCGCTGTTGCAGATTGTCGAGCGCACGAGTCACCTCCGCGTGATCGGGAACCACTCGCTCGCCCGCCTCGCTGGGGGTGAGCGCTCGAACGTCGGCGACCAAGTCGGCGATCGTGACGTCGATCTCGTGGCCAACCGCGCTAATGACCGGCAGCCGGCACGCGGCAATCGCGCGAGCGACGACCTCCTCGTTAAACGCCCACAAGTCTTCGAGGCTGCCGCCGCCGCGGCCGCAAATCACGACATCGACATTCGGCAGTTGATGCACATTGCGCAGGGCGTTCGCGATTTCTTGAGCGGCTCCGTCGCCTTGAACCTTGACCGGCACGATGACGATGTCAGCCGCCTGCCAGCGGCGCGTGATGACTTGAATCATGTCACGCACTGCCGCTCCCGATGGACTGGTCACGAGCGCGATCCGTTGCGGAAATCGCGGGATCGGCCGCTTGCGAGCCGGGGTGAACAGCCCCTCTGCCTCCAACTTCGCGTGCATCTGCCGGAACGCGAGCTCCAGTGCGCCAACTCCCTGCGGAATGAGTTGCCGCACGATGACCTGGTACGAACCGCGCGGCTTGTAAACCTCGATCGCACCGTTGACGACAACCTGCAAACCGTCGTGCATGTCGAAACGAAACCGCGCTGCCGTGTTCCGCCACACGACCGCTGCAATCTGTGCTCCCTCGTCTTTCAGCGTGAAGTAAACGTGTCCGGAGTTGGCCTTCAGGCAGTTGGAGACTTCCCCGCGCACCCAAACCTCCGGCAAGTTGCCTTCGATCAGGTCTTTGATCTCGCCGGTCAATTCAGAAACGGTTTGTACTTTTGGGGGCATGAACGCATCTCTTCGTTGGTGATCGTCACGGCATATCAACCCGAAGCATCAGCGAGGGCAAACGCTTCACCGACTTGGACGGCTTCTGGAGCACCCGCCCTCGCTGACGCTTCGGATTAGTTTGAGTGTGGCCATCGTGTGCATCGCTGACTCACGGCAGTCCGTTCCATTTTCGCAGAATCCACTCGGCCGTGAGCAGTCCGCACAGCACGGTCAGCAGCAGCCAGTGATCCCAGAGGGTGTACTCGTGCGCTTCGCTGATGGCGAGGTCTTCGGGTTGGATGAGTTTTGGCAGTTCGCTGAGTTGATGCGGCATAAGGAACTTGCCTCGCGACACTTGGGCCATTTGTTCCAACAACGTGCGCGAAGCGGTGACGTCGCCCAGTTCTTTCGTGAGCGGGCCACGCACGAGGAAGTCGGCGGCGATTTCTTTGTCGGCGGGGCCACCGAGCGGTGGGCCGTCGATTTTGAGGACCGCGCGGTACTCGCCGGCAGTCGGTGCGAGCCAACGGCCTTGGTGCACCGACGAGCGAGCTTGATCGGGCGTGAGATCAACCGTCGCGAGCGGTTGATCAGGCTTGGCATCGTGTCGCGGGAAGATGGCAACTTTGGCTTTCACGTCAGGACGACGCGCCAGCAGTGGCGGAGTCCAACGTGCTCGGAAGACGACGTCCTGGCCCGCCTGCACGTCGGTCGATTCAAGGCCGAACTTCACGAACTCATTTCCGGACGACGCCTTGTTCTGCGCGGCGGTGCGAGCCATCTGTCCCCAGAAGCGATGATGGTGCTGATCGCCGACTCGATGCCGCCAGCGCCAAGTGCTGTCGAAGCCCAGCCAGAAGACTTGGCCAAGTCCGTAATACTGTTCGACGATCAGTGCTCGTGAGCGTTCCATTTCCGGCGGCAGCGCCTGCCCGTCGTCAGCGGTCGCAAGCACGGTCGCTCCGGGCTTGAGATCGCCAATCAGCACCCACGGGTGGCCGGGCAGATTCTTCCACGTCGCGCGATTCATGTCGGCATCGCCACCGAGTTGCAGGCTCCCTTCTCGCTCGCCATCGGGAGTCAGCCGCAGATGAAAGCCTCGCAGGTGTGGCGGAGTTGTCGGCGGATCGAGCGAATTGGCGGCGCGGAGTTTTGTGACCGGCAGCAGTTTGTCGAGCGTCGGAGAGCGATACTGCATCGGCATGTGTCGCTTTCCGGCCGTGAAGACGACCGTGCCACCAATGTCTGAAACGAATTTCTCCAACTGCGCAAGCAACGGTTCCGACAGATCAAGCGGTGCGATGTCGCCAATTACGACGAGGTCGAATTCAGCCAGTGGCGATTTTTCGATGGGGGTCTCTGGGCCGGGCCAATCGAGGCGTCGCGGGAAAAACGTCTCCGGCAACAATCCGAGGTGTGGTTGCTGGAACAAGACCCGTTCGAGTCGGACTCGCTCGTCACGCGCGAATGCAGCTTCGAGAAAGCGGAACTCCCAGCGGGCTTCGCCTTCCACGAGCAGCACTTTCGCTTTGTCGTCCACGACCAGCAGCGAGAAGTCGCGTGCGTTGTTGTCGTCACGCGTCTCACCGGGGAGCACATCGGTGCGGACAGTGAATCGCTGACGGCCGATCTTCGTCGCGTCGAGCAAGTACTCGGCCACGACGACGGGTGGCAGGCCGGAGTCGGACTTGGGAACGAGGAGCGTTCGCGTTTGCGTCTCGGCGTCCTTCTGTTCGAGAACGACGTTGAGCGACTCGCCCTCGAAGCCCGCCGCTTGCAGCGTGACTCGCACAATCGGCTTGTCATTGAGGTACGCGACTGGCGGAACGTCGAGCGAGTCGAGCACGATGTCCTTTGGCCGCCGCTCGGAACCGATCAGGACCGGAAAGACCGCGACGTTCAACTCCCGCCAGCGTCGCGCGACCGAGACCGGATCGCTGCCCGACGTCTCGCGGCCGTCCGAGAGCACGACGAAGGCTTTGATCGGCGATTGCTCGGCCGATGAGGTTTCCAGCGCCGAAACCAGATTCGTCATCGACTTGGCCAGCGCATCCGGCGGCCTCTGTACCGTGTCAGCGAGCGTTTCCAGTTCGCTCGGCACCGACTTGCCGCCGAAGACTCGCAGCTCGACATTGAATGATTTCTGCAACTCGGCCAGCCAGCCTTCGGTCTTTTCTTTGTCACCGATCAGTCTCTGAGCGATCTCGGCACGCGGCAGTTTGTCGAGCTTCTGAAATGTCTCGTTGACGAGTTCCTTGCGGGTCTTCGCCAGCGTCGCTCGTTGTTCCGCGTTCGCACCTTCGTCGTCATCCACCCATTTCGGTTCGCGCTCCGCCTCGAAATCGGCGAGCACTCGCAGCCAGCGGTCACGGTTCTGATCGTTGCCGATCATGCCGAGTCCCATCGCGGTTTGCAGTTTTTCGGCTTTGGTCGCGATTCGATCCGGCGTGGTCATGCTCTCGGATAAGTCGAGCGCGACGACGATTCGGCCAGTTCGTTCGCGGTCAATGTTCCATGTCAACACCGGTTGCAACAGCGCCAGCCAAATGACGGCGATCACAGCCAGTCGCAAAACCAGCAGCTCGTAGCCGATATGTACCGGCACGAGCTTTCGCTCGTACTTCGACAGCAAGACCACCAGCGCCGCCGCGGCCACGACCAAAACCAACACCGCCAGACTGGTCCAAGAGGCATCCAGAGCTTGGAAGACCAGTCGTCGTTGCAGCATGGCTTAAAAAACCTTCGTGCCTTTGTGTCTTGGTGGTTTAGAGTTTTTAACCACAAAGGCACAAAGACACGAAGGTGAAGAGTGATTCGGCAACCGCTCACTGCCGGACTTTAGTACTCGCGACGAGTGTTGATGCCCGGATTCGGGACCGGGTATTTGCCATTGGCGTCGGCCATCAGCGGCGAAGGGCCGTCGAGCGTCAGCTTGTCGGCGTTCGGGGCGAATTCATGCTCACAGTTGAGCATGTCCTCATAAGTCACGATCTGGCCAGTGTGGCAGGCCATGCGGCCCATCGCGGTGACGAGGCTCGACTTCGCGCCCCGTTCTCCTTCGTTGTACGGCTTGTCGTTGCGGATCGCCGTCATCAGGTCTTCCCATTCGAGTTGGTACGGATCAGCCTCGGGCTTGGCGCATTCCCAGATCAAATCTTCCTTGACCATGCGATGGCTCTTGTACATGCGAGCCTTCG
This sequence comes from Candidatus Kuenenia stuttgartensis, assembly GCA_945906725.1. Lineage (GTDB taxonomy): Bacteria > Planctomycetota > Planctomycetia > Planctomycetales > Planctomycetaceae > SXKJ01. The sequence continues at coordinate 17,867 of CAMDRI010000045.1, read as the reverse complement.
AGGGATGGTGTCCAGCTTGTGAAACAACCGCCGAACCTTTCGTGCCATGCACGAAGGTCGCGAACTCCTGATGGCAGCCGGGCATCGTGCGGCCAGCCATGAACATCTTCGTGCCGTCGGCGAATGTGTACTCGATGTTGTAGGTGTCGAAGTTCTGGTCGATTTGATCGCCACGATAATGTCGTCCGCCGTGACCCTTGGCCTCGACCGGAAAGGCGTCCTTCATCCAGCAGCATTCGTCGATGTTGTGAATCAAGAAGTCGCTGAAACCGCCGCCGCTCAGCCACAGAAAGCCGTGGAAGTTCTTGATCTGGTAAGCGAGTTCGCTCATCCCTTCGGGCTTCGGGCCGACAGAGGCCGAGCCAGTTGGACCGGCGATGCGGTAGGCTCGAAGCAGCGTCAGGTCGCCAATCTCGCCGGCCTTGATCCGCTGAGCCAGTTCGCCGCGCGATTTGCAGTGGCGGCACATGAGGCCGACGCCGACCTTGAGATTTTTCTTCACCGACTCGGCGGAGAGTTCCAGCATCTTGCGACTGGTCGGTCCATCGGTCGTCGTTGGCTTCTCCATGAAGACGTTCAGACCCTTCGAGATCGCATAGCCGAAATGCACCCAGCGGAACACCACCGGCGTCGTGAGGATCACCACATCGCCCGGCTTGAGCAGGTCCATCGCCTTCTTGTAGCCGTCAAAGCCGATGAACTTGTGGTCTTCGGGGACGTCGACCTGATCGGGGAATCTCGTCTTGGTGTTTTGGTAAGCGGTGTTGAGCTTCTCCGGAAAGACATCGACCATCGCGATCAGCTTTGTCGGCCCTTGTTTGGTCGCGAGGGCATTCGCGATCGCTCCGCCGCCGCGTCCACCGCAACCGATCAAAACGATCTGAATCGTGTTGCTTTCAGCGGCGTGAGCTCCCGGCAAAGCCGCAGCCGCCAAAACCGACGCGGCAGCGACTTGGCCAGAGGTTTTCAACAGCTCACGACGTGACACGAGGGTGGACGAGGTTTCGCTCATGAGGAGTCTCCAAGTGGGATTGAGATTCCGATTCGGGTTCGGCATCGCGGATAGTGATGGATCAACACCGGCACGTTAGCCAAACGCCGGGACGATTGCAAAAGTCGGATAGGTCAGGAATTGGGGCGGATCAACCGCCTTTTGCGTTGGCGAAATCGGGATCTCCGAGCACAACCAGATACGTGCCGCAACCAAAGTCGGGGACACACGCTGGGCCGTCAAACTCTTCCCAATCGTTCAAGTTGGCCGCGCCGGTCGCCGATACGAAACAGAACGCAGTGCGCGGGGTGTCCCGCGTGAGCTTGCGCGAAGGACATCGGTTCGAGCGACGCGACTTTCTGGGGCAGACGCCGATCGCCAAGGAGTTTGGGCATGTCGAAGCACGTTCGCGGCGCACTGCTGCTGGCGGTGATGGGGCTGATTCCCGTTGGTTTTTCAGCGACGCCAGCGTCAGCTCAGCTTTTTTCACGCGGCTGCAAGAACTGTCAGCGGCCCGTCAATCACTGCAATTGCCAATCGCATCAGCCCGTGGTTGAGACAGAAATGGTCCCGCAGCAGGTGACGACCTATCGCAACGAAGTCGTCACGCAGTATCGCCAAGAGGCGGTCGCGCAGGTCGTGCCGGTCACGACGTATCGAGACGTTGTGGCCGATGAAGGAAGCTATCAAACGGTCTATGTCCCCAAGCAAGTCACGAGGCGGATTCCTCAAGTGAGCTATCAGCAGCAGATCGCTTATCGCAGTGTTCCATTTCAGGTGACTCGCCAAGTGCCGCAGGTCTCGACGCAAATGGTCCCGCGGCAGGCCGTACGGAACCAGCCGTACTCGTATCAAACGACACAGGTGGCTCCCATCAATGTGGCTCCGATTGCTCAGACGAGCGTGCCGGTCTACACGGGATATGTTCCAGTGGCGGTAGCTTCTTGCGGACCGTATGGCGGAATGGCGTTCGCGCCCGCACCAATTTATCAAAGTTTGCCAACGATCGGTCAGCCGATGATCGGCACGACGCTTATCGCGGCATCGATCGTCGCCAATCCGGTGACGATGCTGCCGCCCACCTCGACTTCCTCGGCTTCGTTGGCGTCGGAAGCGAATTCGCATTCGTCACCGGTACCGGACCCCAAGTTTCTGGATAGCCCCGGTGCGGTGCGAGACTCGTGGACAAGCATCGGTTCCAAGTCTGGCAAGACGAGCGATTCGGGAAACTCGATCGCAACCAACTCGAACTCTGGTGGCGCGCGATTCAAGCCGGCCCAGACGGTTTATCGCTCGTGGGAGTCCCAATCGCGCATTGCGGCCGGGGACGGGCCACAACGGCAGTGAAGTTCGTCGAAGCGGCAGACCCTTGGCAGTTGAGAATTGGTGGCTTCGGCCATTGGAATCTCAATTGCAGCATGTCCGATCGACGCCATCCGCGTGAACGCTACACCGCGTCTGATTCTTACCACCGGAATGCGGCAATTGGTCGCTTCGTGTGGAACCATGGGTTATGCTCATCCCGCATTTCGTGGCGAAAGTTCGCCGGTTTCGGGAGTTTTCTGACATGCCCGCAGTCTTGGTGCCCATCGAGCAAGGCAAGCCGATAGTGCTGGATAAGCCGATCGTGCTCGTCGGTCGGCATCCCGATTGCGACGCAGTCATCCTCAATAGCCGCAAGATTTCGCGCAAGCACTGTGCGGTCGCGCTGGTCAACAATCACTTCGTGGTCCGCGATCTGGGCAGCATGAACGGCGTGTGGGTCAACGGCACACGCGTCGAGAATCAAGCCCCTGTCGGCTTCGGCGACGAGTTGATGATCGGCGATGTTCGATTCCTGCTCGAAGCCGACAAGAACGCAGCCGGAAAGCCGAGAGCGACTGCCGACAAAGCGCCAATCTCCGCGGCCAAGCCGCTCTCGACGGAACCACCGCCGCGCAAAAAAGCTTTGGTCACGCCGCCTCAGTCAGAACTCAGCATGGAGTTTCCGGTTCCGATCGATGACGACGATGACTTCTCCGTCCCTCCTCCGTCCGGAAAAGCGGTCGGCATGGACACCGATGGCGGTGACGACGAGTTCATTCCGGTGAAAGAAGATTGAGCCATCCACATTGGAGACGATCGCTCACAACTCCTATCATCCGGCCGGCAACCGAACCTCGCGGGAGTGGCGGAATTGGCAGACGCGCTGGTCTTAGGAGCCAGTGCCGCAAGGCGTGGGGGTTCGAGTCCCCCCTCCCGCAGTTTTGTAGGTCAGCCTTTCCAGGCTGACCCGAATGGCGAACAGCGCACCAAGTCCTTTTTGGGCAGCCTGGAAAGGCTGACCTACTTCGCGTCCGACGTCCGATCCAAGAAGTCGTGCACCGTGGTGGCGACTTCGTCCGGTGCATCCTCGAACACATAATGTCCAGCATCGGAAATCAAGTGCGATTCGGCTTGCGGAAATCGCCGCTGAAACTCGCGGTGGAAATCGAGCGTGAAGCACCAATCTTTTTCGCCCCACACCAGCAGCATCGGTCGGTCGCGAAACTGAGCCAGTCCCTCTTCGATGGCGGTCAGCTTCGCGTAGCTGGGATGCGATGGTCGCAGCGGGATGTCCTGAACGAAGCTCGACACCGCCACGCGATTCGCCCATGAATCGTAGGGCGCGAGCAGTCCGCGCTGGACCGCTGCCGACAACGATTTTCGAGAGACCGCCATCGTGACGGCCGCTCGACTGAACGCATTGAAACCTCGCAGAGCGAGCGGCCCCAACACGGGGATGCGACAGACCGCGATCCGCAGTGGGATTCGTTTCGATCGAAACGCTCCCGTGTTCATCAGGACGAAACGACTGAACCGATCGGGCAACTCCGTCGCAGCACCCATCCCGATGCAGCCCCCCCAGTCATGGCCGACCAGCGTGATGTTGCGCAGCTCGAGCGATTCGATCAGCCGCCGTAGATTCGTGACGTGCTGTTCCAACCGATACGGGTAATCCTGCGGCTTGTCTGAGAATCCGCAGCCGATGTGATCGACGGCGATGATTCGCCGAGTCGGTGACAGCTCGCGAATCAGCCGCCTCCAGATGAAGCTCCAAGTCGGATTGCCATGCACGCACAGGATCGGCTCGCCATCGCTCGGGCCTTCGTCCACGAAGTGCATCCGCACGCCGTCGAGGTCTAACCAATGCGATTCAAATGGATATTCGTCGGCGAAACCGTCGCGACTCGGAAGGGAACTCGTCATGGAACCGACAGCACCTCCAGCAATGCAGCCACCAAAGTTTTTAACGCCAACTCATCGTGAGCGGCCGACAACGAGATTCGCAATCGAGACGTCCCCTGCGGCACCGTCGGTGGTCGAATCGCCGCGACGAGACAACCGCGCTCTTCCAGTTTCCGTTGTGCGGCAACCGCAGCATCGGGATCGCCCAACGGGATCGGGATGATCGGTCCGACCGAATCAAGCGACACGTCGATCTTCAATTGAGCCAACTCGCGTCGCACGAAATCAGAGTTCTGCCACAGCTTCGAACGTCGTTCCGGCTCGCTGCGAATGATCTCGATCGCCGTCACAGCCGCCGCGCAAATCGCCGGAGGAAGCGCAGTCGAAAAGACCTGCGGCCTGGCTTTGTTCCACAACCAATCGACGAGCGACTGCGGCCCGGCGACAAATCCCCCTAGTGTGCCGATCGCTTTGCTGAGCGTGCCGACTCGCACTGCGACCCGGTCTTCGACGCAGAGTTGCTCGCAGACGCCTCGGCCCTGCTCGCCAAACACACCTGTACCGTGAGCCTCGTCGACCAGCACGTCGGCCTCGAACCGCTCGGCCAGACCACACAGTTCGCGCAGTGGAGCGACATCGCCATCCATGCTGAAGATCGCGTCGGTAACAATCAGCCGCCGCCGAAACGTGGCCGCTTTGTGCAATTCGCGTTCGAGCGTCTCTAACTCCGAATGCCGAAACACCCGCAACTTCGCGCCGCTCAAGCGGCAGCCGTCAATCAAGCTGGCGTGGTTCAGCCGATCGCAAAAAACGACATCGCTCTCGTCGACCAGCGCAGCGATCGTGCCGACGTTCGCGGCGTACCCGGTCGGAAAAAGGATCGCGGCCTCTTGTCCCTCGAACCTCGCCAGAGCTTGTTCCAGTCGAACATGCCACGGAGTCCGACCCGCGACGAGCGCACTGGCACTCGCACCAACACTCGCTTCGGCGAGCGCAGTCTGAGCGGCATCGACCACTCGCGGATCACCGGCCAGGCCGAGGTAGTCGTTGCTTGCGAAGTTCCACAATCGTCGCCCGTCGATCTCACATGCTCCGCCGAAGAGCGGCCGAGTTTCACGACGACCACGACGCAGCCCAGCCGATTCGAGCGCGGCCAGTTCTGCGGACATCCACGGAAACGGAGTTGGCATGACGTGGTGGATGCTAAAGGACTCGATCAAATCCGGCGAGCGGCCACGAGCGATCGCTTTCGTCTGAGCACGCCGGCCACCAGAATGCCGACCATGAATTCCACTCACCCCAAAGCCGTTATCCTGGTCAGCGGCGGACTTGACTCGGCCACCGTACTGGCGATCGCGCGGCAGCAAGGCTTTGAGCTGTTCGCGTTGTCGATCGACTACGGCCAGCGGCATCGGTTTGAACTGGAGGCGTCGCGTCGCGTCTGCGAGTCGCAGGGCGTGAAACAGCATCGCACTTTTCAAATCGACCTGCGGCAGTTTGGCGGTTCGGCGTTGACCGACAACATCGACGTACCGAAAGACCGCACCGAATCAGAACTGAGCGGCGGCATCCCGATCACCTACGTCCCGGCTCGCAACACGATTTTCTTGTCCCTCGCGCTCGGCTGGGCCGAGGTTCTCGGCGCGTTCGACCTCTTCATCGGAGTTAACGCGGTGGACTACAGCGGCTACCCCGACTGCCGGCCGGAGTTCATCAAACAGTTCGCCGAATTGGCTCGGCTGGCCACAAAGGCTGGGGTCGAAAAGACGGGACGCTTCGTCGTTCACTCGCCACTGATCTCGCTGAGCAAGTCCGACATCATTCGCCGCGGTATCGCGTTGGGTGTGGATTACCGCCTCACGACCAGTTGCTACGACCCGGACGCGACGGGCAAGCCGTGCGGACATTGTGACTCGTGCCAACTCCGTTTGAAGGGCTTCGCCGATGCGGGACTGGCCGATCCTTTGACGTATCAAGATTGAGATTTCATGTCTCTTGCCGCACGACGCACGAAACTGATGCTCCTGGTGCCGACGCTCGACCAGTCGGGGGCCGAGAAACAATTGACGCTGCTGGCGTGTCGGTTGCCACGCGACGAGTTCGACGTGCATGTCGTCGCGCTGACTCGTGGCGGAGTCTTCGCGGATGAACTGGCTCAGCACGGCGTCCGGTTGACGATCCTGGCGAAACATTGGAAGTTCGATCCGGTGGCAATGTGGCGGTTGCGGCGGCTGATCCAGGCCGAGCAACCTGACATCGTTCACACCTGGTTGTTCGCGGCGAATGCCTACGGACGGCTGATGGTCGGACGTCGCAGGAAAACTCGGCCGAAGGTGATCGTGTCGGAGCGCTGCGTCGACGTTTGGAAGGCTGATTGGCAACTGTGGCTCGATCAAAAACTGATTGGCCGAACGGATCGGCTGATCGGAAACTCGGTCGCGGTCGCCGAGTTCTACAAGTCGATCGGTTTTCCTGAGGATCGCATGACCGTCATCCCGAACGGCATCGAGGTTCCAGAACCGATTCCATTCGAGCGCGACGCGCTGCTGGCTGAACTCGAAATTCCGCGGGGTGTGCCGGTGATCGGTTTTGTCGGACGCCTGGCCAAGCAGAAGCGAGTGGATGATCTGGTCTTCGCAATGGCTTTGGTGGCGATTCTGCGGCCAGACGCTCACATGCTGATCGTCGGCGAGGGTCCAGAACGGGACAAGCTGATGAAGTTCGCTCGCGACATCGACATCGACCACCACACGCGATTCACTGGCCATCGAGCCGATGCCGCGAAGTTGCTCCGAATCTTGGACCTGTTTTGGATCGCGAGTGATTTCGAAGGGCAATCGAACTCGATCATGGAGGCAATGGCCGCCGGCCTGCCAGTGATCGCGACCGACATTCCGCCGAATCGTGAACTGGTCATCGACGGCGAGACCGGCTTTTTGGTACGCGTCGGCGATCGAGCCGGCTTCCAGCAATTTGCCGATCGGATTTTGGCCGACTCGAAGTTGGCCCGCCGACTCGGCGACGCCGGCCGCGAGCGGATGCGCGAGCATTTCAGCATCGACAACATGGTCGCGGCGCACGCGCGACTGTATCGGGACGTGTTGGCGTAGGATGGGCACTCTTGCCCGAGCATTCTCGATACGTATGGACGGGCAAGAGTGCCCATCCTACGCCAACACATCCTCAACCAAATGCCCATGCACATCGGTGATACGGCGGTCGATGCCGTTTTGACGAACCGTCAGCTTCGTGTGGTCAATGCCCATCAGGTGCAGCACGGTTGCGTGCAGGTCGTAGCTCCAGGTTTCGTCCTTCGCGGTTTTGTAGGCGAACTCGTCGCTTTCGCCGTGAGTCGCTCCCGGTTTGATGCCGGCTCCGGCCAACCACGTCACGAACGTGCCACCGTTGTGATCGCGGCCGGTCGCACCTTGCGTGAACGGCATTCGGCCAAACTCGGTCGTCCAGATGACGAGCGTATCCTCGAGCAAGCCGCGCTGTTTGAGATCGCGGACCAACGCGGTGATCGGCTGATCGACCATGCTGGCGATAAACGGCAGCTCTTTGTCGATGTTGGTGTGGTTGTCCCAGTTGTTCGAGGCTCCACCGGCACCGCTCCAGACTTGGACAAATCGCACGCCTCGTTCGATCAGCCGCCGCGCGGTCAAACAACTCTTCGCGAAGTCAGCGGTCGGTGCCGAACCAGTCCCGTAAGTCTTGTGCGTCTCCTCGGACTCTTTCGCGAGGTCGAGCGCCTCCGGCGCGGCGAGTTGCATCTTCGCGGCAAGTTCGTAGCTGGCGATACGCGCGTCCAACCGCGAGTCTCCCGGCCGCGATTTCAAATGCTCGCGGTTGAGTTCTTCGAGCACTCGCAGTCCGGCGACCTCGCTGTCGTGCGTGATGAACGCGGCGGCTTTCGGCGGAAAGAGATCATTGATCGGAGTCGGCGCGTTGGCCTTGATGATCGTCCCCTGAAATTCCATCGGCAGGAACGCCGACGAAAAATTCCCAGTGTTGTTGTACGGCAACCCGCGCGCATCCGGCAGCACAACGAACATCGGCAAGTTGTCGGTCAGACGGCCGAGCCCGTAGGACATCCACGCGCCGAGACACGGAAAGCCCGGCTGCGTGAAGCCGGTGTTCTGCATGTAGCTCGCCGGTCCATGCACGTTGGTCTTCGTGGTCATCGCCATCAGAAAGGCCAGCTCATCGACGATCGTCGCCATCTGCGGCAGGACGCTCGTGACCCAGCGGCCGGACTCGCCATGCTGTTTCCATTCGAATGGCGACTTCATGACCGTGCCAGGGACACTGGTCGCCGCCGCCTTGAGGCCGAAGTCCACTTTCTCGCCGTGCTTTTTGATGAGCTCCGGCTTGTAGTCAAACGTGTCCATCGGGCTTGCACCGCCATTCATGAACAGCTGAATGACACGCTTGACCTTGGCTTTGTGATGCAGTCCACCGTTGAACTCCGGCTTGGGGGTCGGCCGAGCGCTGCGCGGCGATGATTCGTCCGCGGCCAGCAGGCCAGAGAACGCAAGTGCTCCGAAACCGCCGCCGGTCGTCGCGAGAAATTCGCGGCGTGACGGTCTCAACAATTCGTCGGCGAAGTGGCGAATCGGCAACATGAGGAACAACGTAGCCATCACTGCTCCGCATGACGAGCCAAAGACTGCTGAACTCCCGAAAGTTTTTCGCGGTGACGATTCCTGTCGGTGGACACGGTTGTCAGAATGCCTCGGCCTTACCAACCCGAAGCGTCAGCGAGGGCGAACGTCTCGCAAGACTTTCATCGGTGCCGTCTGGAACGCCCGCCCTCGCTGACGCTTCGGGTTACTAGGTGGGCCAAGGGAGATGATTCGATGAAATGGTTTTCGGTTCTCGTTGGTGGACTCAGTTTGTTGTCGGCTTCGATGGCAATCGGCCAGTCGAGTGAGCCACATGGTGCGAGGTGCGCGTGTGGGCTGGATCACTCGCTTCGACTTGCTTCCCCGGAGGCGCGATTCTTTTCTCCATCGACGCGGTCACTGACGCCGATCGGAGTCGATCCGTATTTCTCATCTTCGCGCAGCGTGCGTTCCCCGGTCAAAACGCATTCTGTCGCGCGCGTCGAGCACTTTGAGCCAACTCCTGTGCAAGCCGTTGCGGGTTGTGCTCCGCTGCAAATCAGCCTGTCGGAGGGATTGCTCAATCGGTTGCTGACCGATGAGCGTTCGGAGATCGCTCCCGTGCGCGACGTCATCGCGAGGGCGGACGTGACCGGGCGGCAGTTGACCTCGACGCGGGTCGTCGTTGATCTCAAGCCAAGTTCCGACGATGCCGAGATGCACCTCGTGCTGACCGGAGCCGTTCACAGCAACACGGTCGGCCGGACATCGCAGGCGGCCGTCAACACGCTCGGCCGGCATGACGTGCTGGCGGTCAAGCCGGTGATGTTCGACGGGTATCAGATCACGACCAAGCGGCCGCAGGTGTGGGTCGATGTCCACAACGAGCACGTCGCGGCGGCGACGGCTTTTGACGGGACACTGTTCGGCGGGATGGCTCGCAGCGTGGCGCTCAACACGGCGAACAAGCAGCGGAAACAAGTCGATGCGGAAACCGCCGAGCATCTCGCGGCTCAGCTCGGGCCGCAGTTCAATCGGCAGGCGGACCGGCAGTTCGCGCAGTTCAATCGCGAATGGCGAGACGGCTTGCGGTCGCAATTCGGCGATCTCTGGCCGCAACGACTGACGGCTCGCTCGACCGATTCGGAACTGGTGCTGTCCGCCGCATGGGCGGAAGCTCCTGAAATGAGTTGGCAAAAGGTCGGCCGAACGAATTCGTCGAACCAGCAAGTCTTCAACAGCGACACCGTCACCGTCTGGCTGCATGAGTCGGTCCTGAATGCGTGGCTGCGGAAGCTCGATCTGAACGGCAAGACCATGACCGAATCGCAACTGCGCGAGGTCTTGGAATCGTTCGTCGCGAAGCTTGGCGGTCGCGTGTTGCCAAGCGACAAGAAACTTGCGGTACAGCCTTTGCCTGGGACCGCTCCGCTGATTCGGCTGGGCAACAAAGACCCACTGCGAGTGACAATTGCCGGCGGCGAATTGCGGTTGATCGTCCACGCCGGCATCGAGGTCGCCGGCCAAACGGTGCTGGCTCAAGATGAGATCACATTGCCGTGGTCTTCAAATTTGGAACGAGGTGAATGGCGACTCACGCCGGGTCAACTGCTGTTCGCGAAGGCCGACACCGGTGTGTCGCTGGTCGGCATGGTTGAGACGATGGCTCGCACACAGTTGGCCGCCGCGATCCCGGTGGTCACTTTCCCCGAGGCGTTCCCGTTGCCGAGGATTTCGCCGAATCAACGATTGTCGGAATTGCGACTCGCCAAAGCGGATGCCTCGGATGGCTGGTTGACGTTTTTATTGGCGGTTGACGCGGCGGCTTCGCCGGTTCGCGAACCACAACTTCGTCAGCCGGTACCGGAGGAGTATGTCCCCGTCGAACAGTTTCGTTCCGAGCCATTGCCGGTCTCGCCGCCGAGGCTGCGTGCTCCGACCGATTTCGAATCGCGTCGTGATCGCAGCTTCTTCCGGTAATTCTTGTGGTGCGGGCGCTCGCCTGCACCAGTTAGGTGGCCGGTGTTGACGAGACGCCCGCACCACAATTCAATTCCCGTTACAGTCACCGGCCGACGTCTTCTGGCACATGCTGCAACCACTCCAGCAGCACGCGACCCACTTTGGCGAGGCTGTCCCCTGAACACTCGGACGGTAGGTCTTTGGTCGTGTGCCAAGCGGGATAATCGAAGTCGATCAAGTCGATGGTTGGGATTCGAGCGACCTCATTGAGCGAGATATGGTCATCGTTGATTTCTTGCTTCATCGGTAAGGGGACGAACTCCTTGATTCCTAACCTGCGAGCGGTCTCGAACACGCTGCGATTGACTTTGGGAGCGTATTTTAAGCTATTCGGCTCGCGTCGAATCTTGAGGTTCTTATCGCCGATCATGTCGACGAGCACTCCGCAGACGTACCGATGTGGAGGCGGTCGGTCGCGGTACTGCTGAGCGAAGTATTCGCTGCCCAAAAAGTACTTGCCGCCGTCGCGCTGAAAGAGGAATTCCTCGCCGTCGAAGAAGACCATATCCACGCCAAACGTCGGCTGAATCGCCGGCAGCGAGTGCCCCATCTCCATGAACAACGCCACGCCGCTGCCGCCATCGTTCGCGCCCACGAAGATGCCTTGTGGATTCGACTTGTCCCGATCGGGAAACGGCCGCGTGTCGTAATGGCAACACAGCAACACCCGCTCCTTTGCCTGCGGATGCCACGACACAATCAGATTCTTCATTCGTACCGGAGTTCCCTTCAGCGGATGCGGCGTGTCGAACTCCTGCAAGCTGACCTGAGCGCCCAGCTTCGTGAAGTGCGTGTCGAGCAACTCCTGCTGCTTCGTCATCCCGACCGACGCACTCGGCCGCGGCCCCAGCTTGCAGATGTCTTCTAGGTAGCCGAATGAACGTTGCGGATCGAGTTTGGCGGCTGGTTCCTCCGCCGCAGCGAGTGAGACCATAAAAGCCACTTGCATCACAACGATCAAAAATTTGTTGGGCACCTTTGCGCTCCGTACAACGACGACGGGAATTATCGTTTGAACTGCACGATGCGGACCTCACCGTCGAAGTTGATGGACGATAACTCGTCTCGCATACATTTCAGAACTCGCACTGCCTTGCCACCACCGGAACCAGCGCCAATCAGCGGGAAGGCAATCGACCTGTAGCCGTTTTGTGTCGCTAAAGCCATTGCGTTCCGCACGGAATCTCGCACAGAACGCTCGGTCGATCGCCAGAGCAGATTGATTCCGGCCACATGGATAATCGCCTTGAACGGCAACCGTCCGGCTCCCGTCGCGACCGCATCTCCCAGTGGGATCGCACGCATTCGAGCCAATTCACGAAATGGTTCCAGGCCCGCTCGACGCTTGATCGCGCCGGAAACACCCTGCGGCAACAGCAACCACCACGGGATCACGTTGCGATTCCATGCGTTGACGATCACCTCGACATCCTGGTCGAGCAGATCACCTTCAACACACACGAGTTTCATGCGGCGTCTCGATGAATTCGAGCAAAGGTTGGCCCCTGACACGCTGGCAGAGTCGATTTTGGCCCCCTAAGTTGCATTCGGTCAATTGGTGCGATGGGGCACTGCTTGTTCCGCAAGGCCGGAAAGGAATCTTTCATGCCAGTTCAAAGTACACGACGAGAGTTCTTGGCGGTCGGAGCGGCCACGATCATCGGAGTGGTCGTGACGTCGTCGAGAGCCGTTCATGCGGCGGTTCCGAAAATCGAAATGTTGGAGCGGCGAGTCATCAGTTGGAAGCCTCCGCTGTATCACGGGTGGCCGACGTTGGCTCGACGGAAGAATGGCGAGCTGTTGCTGGTTTTCTCTGGCGGGCGCGAGACGCATGTCTGCCCGTTTGGTCGCGTCGAGATGATGCGGTCGCACGATGACGGCAAGTCGTGGGGCTGGCCGCAAGTGTTGATTGACGGGCCGATTGATGATCGGGATGCGGGCGTGGTCGAGACGGCGAAGGGATCGCTGCTCGTGACGACATTCACGTCGCTGGCTTACGAAGCCACGTTGGAACAAATGGAGAAGGCCACGCTGCCTCCCGGCAAAGCAAAACTGGAGCACGAACTGCTGTTGTTGGAGTGGCGGGCGGCTCACAACCGGGTCAGCGCCGAGCAACGCAAGCAGGAAGTCGGCACCTGGATGATTCGTTCGACCGATGGTGGCGTGACTTGGTCGGCGCGGTACACGGTGCCGCTCAACAGTCCGCATGGGCCGACGGTACTGCGCGATGGGCGGCTGATTTACGCGGGCAAAGCGTTGTGGAAGGATGACCGCATTGGCGTGTGCGAATCGAAAGACGATGGCGTGACGTGGGAGTGGCTGGCGACGATCCCCGCTCGCCCGGGTGACGATCCGAAGCAGTATCACGAACTGCATGCGGTCGAGGCCTCGAACGGTACGTTGCTGGCGCACATTCGCAATCACAACTCGCCGAATGAACGCGAGACTCTGCAATCGGAATCGACGGATGGCGGACAAACATGGTCGGTGCCGCATTCGATTGGCGTGTGGGGCTTGCCTTCGCATTTGCTGCGACTGCGAGACGGGCGTTTGCTGATGAGCTACGGACATCGACGCCAGCCGCTCGGAAATCTGGCGCGAGTCAGTGACGATAACGGTCGCAGTTGGAGCGAGCCGCTCACGATCAGTGATGATGCGAAGTCCGGAGACATGGGGTATCCCTCGACGGTCGAGTGCGCTGACGGCACCTTCGTCACGGTGTGGTACGAGTTGCTTGTGGGTTCGCCGAATGCGCAACTTCGACAAGCGCGTTGGCGATTGAGTTGATGCGATTCAAAGACCGTACCGCGACCGTGAGCGAGCGGCCGTATTCATTCAATTGGCCACTCCCTCACGGTCGTGGTGCGGATTCACTCGCTCCAAACTCTCCGGCAACAATTGCCGTGATTTTGGCGTTTTTGCGAATCTGGAAAAAACTCGCAAGAAAGTAGAACAAGACCCGTTGACCCTTTTCATGAGGATGTCATAGGTTCCCGCCGCACATCTCTTCGGTGCGGGCATTCCCGCTCGCGCCACAGTTTTCTGTCGATCACATCCCATCATACCTGCCCCCAGAACCTCTCCCACCCGCGGCGACTCGCCGGCATCGCGCACACCCTGAGACTGTCTTCTTTGACCGTCGATGCTGAAACGTCGCTGATCTCTCCCGCCAGTTGGTTTCAAGGAGGAACTTACTTTGCGTAAGGCATTCGGACTTCTCGCCTGGACATCGTTGGCCGCATCCGGCCTGTGGGCCACTCTTCCCGGAGGGACCACGCGACCCGTGTCGGCTGATCAGCCCACGTCCACGACTTCCGTTGCGGAGCGTGGCTCGTCGTTCAGCCGCCTTAATCCATTCTCTCGGACTCGTTCGAACAAGGCTTCGACGACACCGGAGAACGACGCCGCATTTCGTGAGCAGGCCGAAAAGCTGCTCAAGGAAGCCCAGGCGTCGGCGCTGCGAGGCGATCTTGCCGGTGCGCGGCAATTGGCCGAGCGGGCGCAGTCGCTCCCGGTCGAGTGGGGTCCGAAGGATCGCTCGCCGGAGAGGTTCCTCACGCAGTTGGACGCCAGCGCTTCGTTCCGCCGGCAAGAGACAGCGATCGCGGCGAAACCGATCGCCAAATCGAACACTTCGACGGCCGCTGTCGTTAAGCCTGCGGCGACGACGGCAGTGAGCAATCCTGCAGCCAGCGGAGCGACCAGTTTTGACGATGCCGTCGCGAAGGCTCCCAAGTCCGAGCCGGAACGTACTCCAATTCAACAGGTCAACAACGAGGAATCGATTGCTGAAACACCAGTTCCGGCGACGAAGCGTCCGGCTGGCCCGTCGTCCTCCGAAAAGATGGCGACCGCCAAGTCCCTGATGCAGCAAGCTCGCCGAGACATCGCGAAGGGAGACATCGCAGGGGCTCGTGACAAGGCTGAGCAAGCCGCCGAGATCGACGTAGCCTATTCCGTCTTCGATGAGCGCCCGAAACAAATTCTCGCGGAGATTGACCGAAGAGCGAATAACGTTGGTGAAGGCGCGCCGCGCACTCAAAACCTCGCACAGACTCAAAAAACGGCCGCGCCGACCAAGCCGGCCGCGACCAAACCGTCGTCCACGGAATCGGAGCTTGATGACGACGAACCGCTGCCGGCCAAGAAACCGGTGGCGGTGACGACGAAGAAATTGACTGCCTCGCCTTTCGCCGAAGAAAGCCCCTTTGATGAGGACGTTCCGGCAGCGGAGGAAACCGCCGAGACGGCGGAATTGCCGTCCGTCAACAATGACAAGCAGATGGCCCAGCACCTGTTGAAACTGGCTCAGATCGCCGCCACCAAAGGAGACTTGGAGCAAGCGCGGTCGCTGGCGCTGGAAGCCAAGGAGCTGGATGTCACATACAACTTGTTCGACCTGCGTCCGGAACAAGTGTTGGCTCAAGTCGATCGTGCGTCGAACAACTTGACGATCGCGAAAGGGAACTCGAAGGCAAGATCCGCCGCGAAACAGTTGTTGGAATCCGCAGCGGCGGCCAAGAAGCAGCCGTCAAGCTTCCTCGAATCTCCTTCTGATTCGGAGGACTTGCCAACGTCGAATACTTCGGTGACTGACAACGCCAAGACAGCCGCCAATTCGGCAAAGAATCAAGCGACAGAGGCGATCGGTCGAGAAGCCGCGCCGTCAAAATCACTCGAAGAGGAGATTGCCGAAGAGTCCACGCAAGGCGCGGCTCGCATCGCGGCGGCCGGCAAGGGCATCTCAAATCTTGCCAACAAGGCCAATGAGGCCGACGACCAAGTCATGGCGAAGGTGCGCCAACAAGCGATGATGGCAATCCAGCAAGCTCGCCAGGAATTACAGGCTGGTCGGATTGAGGTTGCTCGTCAGAAGGTGCTCGCAGCACAGAAGCTCAATGCAACTTTCGGACTGTGGGACGACCGCCCCGAAACGCTGCTGGAGGAAATCGAGCGAATGGCAGCATCTCAGAAGCCGACTGCGGGGAAAAAATCGTCGCCCAGCGACTCGGCGGCCAAGACTTCGGTGTCTCCCGACGCGGAGTCGGAATTGTCTTCGAAACCTGCGACGAACGTCGCGAACCAGACGCCGCCCAAATCTCTCTCGGAGCCGACACCGATTGCTTCAAATCCGATCGCGAACAAATCCGAAATCGACATACTGCCGGCTCCGCCTGCCGAAGAGGACTCGGAACCGAGCAATGTTGCCGTGATTCATCCGGAAGGACCATCCGCTGAGCAACTCTTCCGCGAAGGACAGATTCATTTACAAAGCGGAAACAGGGCTGCTGCACACCAAGCGTTCGTCCGAGCCTATCAGTCCGGCCAGAAACTGGATGGCCGACGCAGCCAGCAATTGCAAGAGTATCTGCGCGAGCTGAGTCCTCGCCGCAAGCCGATTCAACTGACGAGCGGTCAAGCGGGGCAACTGGCCGATGGCGACACAGCGGACGAAAGCGCCGAACCGCGCCCTCTCGATCCGCAACGCCCCATCGACATCGCGGCCGAGCGACAGAAGGTGCAAGTTGACCGGCTTCGCAGCGAAGTGCTCAACGCCGTCTTCCGCGCCGACCGCCTGCGTGAAAAAGATCCGGCCAAGTCCATCGAGATTCTCGACCAGGCATTAGCCAACGTCGAAAGCGCTCCGCTGGAGAAACAGGTCACAGCTTCGCTGGCCACGACACTGCGAAAAACGCGCTCCGAGATTGAGAGCTTCCAGAAACAAATGGAGCCAAACCTCGTGCAGTCCAAGCGAAATGACGAGGTCAAAGAGGCCATCGATCGAGGCCGCAACACGAAGGTACGAGTCGAGCGCGAGTTCGCCAATCTCGTCAAGGAATTCAACGATCTGATGGAACAGAAGCGGTACGCCGAGGCCGAAGTCATCGCCAAGCAAGCGAAGGAACTGGCTCCGGAGAATCCAGTCTCTGAGACGTTGATTCTGAAATCGGTCCTCGCCCGCCGTGTCGACAGCAACGAGAAGCTCAAGGATTCGAAAGAGCAGGGCTTCTGGGGGGCGCTCGACAGTGTCGAACACGCTGCCATTCCGTTTGACGATCGCATCTCCGTCGAGTTCGGCAAGGATTGGAAGGACATCACCGACCGACGCCGAGGCAAGCACAACACGGACGTGCGCATCCGCACGCCGGAAGAGCAACGGATCGAAAGCAGTCTTTCTCGGCCGGTCACACTGAGATTCGACAACGAGCCGCTCATCAAAGTGATTGCAAAAATCGGTGAAATAGCCGACGTCAACGTCGTACTTGATGAGTCAGGTTTGGCGGATGAAAGCCACACGAAAACCACTCCGGTTTCGATCGATGTCTCCGGCATCCAACTGAGGAATGCCTTGGCACTGCTGCTCGAACCTCTCAACCTGGGTTACACGATCAAGAATGAAGTGCTGAAAATCACCAGCGAACAACGGTTGCAAGGCCAAGCGGTCGTGGTGACTTACTCGGTGGCGGATTTGGTGGTGAACATCCAGCCCGGACAAACCAGTCCGATCAACTTCGCCGGCACGGGCACCGTTCCCAGCAATGTCGGAGGTCAAATGAGCGTGCCGTCCACCGGTGGTTTGCAAGGCGGACAATTTCAAGTGGCAGGCACGCCAGCTTCCAGCCCGTGGATGTCCAACAATGCGCAGCAGTGGCAACTCAACGGTGCCGGAGCAGCGGCGGGACACGACTTCCGCAACTTGATCGATCTGATTACTTCCACCTGCGAACCAAACTCGTGGGAAGAAGTGGCTGGCAACGGTCACATCAAGGCGAACGAGACCACCTTGAGCCTCGTCATCCGGCAGACTCAGAAAGTTCACGAAGAGATTCGTGACCTACTGGAACAACTGCGTCGCTTGCAAGACCTGCAAGTAACGATCGAAGTCCGGTTCGTGTCGGTGTCGGATAACTTCTTCGAGCGAATCGGCGTCGACTTCGACTTCGACCTGCAAGACAGCCTGGGCGGACCGAATCTGTACAGCGGCCAACAACAGGGTCAGCAACAAGGCGGCGGTGGCGGCGGTGGTCAACAGGGTCAGCAAC
>CAMDRI010000044.1 GCA_945906725.1 Candidatus Kuenenia stuttgartensis | reverse complement strand
CTGCAACAAAACCGCAAAACTGGGTACAAGTTACATCGTGAGCCTCCTTGCTCGATGCCTGAGAGTGATGTCCCAAGCATTGTCGTGGAGGCTCGCGCTTTTTCCGTAGATCAGTTCTCAACACTCTAAAAACTGCAAAAGTCGAACTTAGTCCTAAACAGAAGTGCCTTTCCGCGCCTGACTACTCCAAGTTGATTTGAGATGACTGACCGGCCGCGATGGCTTTCGCGTATCAGCAATCGCCGGTTCATCGGCAGGTATGTTCATCCCAGGACAATTCGTGCCCCTCACAAAACAGAAGACATTCAGCCCATTGAATGTCTACGGTAAACCGTACTTTTGAAAAAGACTGGAAAACTTTGCGACGAGGAGTCAGGGTGCTCGCAACAACTGTACATCAATAGTTCTATTGATGTACAGTTGTTGGCTACCAGTCTGGGCGTTGTGCTCCAAGGTAGGATAGTCTCACCAAATTTACACCATTAATCGGAACACTCCAAACCTAAGGAACCTGAACTTGGCAAACGTATTGATGGTGAAGACTTCGAATCTCACTCCACGCCAACGAGAGATCTATGAATTCGTGAAGGGCAACATCATGAACCGTGGCTATGGACCGACGGTGCGTGAGATCGGTGAGGAGTTTGACATCAAATCACCGAATGGCGTGATGTGTCACTTGAAGGCGCTGGAAAAAAAGGGGTTGATCACTCGCAAACCAAATCTCTCACGCGCAATCCAGTTGTCTGACAAGCCGCAACGAAAGACGGCTGTTAATCTCCGCGGCCAGTTTGGCCAAGGGACGAGATTGAAAGAGAACAAGGACAGAGAGCAGATCGACTTCATGGATCTGCTGGGTTCTGGCGACCATTTTCTCTACCGTGCGGCAGATGATTCGATGGTCGAAGAGCACATCATCAAGGGCGATTACTTGCTTTGTCGGATGCAGCAGTTCTATCGAGATGGAGACCGAGTGATCGCGGTCATCGAAAATAAAGAAACCCACTACAAGAAATTCTTCCAAGATGGAAATCGCATTCGGTTGGAGACGATCAGCCCTCCTAAAAAAGCTATCTATACAAACAACGTCAACATTCTCGGCATGGTGATCGGCGTGATCAGAAGGATCTAGCTCCACGGCACGCCAATCGATGGCTCGCGCAAGAATCGGACCAAAACAAACCGGCACCGACGAAAGATTCGTTGGTGCTTTTTTGTTTGATGGCTGTCATCGCGAATTCTGCTCGTTCTCCGAAGTCTTCTTGGAGACCATGAGTTTTCTGAGCAGCGGCTCAATCTGTTGCACGTTGTTGGAGGTTTCGACAACGTTTCCTTTCGACGACACCACCCAGTACAGCGGCACTGACTGGATTCCGTAGTACGTCGCGACGGGATTATTCCAACCTCGCTTCTCGGCATCCGTTTGAAAGATTGTCTCCCAATTCAAACCGTTGGTTTCCAGGAAAGCCTGCACGGCGGATTCGTTGTCGTCGTCGTCAAGATTCACGCTCACGACATTCAATCGTTCGGAGTCGATCAGGCTGAGCAGGTCCCGCAACTGTGGAAGTTGTTTAACGAATGGCTGTGCTTGTGTCGTCCAAAACACCACCAGCAATGGTTTGCCGGTCATCTCCGTGGCGTTGACGAAGCCGCCGCGAAGAGTGGGGCCGGTGAGTTCGATGGGTTGACCCTTCAGGTTTAGTCGTCGCAGGATGGCGGTGACGCGATCCACGGCAGGATTCTCAGGGAATTGGTCGCGGATTGTCGCGTAGCATTGGATGGCATCCGTCGTCAGACCGTGGAATTCACAGCTTTGGCCGGAAGCGAGGAGGATCGGGATCGCCTGCCGTTCTTCTTGTGGAAAACTCTTGGCAAATTGTCTCGCCAGCCGGCCGTATTCCTCGAGCCATTTTGGTTCCTGCTGACCAAACCGCTGAGCGTTCAGTCGCGCAAACGAAATCAAAACCTGTCCCGCTTCGATGGCTGATTTGGACTTGGGATCGCGTTCGTGCAACGAACTGGCGTGTTCGTAAATTGCATCGATGTGTTCTTTGTCGCCCGTGAGAGCCAGTTGCAGTTCGGCTTCCAGCAGATGATGGACTGCCAAGCCAAAAACTCGCTGACCAGCTTCGGTCTTGTTTTTGTGAGTTCGAGCAATGGCCTCGGTAGCGAGGTTCACCAACTGCTCATTCCGTTCGCGTCGCAACTCAGCTTGTTTGTCAGGCGATTGCGAGAAGGCATCGACGTCGTCTCCGAGCGGTCGCAGCTTGAGCCGCGTGATTTGCAGGATGAACCATTCTGGAGAATCCTTCTCCGGCACAGCGATCTTGAGTTCGCCGTCGTCCACATCCGTTTTCTGGACTGGTCCGCCAACGGCGGAGGTTGGCACAATGCCGCTCTTGGCAGGCGTCTCGTCATTGTTCTCCATCAACGCCAGTGATTTTTGCAGGGTGGTCGAATCGAGGTCTTGCTCCACGAGTGGCCCTGAGCTTGAGCCGCCTCCACATCCCGAAAGCATCGTTGTTGCCAGCATCCAGCTTCCAAGCCGCCAGCTGATTTTCATTATGACACCATCCGTCCGTGGGCAAGTTTCGAGGGTTGATCCGTCGGGGAGCTACCGAAAACGAACTCCCATGCTCAGCGGGTTTTAGGTCAATCCATTTTGCCGAGGCAAGACGAAGAATTTCGACGAACTCGTCTAGCGGTAATTCCCAAGAACCAGATACAGATTCCAATTCTCTGGTTCAGAGAAGAGAAAGACTGACCTCATGGATCGACCCGCTACCGACATCAGCCTCTGGACGGGGAGCCCTCCGATCACGGACGGACGGCTCCAAGACTTTGTCGCCGACCCGATTGCATGCATGCGAAAGCTGCATCGAGAACATGGTGATATCGCCGCCCTGCGCGAATCTGAGCAACAGCTCGTGTTCATCTTCAGCCCGGAGTTGAACCATCAAGTTCTCAGCGATTCAAAGTTGTTCCACTCGCGATTCTTCGCGCTGCGCGGCCCCAAGAAGTCGGCTCTGCGTCGGCTGACCAGTGGCCTGCTGACCATGAATGGTGACGAACACAAGCAGCAACGGCGACTGGTCGCCGCTCCGTTCGAGAAGCGGACGATCGGTGTTTATCACGACACGATTTCCTCGCTGACGGACGAAATGCTCGATGCTTGGCAGCCCGGAACAACGCTGGATTTGGCTCAAGAGATGACCGTGCTTATGCGGCGCATCACCAGCTCAATTCTGTTCGGTGCGGATCAGATGGAGATCGCTTTGGAGATCGGCGAAATGCTCGACCCGTGGGTTGAGGTGAACCATCACCTCAGTCTCGGCGCATTTCTGCCGACAGAAGATTTCATGCCGCGCTACGAGGAACTGCTGGCTCTGGCCGAACGGTTGGAGTCGCGGATTCTCGACCTGATTCGCTTCCGACGCGAGGCGGGCAAACTTGGCTCAGACTTGTTGTCACAACTGATCCGAGGTCACGATCAGACAGGGGTCTCGAACGAACAACTCGTCGGGCATGTCGCAGTGCTGTTTGGCGCGGCACACATGACTTCGGCCCTGACACTGGGTTGGACGTTGTTTTTGTTGGCTCAACATCCGGACGTGATGCGATCGCTCTTCCGCGAACTGCTCGCCGGTGCTTACGACGAACCGCTGGCCGCGTTCGACAGCGGCAAAGGGTTGTTGCTGGACCGCGTGCTTCGCGAAAGCATGCGTGTACTGCCGGCTTCGAGTTACTCGCAGCGCAGTAATGCCGTCCCGATGGAACTGGGGCCGCTGTCATTGCCGAGAAACACGGTGATCATCTTCAGCCAATTCATGACCCAACACCGACCGGACCTGTTTCCGAACCCGGAGACCTTCGATCCAGACCGCTGGCTGTCGATTACGCCGTCTCCCTACGAGTACTTGCCGTTTGGAGCCGGCCCGCGGCTGTGTCTCGGCGCGCCGCTGGCGCTGATGACGATGAAGTCGATTCTGCCGCGCATTCTCCGACGGTATCGGCTGAGCGTCGCGGCCGGTGCCGAGATCACGGGCCGAGTCGTCTCGACGATGCTCAACCCGATTGGGGGATTGCCAATGGAAGTCGCTCGGCAGGACGGTCGCTTCGCGGCGTCGCCGGTGTGGGGCAACATTCATACGCTGATCGATCTGCCGGAGGCCGCTCACGAACGCCGCGCGGCGGCTTGATCGTGGGGGCACGTCAGGCAAACACTTCGGTGACACTCCGCGCCGTCGCATTGGCGTAGATCAGCGATTGCGGAGCGGCGTTGCGGGTGAACGTCAGTTTTTTTGGATCGATCCCGACCAGGTGCAGCAACGTCGCGCGGTAATCGTGAGGCATGACCCAACCGAGACGCAGCGACTGAGCCGCGAAAAAATGCCGTCGCGAGGAGCACTGGCCGCGGATGTCCGGCTTCCGAATTCAGTTTCCAACTTCACGGGTCAGCGGCCCTTCTTGCCTGTGCCAGCCTTGACCGTCATTTCGATAACCTTGAAGTCTTCGCCTTCCTTCTTAACACGGAAGGTGATGGTCAAGCTTTCGGCATTGCGCAGCGTCAGAACTTTCACTCCGTTTTCCGTTCTCGACCCGACTTTTTTGACGCCCGTGAACTGTTTCTTGAGATCGTCGATTTGTTTCTCGGTGGCCTTGCCGTCGCGAATGTCTCCCAGAACGCCTTTGCATTTCGGGCTGATGAATTCTTCCAAGCCGGAGGCCTCGCCCTTAAGAATCTGAACCACAATGGACTCGGCGGCGAACTCAGCCGTGCCTGCCTGAGACTGCGGATTCTGAGAAGCACCACCTGGCGCACCACCACCACCTGGCGCACCACCACCGCCTGGCGCACCACCACCGCCTGGCGCACCACCACCGCCTGGCGCACCAGCACCTGCCGCACCAGCTCCCTTCGCACCGACACCTCCTGGCGCTCCAGCACCTCCTGGCACACCAGCACCTCCTGGCACACCAGCACCTCCTGGCGCTCCAGCACCTCCTGGCACGCCAGCACCTGCCGGAGCGGCGCTAGCCAGCGTCGCACCTGATGCCGATCCACCGATTCCCGCAGGCATGCCACCCTTGCCACCACCACCTGGCATTCCGCCAGCAGCACCGGCCATTCCGCCACCACCTGGCATTCCGCCAGCAGCACCGGCCATTCCGCCACCACCTGGCATTCCACCAGCAGCACCGGCCATTCCGCCACCACCTGGCATTCCACCAGCAGCACCGGCCATTCCGCCACCACCTGGCATTCCACCAGCAGCACCGGCTGGTGCTGGGTTGCCTTGAGCTTGGTTCGCGGCCGGTGCTGGCTCCTCCGACGAACAGCCCATGAGCCCCATTCCTGCCAGCGAAAGCGACAGAATTCCTGTGACAACTGTGGCATGACGAAACGCGCTGAACTGGCAACAGCCACTGAGCGGACGAACGACGCGAGACATAAAGAATCTCCAGCGTGACAGGTCAGAAACCGCAGCCGCACGATGCGGCGGAGGCGGGGCATTGGGACAGCAGGCTAACCGCTAATTCGTCTGGCGTCACCTGTTTGTTGAAAAACATCGAGTTTCGGCTCGCCGAGGCCGCCGGTTGCCGTTCGGAACCAGCCTCGCAACACTGACGTTCGTCACGACTCGCTGAGGAGTCGTCGGTTCGGAGTCGTCCTGATGTACTTCGCGAATCCGTGGGGCCTGCTGGGGCTGCTCGCGTTGCCGGCGATCGTGGTCATCCACTTGTACCACCGGCGTTACCCACCTCTGTTGGTGGCCGGGCTGCATCTGTGGGGCATCGAGACACACACGACCACGGCCGGTCGCACTCGCGAGCGGCTGCCCATCACGCAGTCTCTGATCTGCGAGTTGCTGGCCGCATTGGTAATGTCGCTGTTGTTGGCCGATCCACGTTGGGGGGATGTGGGCAAAGTCGTGCATCTGGTTGTCGTACTGGACAACTCGGCGTCGATGTCGTCGCGACCTCCGGGCTTGGACGAAAACTCTTTTCGCGACGCGGCGGTCGCAGAGCTTGATCGCCGAGCGAAACAACTCCCGCGTGGCAGCGTCGTCACGTTGCTGCGGACGGCGCGGCGGCCGGAGATGCTCGCGGGACCAGCCGTGCCGTGGGACGAGGCAAAGCCGAAGCTCGATGAGTGGCGCCCAGCACTGCCCAAGCATGACTTTCAGCCGACGTGGGACTTGGCCTCGCAACTCGCGGCTGAGACTGGCGAGTTGCTGTTCCTGACCGACGTCGTTCCAGACGAAAAGGTTGCGGTCCCGAAGTTCATGGAGGTCGTCTCCGTCGGCCGCGAGTTGGAGAACGTCTCAATCTCCGCCGCGCGCTGGGATTTCAATTCGCAAACGGCGAAAGGTCGAGTCTTCCTGCGGCTGACGAATCACGGCAAGCGCGGCGCGACCGTGCGTGTCGCTGGCTCCGTCGGCGAGCGGACGATCTTTCAAGAAACGATGGCGCTTGCCGCCGGAGTTGCCTCGCCGCTCGAAGTCGAAGTCCCTGGCGGCTTGGGGCGGCTGAGCGTCACGACCGAGAACATCGGCGACGGACTGTCGCTCGACAATCGCATCGAACTGATCGAGCCGAAGATCCGCACGCTGCACGTCGCGCTCACGCTGCCGAAGGAATCTCCAGCAATGAAAGCGGTGCAGCGAGCGCTGCGCGGCATCGCGGATGTGTCGCTGACGAATGCCGACTCGGCGGAGTTGGTCATCGCATCGGCTCAACCGCTGCCGCCGTCGCGACGCGAATTGGCGTGGTTGGGAATCGGCCCGCTCGATCCCAGCGATGAGGCACGCAAGTCCGCTCAGGATTTGGGAGGGCCGTACATTCTCGAAAAGCAAAACCTGTTGCTCGACGGGCTGACCCTCAGCGGCGTCATTTGGGGAGGCGTGCAACCGCTCAAACTGGATGTCGCGCCCATCATCACCGCCGGACAACAGCCGTTGCTCTCGCGATTGAACGGCACCCGCACGACGGCGTATCTGCTGAACCTCGACTTCGCGAAGTCGAATCTCGCCGACAGCCCGGACTGGCCGATCTTGCTCAGTAATTTGATCGAACTGCGGCGCGACAATCTGCCGGGGCTGCGTCGCTGGAATTATCGGCTCAACGAAGAGATTCGCTTTCGGCTGCTCGACGACGCCCCCGCAACAACCACCGAGAATGAATCGACCGATACTCGTCCGCTGCTGCTGGAACATCGCGGCCAGAAGCGACCGCTCGCGCGAGCGCCGATCGTCGAGGTTCCGCCGCTCGACGAGGCGGACGTCTACACGATCCTCGACGGCGAGCGACCGATCGGTGAGTTCGCCGTCAACTTCTTCGACTCCGAAGAATCGACGCTCACCGGCCTTCGTCCCGGCCGCCGCGATCCGGCCGAAGAGGCCGCATCGAGCGGATTTCAAATCGATCAGCCACTGACTTGGATGATCCTCGTCGGCATCGCGCTGATCGTGCTGGCCGCTTTTGCGGACTGGCATGTGCTGCGGCCGGTCGGGCGACGCACCTGACGTGGGGCACGATTTCAACGTGCCCGTTGCCCGAAGCGAGCACGTTGGAAACGTGCTCCATGTTGCGACGTCACGGCATCGGTTTGTCTTCGGGCAACTTTGGCGGCTTGACGAAGAACTCGAACCCGTGACCTTTGTGGACGACGACCGACAGCGTCAGCAACTTGGCGTCCGGTTCGGTTTTGAAGAAGAACGACTGCAATGATCCGTAGTGGTACGCCTGCTGAGTCTCAACGCTTCGGCCCTGGTCATCCACGGCCAAGAGGTACATCCGATGCAACGGTGTCAGTCCGGTGGCGTCCAATGTCAGGTGCGGCCAGTTCGCCTCAACGCTGCTCGTTGCGGTCGAACCGCTGCGCTTGGACTCGACTTTCGTAGTCGATCCAAACGCCGAGCCTCCCGAACTGTGATTAAAATTGCCGTATCCCGCGAGACTCGCCGTCACGATCGAGTAGCTCGTCTTGCCAGAACCGGCCAGCGCGACAAGCGTCACGGTCACTCCGTCAATTGTCTGCGAGTCGCTGCGCGGCGGAGCCGTGTCCTTTTCAGGGATTGGCACGTCTGTCAGCGTCCAAGTTTCGGCCGTCGAGAACTTGGAGGTCTGAGCGCGGCACGCCGCCAAACGAACCTTCCAGGTTGGCTCGCGGATCGAAAGCGATTGCCCGTAGTTCTGATTGTTTCCCAGCGGATCAGTGGTCTCCATCAGAGAGACGTACCAATCCGCGGCAGGTTGACCGTTCACGCTGACCGTGGTTTCGGGTGAGTAGTACCAATACTTCTTCTTCACGCCATTGCTCGTGTTCCAGTGAAAATCGGCACGCAGACTTTTCAGAGTCACCGCAAGATCGCCGCTGGTCTTCGTTGCCGGCAGTTCCTCGGCGCGCCAGGTTTGAGCGACCGGCGGCGACGGGTGAGTCAACTCGATGGTCGTCGCGACGTCTCCCGCGAGATTCTTCAGTTGCAGCTTGAATCGCCCCTGGTCGGTGCGAAACGCCGGAAAGGAGCTGAAGACGAGCCAAGAGTCGTAGCCGGTGCGATCTGCGTGAAACGGGCGGGAGCCGCCACCAGCGCCGGTTCCGCGTGGTCCCATTTGCCAGAACTGCGGATTGTTATCGGGAATCTCGTCGCCATGGGCATCGACCGCGACACTCTCTGACCACCAATCGAAATCGACCGACCGGCCAGTCCGAGCGTCGTGGCAAGTCATCCACACTGTCAGTTGATCGATGCCGAGCCCATGCGTGATTGGCTGCCGGCGGCGATCCCAAAATCCCCACGGTCCTATCGGTTGGTATTCGAAATCCAGCCGATGAGTTTTGCCCCAAGTCACCCCTTCGATCCGCAGCACTTTGCCGTCGGGCATTAGGAATTCGTTGTTTCGCAGCGACTGCGTGGGCCCCAACAGCGCCATCAGCAGTAACCCGACAATGACCAACGTGAGGAACATGCCAAACGTGATAAAAACCAACAGCCACGGATTCAGCGGCCGTTTCTCACGAAGCACGGGAGGTTGTTCGGGACCGGACGTCGCATCACTTTTCATTTTGAAAGCTCACCGACCATACTGGAGCCAACGCATTCGTGGTTCGGGCGGCTCGCCTGAACCAAACGTCGTTGCGATGCAGGCGAGCCGCCCGCACCACAAGCAGCACAATAAACTCGTCCTTGTCGAGGAGCCACTGCTGATGAACCTGCGAACTTGGTACACACGGTCGATTGTCTGGGGATTATTCACGATTGTCTCGGCCACCGGCGGCTGGGCAGCCGACTCCGTCAAGCTGGCGCGCAATGGCGACACGGTCGGCGTCACGATTAACGGCGAAGAGTTCGCGACCTATCAATTCGCCAAGTCGCTGCCGAAGCCGTACTTCTCGCCGGTGAAGCTGGCCGGGACGCAACTCTCGCGACCGATCGTCGGCGAGGACTACAAAGGGGACCACCCGCATCACAAAGGGATCTGGGTCTCGGTTGATGAAGTCAACGACATCAAGTTCTGGGCTGAAAAAGGCAAGCTCGAAAATCGCGGCGTTGAACTCGTCGTCGCGGAAGGCAATCCGGCGAAGCTCAAGACTGAGACGCATTGGCTCGGCGAAGACGGCAAGGCGGTGCTGATTGAAACCACCACCATCGCGATCCACGCGAATCGGTTGCTGAACTACGACATCCGCTTCAAGATGGCCAGCGGCGACGTCCATTTTAAAGACACGAAGGAAGGACTGCTCGGCTTCCGCATCGCCGAGTCGATGCGCGAGGACAAAGGGAGCGGCATCATCACTAACGCCGACGGCAAGAACGGCTCGAAAGAGTGCTGGGGACAACGCTCCGCCTGGGTCGATTACGTCGGCCCCGTCGATGGCAAAACTTTCGGCGTGACGATCTTCGATCACCCGAAGAACTTCCGGCCGAGCCGCTATCACGTCCGCAACTACGGCCTTTTCTCGGTCAGCCCATTCGGCGAAGCGGCCTACACGAACAATGCCGAGAAGCCGATCGATGACGTCTTCCCGAAAGGCTCGGAGCTGCGGATGCGCTACGGCATCTTCTTCCACACCGGTGACGCCGCGTCGGCGAAGTTGTCCGACGTGAACGCTCAGTTTTTGAAAACGGCCGACGACACGAAGTAGTTTGGACGAAGGTGTCCTGTCTACGATTTTTCTCCGTCTCACAATAATTTCTTGAAAGGACTCTCATGTTTTCTCGACGACAGTTTTGCGGCGCGGTCGCAACGACCGCGGTTCTTGGCTCGGCCATTCAACCGGCGCATGCCGACGACAAAGATCCCAAGCCGCCGAAGCCGGACAGCATCCCGGAAACATTTCAGGTGAAGATCGAGACCTCGAAGGGAGACATCGTGATCGAAGTCACTCGCGCGTGGTCGCCGAACGGAGCCGCTCGGTTTTACGACGCGGTCAAAGCGGGCTTCTACGACGACTGCCGCTTCTTCCGAGTCATCCCCGGTTTCATGGTGCAATGGGGCATCAACGGCGATCCCAAGGTGCAATCGAAGTGGCGCGAAGCGGAAATCAAAGATGACGTCGTTCCGGCCAAGGAGCGGGCCTCGAACACACGCGGCTTCATCACGTTCGCCAAGTCAGGCAAGCCGCACTCGCGGACCACGCAACTCTTCATCAACTTCGGCAACAATGCCCGGCTGGATGCAGACGGCTTCTCACCGTTTGGACAGGTCATTGAAGGCATGGACGTGGTGGACAAGCTCAACGCCAAGTACGAAGGAGCCCCCAGCGATCAACAGCCTCGCATCCAGCGCGAAGGCAATGCCTTTCTCGACAAGGCCTATCCCGGACTGGACTTCATCAAGAAGGCAACGATCGTGGAAGCCAAGAAGTGACGCGCCCGTTATGAAATTCCGAATCTCAAATTTCAAATCTTCAAGACGAGGTGCTCATGTTCGGTATGACTCGACGACATTTTTGGGGACTGCTCGCCATCTCGGCCTTGGCGGGATGTACTCAGTCGCAACAGACCGACCCGCCGTTGCCGATGGGTGCCCCGTTGCCAAAGGTTGACACCCAGGATGCTCAAGCCGCGGATGCCGGCGACATCCCGGCCACGTTTCAAGTGAAGTTTGAAACGACGAAGGGGGATTTCGTCATCGAGGTCCATCGCGACTGGTCACCGCACGGAGCCGCGCGGTTTCATGAGCTTGTCAAAATCGGCTTCTACAACGACTGCCGCTTCTTCCGAGTTTTGCCGGGGTTCATGGCGCAATGGGGTATCCACGGCGATCCCAAGGTCATGGACAAATGGCGTGATGCCAACATCCCGGATGACCGCCCCAGCGGAGCCAATCGCCAATCCAACGTCCGCGGCATGGTGACCTTCGCGAAATCGGGACAGCCGAATTCGCGCAGCACGCAAATCTTTGCCAGCTACGCCAACAACAGCCGACTCGATCCCGATGGATTCACCCCCTTCGGCCGAGTGCTCTCCGGAATGGACGTTCTCGAAAGTCTGAACTCGAAATACGGCGAGGAAGCCAGCCAGCAGCAGGGACGAATCCAAGAGCAAGGCAACGCATTCTTGGACAAAGCCTTTCCGGGACTCGACTCGATCAAGAAGGCAAACTTCATCGAACCAGAGTCTTCATCGGACGAAGCCAAACCTGATGAGAACAAGCCGGTCGAAGGCGAGAAGTCGTAGCTTCACAAACCAGTGCCAACAACAACGCCCCAGCGGGCCACGATCGTTGACCGTGGCCCGCTGGGGCGTCTGATTTTTTCTGAATGCGAACGACGAACTACTTTGCCGCCACTTGCTTGTTCTGGGCTTTCGCCAATCGCGATTTCAGGCGCGAGGCTTTTTTCGGATGGATGAGCCGCTTGGCTCCGGCTTGATCCAATCGCTTGGAGACTTCGGCCAACGTCACAGCCGGCGCGGCAACTTCGGTGGTGGTGGCTTCCAGACCGGTCCTAAATTTCTTGACCAGCGTCCTCAGTGACGAATGCTGCGAGCGATTGAGCAGGCGGCGTTTTTGAGATTGGCGATCCGCCTTGGCGGCATTGGCATTGTTAGGCATGTCGAGCTTACGGGTTCGAGGTCAATCGGACAGAAAACCTCGCCGAACTTCGGGCCATCCGCCCCGGCGAAGGGGCAGGATTCTAGGCAGCGCCTTTCCCAATTGCCAGCGAATCACCGCGATCCGCTTTTCGAACCAAAGCCTCGCCGCTACGTTGGCTGGCGAGTCCGCCAACCACGCCAACAGCCCGCCGGAATGACCAGCCCACAACAACCAACAGACCTGAATCCGCTCCCCACGGAAACAGCGGCCGAAAGGACCAGCCGGCTGCTGTGGTGGCTGCATCCCAAAGTTGCATTACCGCTGACGCTGCTCGGCTTGTTGCTGGTCGCGCCGTTTTTGTACCGAGGCTACTGCATCTCCCGAATCCCGGACATCGGCGATCCGTTCGACGTCGAAGCCTTCGGCACGGTGGCGATCCCTCCGATCGACAACGCGATGACGCAATACGCCTTGGCCGTGAAATCGCTTCGCAAGCCAACAGGGGTCGCCTCCGACGATTTTGAAAAAGCTCTGGAACACGGTTGGACACAGACTTCCGAGCCGCTCCGAAAGTGGCTGGCTGACAACCAAGTGGCGTTGGCCGAATGGCGGAAAGGAACCGAGCGCTCGCAAGCCGCCGAGATTCCGCCGAAAGACTTCCGCTTCAGCACACTCATTAAGGTGACTTCCGAGTCTCGCGAGCTGACCCGATTGGCCATTTTGCAGGCCGAGCGATGCGCTCACGAAAGCGATCTCGACAACGCCTGGGACTGGTTGCGGGCCTCTGTCCGAGCCAGCCGGCATGTGCAGCAGAATGGTGCGCTGATTCAGCGGTTAGTTGGCATGGCAATGTTTTACAACTCAGTAGCCGGCATCAAACGCTGGGCAGCGCATCCGGCCGTCACGCCAGATCAGTTGCGAAAGGCACTCACCGAATTCCGTGATGCGGATCGGCTCACTCCGCCAAACTCCATCGCGCTGAAGACCGAGTACCTCTGCCTGACAAACACGGTGACGGAAACCTCGCGACACGAGTTGATGCAATATGGCTTGGGCATCCATTTCCCGCCGGTGCTTCAATCCACGGCGTTGTACGTCATGGGCGATCCAGAGCTCTCGTTGAAAGCCTTTCAACACGTCTTCGCCAATCTCCTGAGCGAGATTGACAAGCCAAAGTGCGACCGCGCTCCCTCGGCCGGTGGACGCTTCAACTTGTACGATCTGCCACCGGGTATGTCCCGTTGTTTGACCGCTCGCGAATTGGACACGGTCACCTTTTCGGCCTACCTGGCTCGATCGACGTTGCCAGCGTACCAGCAAGTCGGCGACGCAATGGACCGCGAGGCCGCGCGGCGAGCGGCGGTGTCGCTGCTGCTGACCTGTCAACTGCATCACCGATTACACGGGGATTGGCCGGAAAAAGTGGGGGACCTTGTGCCTGACACACTCGCCGAGCCTCCGGGCGATCCGCTCGGAAAATCGGGCGAGCTGATGCGGCTGAAGCGAGACGGTGAAGACCTCGTGATTTACAGCGTCGGACTCAATAGTAATGACGACGGCGGCAACATCGGCGATGCTGTGGGAGCCAATCCCAATGAAGCTCCCGACCAAGGTGTCCGGGCCAAACGACCAACCAACTCGCTGAATCCGATGCCGTCAGAAACCATACTACCGGAGAAGAACTGATGCCGTTGTTTGGATCGCACTTGTCGATTGCCGGCGGGTACTACAAAGCGGTCGAGGCCGCCGCCGAGTTGGGCATGCAGGCCGTGCAGCTTTTCACGAAGAACAACAATCAATGGGCGGCGAAGGAGTTGTCGGCCGTCGATGTGAAATCGTTTCGCGACGCGATCGAGCGAACCGGGATTCAGCAGCCGGTCGCGCATGACAGTTACCTCATCAACCTCGCCAGCCCGAAGGATGAGCTATGGAACAAATCGCTGGAGGCGTTCATCGTCGAGCTGCAACGAGCCGAGGCGCTCAGCTTGATCGGCGTGGTGATGCACCCCGGCAGCTACGTCGATTCGGACGAGCAATCAGGATTGGATCGAATCGTCAAAGCGTTGGATGCAGTCCACAAAGCGACGCCGAAGTTTAAAACGCTGACGCTGCTCGAAACGACCGCCGGGCAAGGGACAAATCTCGGCGCAAAGTTCGAGCACCTCGCGTGGATCATCGAGCACGTCAAGCACCCCGACCGCTTGGCGGTGTGCGTCGATAGCTGTCACATCTTCGCCGCCGGATATCCGCTCGCGACGCCGGCCGAGTACGCCGCCACGATGAGCGAGTTCGATCGAATCATTGGCCTCGACCGCATTCGCTGTTTTCATCTCAACGACAGCAAGAAACCGCTCGGCAGCCGAGTCGATCGGCACGAGCACATCGGTGAAGGCTGCCTTGGCCTGGAACCGTTCCGGCACATCGTCAACGATCCGCGCTTCGCTAAGCTGCCGATGTACCTCGAAACGGCGAAGGAACAACGGGACGGCCACGAAATGGACGCGGTGAATTTGGAGACTCTGCGGTCGCTGATGCCGTAGGTCAGGCTTTCCAGCTTGACCCGAATTGGAAAACTACCTCGATTGTTGATCGGGTCAGCCTGGAAAGGCTGACCTACTTTGGGAGCCATCATGGAACTTCATCTTGCGGGACAGACGGCCGTCGTCACAGGCGGGGCCAGCGGCATCGGGTTGGCGACGTGCCGAGCTTTCGCGGCTGAGAAATGCCGCGTCGCGATGTGGGACGTCGCCTCGAATGTCGATGAGGTCGCACGGCAATTGGCTGAACAGTTCGGAGTGTCGGCCGTCGGCTGCCGAGTGGATGTGACCGACTCGAAGGCCGTCAGCCACGCGGCACAAACGACCGTCGAGACGCTTGGCTCGATCGACCATCTGGTTCACGGGGCGGCGATCGGTTCGGGAAAGTTCGGGTTTCCGTTCACGAACCTCTCGCCGAGCGATTGGCCGCGCGTGCTGGAAGTGAATGTGCTGGGGATGGTGAATGTCGCACACGCGGTTGCGCCGGTGATGGTCTCGCAACGGAGCGGGACGCTGGTGTTCGTGGCGTCGGTGGCAGGACAGGTCGGTTCGCAGTCCGATCCGCCGTACAGCGCGTCGAAGGCGGCAAACATCAACTTCGCGCAGTGCCTCGCAAAGGATTTGGCTCCGCATGGCATCCGAGTGAACACGGTTTGTCCCGGCATGGTGCAGACGCCGCTCAACGAAGCGGTTTGGCGAGCATGGTGCGATCAACAACCGGAAGACCAGCGGCTGAGCTATCTCGATTGGGCGGCTGCGAAGATTCGTGCGGTCGTGCCGCTGAACCAATGGCAGCAGCCGGAAGACATCGCCGACATGATCGTGTTCCTGTCGTCGACGAGAGCGGCGCATGTGACCGGCCAGACGATCAACGTCGATGGAGGGTTTGTGATGCACTGGTGAGTTCGTAGTGTGGGACCAGCGCAGCACCGGCCCACCTTTTGTTTTCGTAGACGTGTTGGGCCGTCGCTGCGCTGGTCCCATCCTTCTAGGAAAGTGTTTGGTTCGTCAAGTCGATGGTGGTGGGAAGAGATCGAGATTCGTGGGTTTCCAATCTTCTATCCGACCATGCCGGCGGACCCAGCGGTTGGCGATCGCTCCGGCGGTGACGCAGGCCGGGTTGCTCGCACGGACTAGGCCGGCATCGGCTTGCTTGAGTCCGATGGAGGCGTTGCGCGGCGTCACTCCGCAGAACCTCGCGTCTTGCGTCAGCGCCGCCAGACGCGACTCGACGTGAGTGATCCGCGATTGCAGATGCTCGATCTCGTCCAAGAGTTGATTCGCAACCCAACACCCTTGTTCGCCGAGTGCTTCGCAGCTCCGCACGGCCGCGATCCAGGACTTCGTCCAACGCGAACCCGTGAACTCAATCCGCTCGGACCGCAACAAGGCCGTCACTCGCAGCTTCGCCGGCCGACGCGCCTGAGCCAACTGCTGGCGATGATGAACCACATGCCGCAGTTGACGCAGACTCGCCGGTGCCAGCCAGGCCTTCGGCAAGTATCCCACTCGCAACAAGTCTGCCAACAGCCGTGCGTCGCTCCAGTCCGTCTTGTCGGGACTTTGCTTCAGCTTATGAACGTAGGTCGCATGAGCCAATGCCGCCGCCGAGTTGGCACATTTCCGATTCATCAACAGTGTTCCGCTCGCATCCAACACACACATCTGCACAAACGCCTGGTGATAGTCCAGTCCCACGAACACTGCTAAAGTCGTCCTGTCTGAGGCTTCTGTTTGAGAGGTGATGATTCGTCACAAAAAACACCACTCTCCCGTCAGAGCCTCAGACGATTATCTCCATCTACTCCGCGTGTGAGTTTCCATGAACAAGGCATTCGTTCGTGAATCTGATTCTGATGTGCGTCACTGTCCGTTTTGCGGCTCGCTGGGGTCGGCGGTCGGGCGAGTCACGCTTGATGCGTGGCTGAAGCCGGAGTTTCGCGGGCAGATCGGCGAGTCGGCGATGTTCTGCATTCAGCCGCAGTGCGAGGTCGCCTACTTCGACTCGTTCGAGCGAGTCGTGACGATCGACAAGCTGACTCGGCCAGCGTACCCGAAGTCGGCGGATGCTCCGATCTGCGGTTGCTTCGGACTGACCTGCGGCGACATCGAAGCTGACGTCGCCGATGGAAGCGTTGCTCGCACGCGAGCGGCGGTCGAACGAGCGAAGTCCCCGGACGCGAGATGCTCGGCAATGTCGGCCAACGGGCAATCGTGCGTCGGCGAGATTCAGCGGCACTACTTCAAGTGCAAAGCGGGAGCGCCTTAGCCGAGTACTGTCGAGATCTAGGACTTATTCCAAGTATCGGAAATCGACACTTGCGAACAACGCTTGGAACAGACGCTCCCAGGCGATCGGACTTGGGACGGTGTTCTCGGCAGTGGGCGAAATGATACGCAGAGCGATGTCCTGTTCGCGCGTGGTTGGCTGGCGGCCGAGCGTCTGCCGATAGGCCGCTGCGACGCGCTGCTCGTCGGTGAGATTCGGTTGCGTGAGCAGTTCGCGGGCGGCGTCGCGGGACTCGTCCATGACGAATGGTGAGTTCATCAGGTAGAGCGCCTGTGTCGACACGGTCGTGATGTTGCGGCGGCCGATTGAGAGGTTCGGATCAGCGAAGTCGAACGCCTCGAACAACTCCAGCAGACGGTTCCGCAAGATCGGGGTGTAGACGCTGCGGCGCGAGTCGTCGAAGACGTAGGTCATCTCGCCGATGTTCGCGTTCGGGCCATCCTGTTTCGGGTTGCGGAGCGTGCGGCCAAGCATCGTGCGATCCAGAGAATCGCTCGTCAGCAGCATCGCGTCGCGAATCGCCTCGGCCGTGAGCCGGCGGCGGTTCTGTCGCCAGTGCAGACGGTTTTCAGGATCGGCGGCGTAGGGTGGGTCGAGTCCGCGAGACCCACCATTTTTTGTCGTGCCGGATTGGTGGATCTCGCGGACTCGACCCACCCTACTGCTCAGTCCATACGTTCTCGACAGCACGATCTCGCGGATCAGCGACTTCACCGACCAGCCGTGACTCGTCAACCGCATCGCGAGATGGTCGAGC
This sequence comes from Candidatus Kuenenia stuttgartensis, assembly GCA_945906725.1. Taxonomy (GTDB): domain Bacteria; phylum Planctomycetota; class Planctomycetia; order Planctomycetales; family Planctomycetaceae; genus SXKJ01. Next base: position 17,970 of record CAMDRI010000044.1, on the reverse strand, counting down.
AATTCCGGGTGCGATGGCGTTTCGCCGGTCGTGCCGAAGTTGTCCACGGTGCGAACGATGCCGACGCCGAACAGATGATGCCAGACACGATTGGCCAGCACGCGAGCCGTCAACGGGTTCGTCGAGCTGGTGATCCACTCGGCCAGTTCGCGGCGACCGCTTTCCTTAGCCGGAGGCAGTGTCGGCGAGCCGTAACTGGCCACTTGCAAGAATCCGCGCGGGACTTTGTCCCCTTTCGAGTGGACGTTGCCGCGGATGCGGATGTTCGTGTCTTCAAATTGCTTGGCCTCTGCAACCGACATCGCCATCGGGCGGTAAGGAGCACGCTCGTTGAGTTCTTTAAGTTGTTTTTCCAGGACTTTGAGATCGGGGAGTTTGTCCTTGGTGTTTTGTGTTTTGTCGGTCGTGCCGATGGCCGAATTGTCCTTCCCTCGTCCCTCGTCCGCCGGCAGCAATTGCAGGGCATCGACGATGACGTGGCCGTCGGTCGCTTCATTGCTGATCAGGACGTACCACTGGCCCGACTCGTCGAAGTGGAATTTGCCCAGCGACACGAAACGATGGTCGATCGGCGGCGGTGTGCGCTGGTTGATCTTGATGTCGTGCTCGCCGTCGAGGTCCAGAATTTCGATCGGCACGTTGGTCGCTCGGCTGTCGCCTGCGTTGTACGCTAAACGAACCTCATACACGCCGGCCTTCGGGACGGTTGGAGTGAACGTCAGCGTCTTTTGGCCTTTGTCTTTGTTGCCGTCATGCGTGTAGCCGTCGCCGATGTAGTGCCGGCTGAATTGCGAGTTGGTCCAGTCGCCGACCTTCTTTGCATCCGAGTCATCCAGCACGATGCCCGTGAACGCCTTGAGCTTAATCGGCCCGCGCGGAGTGCCGGGCGAGGCGTCGTCTTCGCCGGCCGCGTTCTTTTTGGCCGAGGCCAATCGCTTCTCTTCCACCTTCGTGGCGTCGATCTGTTTCTTGAGGTCCACGACTGCAAGTTCGTGCTGTTTGACGGCGACGGCTTGTTCGGCCGTGATCGGCAGTGGGCGTTCGAGCCACTTCGAGACATTGTCATGATCGAGCAAGTGTGTGCTGCGGAAGATGCCAGCCAGGGCGTAGTAGTCGCGCTGCGGGATGGGATCGAACTTGTGATCGTGGCAACGAGCGCACCCGATCGTCATTCCCAGCAGTGCCTTGCCCAGCGTGTCGATCTGCTCGTCGACGACGTCGAATTCCAACGCCTGCTTGTCTTGCTCTTCGTAGTTCGTTGGACCGAGCGCCAGCAGCGTCGTTGCGACGAGGTGTTCCTCTTGCTGCTGCGGCGAATCGAACGGCAGCAAATCCCCAGCGAGTTGTTCCAGCACGAAGCGGTCGAACGGTTTGTCGTCGTTGAACGAGCGGATCGCGTAATCGCGATACCGCCAGGCCTCGGGAAAAATCATCGACCGACCGCCGCCGCTTGATTCCGCGAAGCGTGCGATGTCGAGCCAGTGTCGGCCCCACCGCTCGCCGAATTGCGGTGAGGCCAGCAGTCGATCCACGACTTGCTCGCGAGCATCCGGCGACGAATCCGAAACGAAGTCGTCGATCTCCGCCGGAGTCGGCGGCAGACCGATCAAGTCGAACGAGACCCGCCGTAGCCACGTTGCTCGATCGGCGTCACCGACAGGGCGAAGGCCGGCCGCTTCTTGTTTGGCGAGAATGAAACGGTCGAGATCGGATGTCGGCCACGAGACGATCTTCACGACTGGCGGAATTGGGGAAACGATCGGCTTGAAACACCACAACCGTTTGCCGGCCTCGATGTCGATCTCGCGCCGAGCAATCGCCTTCGCAGGAGCGTTGCGCGGATCGGGAGCACCTTGTTCGACCCACTTCACGAAGTCCGCGACGACTTCGTCTGGCAGTTTGCCTTTGGGGGGCATCTCCATGCCGTCTGCGTATTTCAGCGACTGAATCAGCAGACTCTCTTGCGGCTTGCCAGGCACAATCGCTGGCCCGGAGTCGCCACCCTGTTTCCAACCGTCGCGGCTGTCGAGCAGCAACCCCGCCTTCAGCGCCTTCGCGTCGGCGGAGTGGCATTCGTAGCAATGCTGGACGAGCACCGGACGAATCTTCTTCTCAAAGAATTCAATGCCGGTCGGTTCGTCAGCGGTCCAGCCCACCGACGACAACGGGCCAAACGCGATGAGAGCAAGAGCGAGGATTCGATTCCGCATGGTGATTTGTAAAGGTCTCAGACAGCCAGGATTCTGAAGCGGCGTCATCATAACTGAGGGCTGGCACGGATTTCACGGTTCAAATAGGGAAAGCGAACCGGCGACGACAAGGATGCGTTGATTACAGATGCTGTTTCTCTGGCAGTCTGAAAAATGTCGCGCCATGCTGTCGCCACATTGATGACTGATTCTCTCACGCTCTCTGTAATGTTCGCCGTCTATCAGCGCCGAGCGGCCGAACTGTCGAGCCTTCCGAAAGGCCGTTACAAGTTCCGCATGGCGTTCAATCCGTTGGACTGGTTTCGACCTTCCGTTGCCGGCGCACCGGCCGAGCCTCGCCGGCAGTTCGTCGCGGGCTTGGTCGTGTGGGTGCTGGCTTGGCTGGTCGTCTGGTGGATTCAGGATCAGCGAGTCGCTTTCGCATCGACGCTGACGGCGCGGCAAGCGGCTGTTCAAAAAGCATCCACGGAGCAATCCTCCGAGATGCTGGAGAAAATGAAGGAAGGGTTGGGGACGTTTGTGGCACTCGGTCTGTTCTGGGGTGGCGGCTTGCTCGTGTTTCGACCGCTGACCGGCTGGGGCTTTTTTCTGTCGTGGCTGCGTCGCTGCGAGACGGTGGAGCGATTGGCTCTGGTGAGCGCCGGAACGTTGACGCTGTCAGCGGTCGTGCTGCATTGGATTTGGAATCTGGTGGATGCTTGGATGCTGGCGGCTGTGGTGGCCGCGTTGGTGTTGGCCTCGGCCTTCGGCTGGAAGTTGCCGGGTAAGAAGTAACTGTGAATTGAGAAGCAACTATGAATCGAACCGACATTCTGCAACGACTGCGAGCGGCTCGGCCGATTATTGCGCCGTCGATGCTCAAGTGCGATTTCGGAGATTTGGCTCGCGAGGTCGAACGGCTCTCGGCCGCGAATGCGAAAGTGTTGCACTGGGACGTGATGGATGGGCACTTCGTCCCGAACTTGTCGTACGGTCCGATGGTGATCGAGCGGGTTCGGCCGCTGTCCCAGTTGGTCTTTGACGCACATCTGATGATCTCTGAGCCGGATCGTTTTCTCGACGAGTACCTCAAGGCGGGTTGCGAGGCGATCACGGTTCACATCGAAGCGGTGCCGCAGCCGGCGTCGTTGTTGCGTCGCATTCGGGACGCCGGGCGAGTCGCCGGATTGGCGCTGAATCCACAGACACCGCTGTCGGCGGTAGAACCATTTGTCGCCGAAATCGATTTGCTGCTGGTGATGAGCGTGCAGGCGGGCTTCGGCGGGCAATCGTTCATTCCGACGTCGGTCGAGAAGTTGCGGGACGCTCGGAAGATGATCTCATCCGAGACAATTCTGTCGGTCGATGGCGGCATCGGGACAAAGACGATCGCCGAATGCGCCGCTGTGGGAACCGACCTGTTCGTTGCTGGCAGCGCGATTTTCGATCAGAGTGATTACGTGAGTGCAGTTCACGAACTCGGCCGCTTGGCCGGGCGGTAATTTCCTTCGAGGCGCTCTGATCGAGCGTGACAACATGACGATTGTCGCCGTGGTTCGTCCCGGCTGGACCGACTTCGACGAGCAGCATCGGCTGATTGGCACCCTGGAATTGCCACTCAACGCACGAGGCACTCCTCAGGTCGCGGCATTGATCGAGCAGTTGCGGATGCTTTCCGTATTGCCTGAAGTCGTCTTGTGCGGCATGGCTCAGCCGGCCACTTGCACGGCCGACGCAATTGCCGCTGCCTTCGATTTGACAACTCGCAAATCGGAAGAATTGTCGAACCTCAATCAAGGGTTGTGGCAAGGCTCGACGATCGAAGACATCGGCCGGCGGATGCCGCGTGTGTTCAATCAGTGGCAAGAGGCTCCCGAAACGATTTGCCCGCCCGAAGGAGAGCCGTGGGAAGACGCGGTCGATCGTGTTCGGCGAGCACTCAGGAAGCCGCTCCGCAAATTTGACTCGCTGGTGATCGTCGCTTCCGAGCCTTTGGCGAGTCTTGTATCTTCCGTGCTGACCGGCGAGCCTCCTGACCTGACGTCCGCGTTTTCAGAGGAGCATGGCGATCCACAAATCGACGTTTTTGAGTCCTCCGGACGCGACGGCGAGTTTGTCCGGGGCAGCCTCAACCCGGAATCCGAGGCCGGAGACACGCACCGATGAGTGATTCAGACAATACCGGCGGCAAGCGTCAAAAACGCGGCGTGCCCGAAGGTCTGTGGATTCAGTGTGATGGTTGTAAGGCGACGGTCTATCACAAGCAGATGCAGCAGAATTTGTATTGCTGCCCGGAGTGCAATCACCACTTTTATGTGCCGGCGAAAGCTCGCATCGAGCAACTGCTCGACGAAGAGAGCTTCGAAGAGTGGTTTACGAACATCCTGCCCGTGGACCCGCTGGGGTTCGCCGACAAGAAGCCGTACAAAGATCGCTTGAAAGAGGAACAGAAAAAGACCGGGCTGACGGACGCTTGTGTCGTCGGCAAAGGCTACATGCGTGGCCGGTCGCTGGTGCTCGGATTGACCGACTCGGCGTTCATCATGGGCAGCATGGGTTCGGTCGTCGGTGAGAAGTTGACGCGCGCGATCGAGCAAGCCACCGAATTCAAACTGCCGCTGGTGATCGTCAGCGGTTCCGGCGGAGGTGCTCGGATGCACGAGGGCATCCTGTCGCTGATGCAGATGGGCAAAGTCTCCGCCGCTCTCGGCCGATTTCACGATGCCGGTGGACTGTTCATCTCGGTGTTGACCAACCCCACGATGGGTGGCGTCGCCGCCAGTTTCGCATCGCTGGGAGATATCACGCTCGCCGAACCGAAAGCCCTCGTCGGCTTTGCTGGCCCGCGCGTGGTCGCCGCCACCGTGAAGCAAAAACTCCCGGAAGATTTTCAGACCAGCGAATTCCTGTTGAAAATGGGCTTCGTGGATCGCATCGTCGATCGCCAACACCTGCGCACCGAAATCGCCCGCATTATAGATTACTGCGGAGCATGAATGAGGGGCGAGTGAAATCAAACGCCTCGTCCCTCATCCCTCATCATGGCCAACTTTCTCAAAAACTTGTTCGACAAAAAGCCGAAGGTCGAGAAAGTCGATATCGCTCGGCGGTTCGAGTTATTGACTCGAGTCGGCCAGGGGAGCATGTCGAAGGTTTGGCGTGCTCGCGACAACATGACCGGGCGAATGCTGGCGGTCAAAGTGCTCGACAAAATGAAGACCGAGCGGTTCGAGTCACGCTTCGTCGGTCTCAAAAAGCCCAGCGAAGGAGAGGTTGCCGTCGGTTTGCAGCATCCCAACATCGTCCACACGATCGAACACGGCTTTACGACCAATGGTGAGCAATACCTCGTCATGGATTTTGTCGAAGGGGTGAGTCTGAGTTATCTCGTCGATACTCAAAATGAGCAGATGCGCGACAACTGCCTGAACTACGTCATCCAACTTGGCGAGGCGCTCGATTATCTGCATCGGCAGAACTGGATTCACCGCGACCTCTGCCCGCGCAACGTGATGGTCGACCTGGAGAACGTAGTCAAGCTGATCGACTTTGGCCTGGTGGTGCCCAACATCCCAGACTTCCAAAAGCCCGGTAACCGCACCGGCACCGCCAGCTACATGGCTCCGGAATTGATCAAGCGGCAACGTACGGACCAACGCATCGATATCTTCTCGTTCGCAGTCACGGCCTACGAGATGTACGCAAAACGATTGCCGTGGGACGTGCCCGATCAAGAAACGATCGAAACGGTTTTGCAGCACATCAACAAGCCACCCAAACCGATTTCCCAGTTCGCGCCGCACGTCGATCCGCGCATTGCGGAAGTCATCATGAAGGGCCTGGAAACCAACCCGGCCGACCGCTGGCAGACAATGTCCGAGTTGCTCATCCCACTGCGAAAAGTTCACGAAGAGATCGAAGCCAAGCGGCAACTCGCCAGAAAACTCAAGGCCGCCTCCGCCAAGGCCAAGGCGGCGAAAACCGGAACAACATCAGTCGCCGTTGCAGCCCAAATTCAAAAGAAGAAAGAGGACGACGAATTCTTCGAGCAGATTCTGCTCGAAGAAGGGGCCACCAAGAGTGGCAAATCCAAAACGAACCCGAATGCGGCACCACCGAAAAAAGTTCGCGACACGTCCGTCCTGACGAAACCAAAACCGCCCGCCAACAAATCGTCCGAATTGAAATCTCAAGTCACAGATTCCGAATCCGCGAAGGTGGTCAGTTCCGCTCCCAATCCCGAATCGATTTCCTCCGAGCCGGACATCGTTGTCGAGGAGGAGTTCGACGGAATCGAAATTGAAGTCGAGGGTCACAAGCTCGACTCCATCGAAACGGACCTTGAGTCTTCGGACGAATTCGATGGCATCGAGATCGAAGTGGAAGGTCAGTTGCCGGTCGCAGCCGAATCGTCGGCGAAGCCGAGCGAGGCCCGCCGCAAGTTCTCGACGCTGCTGGCGGAAGAGGCTCAAGAGGCGACCCGCGTCAAAGCCGATGCTCCGCCGGCGGATGACGACGAGCCAGTGCTTCGCTTGCCGGACGACGACTGACGAGAATGCGATCGCTCTTCATTCCGACTTCTGACTTCCGACTTCCGCCCTCCCCTCATGGACGATCTCTCAAAACTCAACGCCGCTCAGCGCGATGCGGTCACGACGTTGTCCGGCCCGCTGCTGGTGCTCGCGGGGGCCGGCACGGGCAAGACGCGAGTCATTACGTTTCGCATCGCGAACCTGATTCAGCACGGCGTTGATCCCGAACGAATTCTCTCGGTCACGTTCACGAACAAAGCCGCGCGAGAAATGCAGGAACGAGCGATCGCTCTCCTGACAGGACCGAGTGGCCGCAAACCCAAACGCAAGCCGTGGATTTCGACCTTTCACAGTTTCTGCGTCCGCGTGCTGCGGCAAGACATCGAAGCGCTCGGCTATCCGAGCAACTTCACGATCTACGACCGAGGCGATCAAGAATCCACCGCGCGCCGCGCCTTGCGCGACTTGCGCGTCGGCGAGAAACAGATGCGGCCGAGCGACCTCGTTAATCGCATCAGCCAATGGAAGACTCAGGGCGTTCTGGCCGCCGAGGCCAGCGAGTACGTCGAACACGACGGTGATGTGGTTGCGGCGATGGGCTACAAAAAGTACCAGTCGATTTTGAAGTCCTCCGGCTCGGTCGATTTCGACGACCTGTTGTTGCTGACGAACCGGCTGTTCGACGAGCATCCCGATGTGCTCGAAAAACATCAGCGGCGTTTCGACCATGTGCAGATCGACGAGTACCAAGACACAAACGGCTCGCAGTTCGATTTGATCGAGAGCCTCGTCCGTCCGCATCGCAATCTTTGTGTCGTCGGCGACGATGACCAGTCGATCTATGGCTGGCGCGGAGCGGACATCGCGCACATCCTCGGATTCCCGACGGTCTTCCTCGGCACGAAGGTCGTCCGCCTGCAAGAGAACTATCGCTGCACCGAGCAAATCATCGGACTCGCCAACAGTCTCGTGAAACACAACCGCAATCGGCACGAGAAGCAACTCTTCGCGTCGCGAACTCTGCCCGGTTCGGTTCGCTATCGCGAGTACGAAAACGAAGAGCTCGAAGCCGAGACAGTCGTTCGCGAGATCGACTTCAACCTCCGCCACGAACGTGCGAAGCCCGACGACTTCGCGATCCTGTTCCGCACCAACGAGCAGCCGCGCGTGTTCGAGGTGCAGTTCCGCCGCTTCAAAGTTCCGTACGTGCTGCTGGGCCAGCGGTCGTTCTTCGACAACAAGGAAGTCCGCGATTTGCTGGCCTATTTGCGGGTTCTTTCGCAGCCGCTCGACGAACAATCGCTGCTGCGGATCATCAACACTCCAGCCCGGAACATCGGTGACGCTTCTGTCGAAAAGATCCTCGCACGAGCCGTGCAACGCAAAGGCCGCTTCTTCGATGCTGTTCCCGAACTTCGGGATGAGAAGGAGCTTACCGTAAAAACCGCGGCCGCAGTCGAAGCCTTCGCAGCACAGTTGACCGACTTTCGCCGCCGATTCGAAGAAGCTCCGAAGCAAATGGCCGAAACGTTTCACACACTGCTCGAAACGATCAACTACGACCTCGAAATCCAGCGGCAATACAAAGAGCCAACGCAACAACTTGCGCGACAGGGCACTGTCGAACAATTGATTGACACGGTCAAAGAGTACGTCTCCAACACCGACGATCCGTCGTTGAGCGACTTCCTAGACAACATCACTCTCTCCGACCGCGACAGCGAATCGGACAAAGACGAGCAACTCAAACAACGCGGCGTGCGCTTGATGACGATCCACTCGGCGAAGGGCCTCGAATTCAATCGCGTCTACCTCGTCGGACTCGAAGAAGGCTTGTTGCCGCATCGTCGTTCCGTCGATGCCGAAGACGCGACTCCGCAAAGCATCGACGAAGAACGCCGCCTCTGCTACGTCGGAGTCACCCGAGCCAAAGACTCGCTGACTTTGACTCGCGCGCTCTTCCGGAAGAAGTGGGGCAAACTCCGCGAGACATCGCCATCCCGATTCCTGCACGAGATGTTCGACGAAGAACTCCTCGCTGAGAACGAGCTACCGGCCGATGTGGACGCTGCGGCTGAACTCACCCCGCTTGAAGAATGAGCTAATTGGCCCCCCCGCTAGAGCGCATCACGCGAAGCTCTAGCGCCCTCTGGCGAAGATGATTAGATTAGGCAATCTAAAATCACGGAGGTTGCCGATGGAAGCGATGTCACCGACGAAGCGGGCAGCGGTGTTGGCGGCTTGTGATGCCGGGATGGGTACGCTGGCGGTGTCGATCAAGCATCAGGTGAGCACGGCCTGGGTGCCTTGATTGAAGCAGCGTCGTCGCGAGAAGGGGGAGATTACTCCGCGGCCACCCCGCCGAAAGACTCCTCCGAAGTGGCGGTTGTATGCGTCGCAGATCGAGGCGTCTGTGCAGAAGCGGCCCGACATCACGTTGCGAGAACTGCGAGAGGAATTGGGGGTCTCGTTGAGCCTGCAAACCTTGTCGGTGGCCCTGCGGACGTTGAAGTACAGCTTCAAAAAGTCATTCATGCGGCCGAACAGGATCGCCCCGATGTGGCTACGCGGCATGCCGAGTTCCGACTCGCTCAAGGACGGCCGCGATCATAACATCAACGGCTACTCGATCTTTCTGGCGGGCGGCGGCATCCGCGGCGACATGACCTTCGGAACGACCAACGACTTCCGTGAAGCGGTCGCGGAGAACCCCGCCACGATCCACGACATACGCGACACGATTCTGTAACTTTTGGGCATCGATTACGAGCGTCTGACCTACCGCCACGGCGGCCGCGACCACCGGTTCACTGATGTCCACGGCCGCGTGGTGCGGGAAATCCTCTCCTGCAGACAGACGCACGCAACGGCTTGGAAACCACTGCCCGCCATCACTCCACGAACTGGAATGCGTAAATCTCCGCATCGCGCAAGCGGAACCGCAGACGCACCGGTTTTCCGGAGAGGGAAGAGACGTCGCTTTTCTCGTTCCACGTGACGGTGCGGTCCAGGCTGTCGCCGAACTGTTCGTCGCTGTCGGCGAAGGAATAGCCGGGTAGCGGTTTGCCCTGGGCGTCGGTTAGTTCGACGTGCAAACTTCCGGCGGCCGAGGTCGCGAAGTTGAGCGACAGTTTCTGACCGCTGAACGTGAATGGCTTGGTCAGCAGGTAGCCGCCTGTGAGAGGGGCTTTGGCGGCGACGAAGCCGTCGATGCGGAGCGTCCAGCGGCGGAGGGCTTCTTCCGTACGCCAATAGTGCTCGGCGATAAAGAAGGAAAACTCCTTCGGTGCGCCGGGCAGTTTGCTTTCGGTTTCAATGAGACCGTGCGCGGGATAGCAATCACCGTAAACCCACGAGCCGGGCCGTTCCGGGCCGATGCGGAGAAACGCTTCCGTCCAGCGATGAAATTGGAGACCGTCGCGGCTCGACATGAACGCACCATCGGTGATCGCCGTGCCAATGCGTTCGCCGGCTTTGGCGCGGAGTTCCCGATGCTTCCGATCCGGCAGCGCCTTCATCGACGGCGACCAGGGGCGTTCGACATAACGAACGGGAAACCCAAGAAACAGATGCGGGGCCCGTTCATACCGGGCGATGCAGTTGACATAGAACTGTTCTTTCTCGACCGCCGGCGCGACCTTCAGCAGTTCGGGCGTCGTCCAGGTGAGGAAGTCGTCGGAGAACGCCAGCCGGATGTCGCGCAGGCCGTCATGAAAGTCGCGGATATAGGCGCGATACTTGTTCGACGGGGCATCCCAAAAGGCGACGTTCTGTGAATCGAATGCCCCTTTCGTGATGACCGGCTTGTCCCCCAGGCGCTTCCAATGAATGCCATCGGGTGATTGCCAGGCGAGGAGGCCGTCCTTGGACTGGCCGAGCGCCTTGTACTTCGACTGCGGATCACATTTCGGATTGTCGTCGCGGAGCGGAGTGAAGTTGTCGTACACGCCCGTGACGACGATATTATTCTCCTTCGATCCGTCAACTTCGATGAGGCCAAGGTTAGGCTTCGTCCAGTGAATGCCGTCCGCGCTCTCGGCATAGCAGATGTGATAGGGATGCGTCTTCCTTGGGTCGTTGGGATCGAGCTGCCAGTGGGCTCCCTGATACCACATGCGGAACTTGCCGGCCTCGGGAATGATACGGAAGTAGATGCAGGTGTTCCCTTCCCAGGGTTTGTCGCAGGCGAACGCGATTTCCTGCGGTTGCGGGTGCTGTAATTCGAGGCGGACGTTGTCGAGTTTATCGATCAGAAAATCGTCGACAAAGAGCTCCCTGCGGGAGCCGACAGCGATGGGTTCCTGCGAGATCGCGGGCGTGTAGGAAGGGCAAACGATCAGCAGCAGATAGCAGGCAACGCGAATTCGCGAGGGGGACATCGAGGGCTCCAGTAATGTGAGAGGTGGAGGTTTCTGAGAGGTTGAAGCGGAACCGACGCCCGCAAATCACCCGATCGTGCGCGCGAATTGCTCAGCACCGAATCAGGGACCCGAACAGCTTCACCGCGTTGTCTCGCAAGATCAGCCGCTTGTCGGCGTCGGACAAGTCGGCATGGTTGATGCGAGCCCGCTGCATGGCTGTGCTGTAGAGGGGAGTATCCGTGCCGAACAGTACCCGCTCGGCCCCGACTTCCTTCACCGCCCACTCGATCAAGTTCGGCGTGATTGAACGGGCACTGGACGTGTCGGCGTACACATTGCCGTGCTGGCTCTTCTGGATCGCTCGCACTTGGTGGGAGATATCCCCGTCCCACCCGTTGCCGATATGAGCCAGAATCAACCGGACTTCAGGAAACCGGTTCGCCCAAGGGAAGAAGTCCTCGCACAAGCTGTTTTGCTCGCTGGTGTGCGTCAGCACGATTGCCTTCCGTGCTGCAGCGAACTCGAAGAGCGGGGCGGCGTGGTCGCGAATCGGGTACCCGTGCTCTTCGGGATGCAGTTTGATCCCCACGCACTGAGGCTGCTTCAGCATCTCGTCGGCCTGCGTGTATGTCTCCGGTCGACGGGGATCGATGACGACATACTGCTTGAGACCCGGTGTCTGGGCCACGATCCTCGCCGCTTCTTCATTCCCCACCGCGGCGTTGGCCTTGAACCGGGGCAGCAGAGCCAGGAGCGGCGAGACGATCGTTAAGCCGACGTTGACCGCCGTGGCCCGCCGGACCACTTCAGCGGCGTCTCCGGTCATCATCTGATTGTAAAGCGGAGCCTTGTCAGACTGGATGTACACCCCGTAATGGCCGTGAACATCGATCGCGGAGATCGAAGCGATGGCATCCATGGTATGAGTCTTTCAAATGAGTACACATCGAAGTTAGAGAACGCGGTCAACGAGATGTGCCACAACTCGGAATTAACGTGTCATGAAACCCGACTTCCCACGGATGGCATGGCAATACCACGGATGAAGAACGACAAGCACTGTTTTATCCGTGGTATCGCCATGCCATCCGTGGGGATCATCGGCCCATTATTCACCTTCTGATGGGGCTGAAGCCTGATGCGCCACCGAAGGAAACTCGCACCAGATACATCGCTGGCACATCAAGCTTCAATGGCGATGACTGGCATTTTTAGTCCTGAAGACACACTAGGGAGATTAAGGCACCCATTCCGGGAGCCGCTGTTTCAGCAGACTCACGAAGTTCTGATACTCCTCGTCACTCGAGCCGATGTACGGAGGCAGCAGTCGCAGTGGCATGTCGGGTTCGTACATTTTCTCGAAGAGCTTGTCGTAACTGCCGTCGATACGATTATCGGGAATCGTCTCAAACAGAGTCTGAATTACGATGTCCACTTCACGCTGGATGGCGACCATCGTGGCCACATCGCGGCGCTGTCCCGCTTCAAACAGCGCTTTGATCTTTGGCCAGTTCATAATGAACGAAACCAAGATGCCGCATTCTCCAAACAGCGATCCATACACATATCCCGCCTCGGAAAGAAAGTGCTGCAACTGGGGCGAGTCCTCGATCAAACTCCGCAGGTGCGATTGTGAATCGCCGCAGTTCTTGGTCGCCACCAGATTCGGGTGCTCTTCCGCCAGTCGCCCATACTCCTTGCCGGTGACCATTCGCTTGGTTCGCGGCAGGTTGTAATGGATGAACTGGCAATCGCGAAAACTGCCGCACACGTGTTGGAAGAAGCTGAACAGCTCTTTTTCGCTGAGGGCGGCCCAACTGGTCAACGAGATCTGGTACTGACGGACACCCCGATCACGAGCCCGTTTGATGCGATCGATGATCGTGGCCATCGACAGATCAATGACGCCGACGATCGGCTCGGCTTTTTCCTGACGCATTTCGTCAGCAAAGGCGGTGACGATTTCATCGAACTGGTGATCCGTGACGGCGTAGCCTTCTCCTGCGGTGCCAAAGACATACAGGAGCTTCGTCCCGTGCAGGGCGTGCTGCACATTGCGGCGGAAGATGCGTTCCGCAAAACGACCATTCTCGTCCCACGGGATGCAGCAGGTGGCCATGATTCCGCTGGGGTAGCGTTTGTTCGACATCGGGTTGGTCCTTGTCATTTGTCGAGTGGGATAGGTTTCCAGTCAGTCTGGGTTCACGCCGAAATTGACAGGCTGGAAGCCTATCTCACGTCAGAAATCGTTGGCTGCTTCGGCAGTCGTGACTGCACCAGGATCAGTGCCAGCACAAGAATGCCAATCGCCGTCATGAAACTCGCTCGCAAGCCGTATCGATCAGACACCAGCCCAAAAACAATCGGCATCATTCCGATGGTGACAGTGATCAGGTTGGTGTAGGCCGTATTCTCACGCATCCGTTCCGGCTTCGAGCAACTGACAATGTAATTCAGGTAGTAGACATAGAATAGCTCGCCACCGCCGAGCAGTCCGAAACCAAGCAGATACCATTTCCCCGGAACGATCAGTGCCCATGCAATTCCTGCGATGCAGATGGAGGTCGTTGCCAACAGCGAGGCCCTGGCATGCATCCTTGTCACGAGCCAGCCCAATCCAAAGCCCATCAGACATTTGAATCCGAATCGCAACGCCAACTGAACTCCCGCGTATTTCTCGGGGGCTTCACCCAGTGTCTCGCGGGCATACAGAGACATGTTGTTCATGATCATCGTGCCTCCATAAGTCAGCAGGAAGCCGATGGCTGCTGTGACGATCAGAGGATTCAGGAAGTAAGACCGCAGTCCTCGCAGAATTTCCTTCCATTGTGCTCCGGACTGCGATTCAGATGCGGACTCAGGTACTTGGGGCACCCGAGCCATTTGGACCAGGACTGCAGACAGCCACATCGCAGGACACGACACACCAAATAAGAGAACATAACTCCACGGCTGCGGGATCGGCGTCACCTTCAGCATTCCCAGGAAGTCACCGTTCAAGACCAACTGCGAAGCACATGACCCCAACACCGCAAAGATCGGCCCAATACCGAAGGTCCAGCCGAGAGTGAGGCCTCGCATTTTCGGAGTCATGCCGCGGCCGATTAACTCCCAGAGACACATGTTTTGGACGCCTCCGGTAATCCCAATGATTGCCGGATGGATGATCAGGACTGGAATCCAGAACGTCTTGGGAGCAAACGCAAACACCAGCGCTGCTATTGCTCCCGCAGCCCCCTTCACAATCAGCGCCCAGGTCAACATCGGTCGCAACAGTTGGGGCGAGGGCCAGAACCAGGCAATCAGTACCGGCAAAGGAGACATCCACAAGTAAACAGCTTCAGGCAGATTGGCTACCGTATCGCTGGCCTCGAGCGAATCGATAATCGTGGCGTGCAACACCCCCACATAAGTCACGGGGGCGATCAAATAGATCAATGACATCGAAGTCATAAACACCAGCCCATTGCGTTTCTGGTCGGCAACGGGGATCGACACTTCACCGACGTCACTCATGGGTTCCACTCCACATCCGGATCGATCGGGTACATCTTGCGGCCCAGGCGGGTGTAGGGCAGACGACGAAAATCATGTGAGAGCGTACTGGCCGTATCGACGTTGAAGATCGAACCCGCGATGGGAGCGAATCCGGAACGGAAGTGCCCCGTCGACTTGATTGCCAGATATCTCATCTGGCGACAATCGAGGCCCAGGCTACGACAAAACGCCAGATCGATCGGTTGATGACGGTCGCTGATCACGACGACATGCACGCCATCCTGTTCCAGCCAGGCCGATGGCCCCATTTCGCCGACCACTCCCGCCCACATCGGGCCATCGTAGGTGAACCGCCCGTCTGAAACACCTCGAACTCGGACCCGCATCGGCACCGGAGGCCCGACCAGCGGCTGAGATTTGCCACCAATGAGTATGTCAATCTCCGCTCCCACGCCCGCCAAGATCGCTTGGGCCGCCGCGTCCGGATCGACCATGTAGAGCACTGCCGAAGGAACCAGCTTGTGTTCGATCAACAACCGCAACAGCTCTGTCGCGTCCCCCGCAGCTCCTCCGCCCGTGTTGTCACCCTGCTCCGCGAGAATGATCGGGAATTTTCCGAGTTGCTCCCCTTGAGCGAGTGCCGCTTGCGGCGTCAGGAGATCGCGCTGCCATTGGCTTCGGCGTTCCCAGACCCATTCAGCCAACTCATCGGCATAGCGCCGGGCCAGCGTTTCATCGCCGTCTGTGACGACGACCACTGAAACGCCGACCGTCGGATTGTCGATCCACTGGTACCCCACGCCGATGCTGGCCGATAAGACGCCGGGACGCTGATCGAGTTCTCGAAGCTTTCGCACCGCGTCACTCATGGGCGGTTCGGCATCAATCATCCGCGCGGCCGACCACAGCAAGGGCAGGTAGCGCACCGCCATCGTGGGCCGGACCTCGCCAGTGACGGTGCGAGCCATGATCTGGGCGGCGTGCATCGCCCGTTCTGCCATGTCGATGTGCGGATAGGTCCGTTCGACGACCATCACTGTCGCGGCCTGTTCCATGACGGGTGAGATGTTGCAGTGCAGGTCATGCACCGCGATCACGGGAACCTGCAGCCCCACCAGTTCGCGGATACGGGACAAGACTTCTCCGTCGGCATCATCCACGCCCTCGGCGGCGAATGCCCCGTGCAGGCTGAGCAGGACACCATCCACGGGCAGAGCCTTTCGCAACCGGTCCAGCAAGTCTTCGATGGCACAGTCCAGGCTCTCTCGTGAGACCGGGGGGCTCGTGTTGGCATCGATCCACAACAGCGGAACGAGTTCATGCTCGGACTCTCGGACGCCGCGTACCAATCCATCGACAATCGTGTTCGCGTCTCCGAGCGGGCGGAGTTCCTCGCCGTACTTCAAGGTGCGAGTGACTGACATCAGTGTCGTCACGTCCGCAGTGGGAGACGGTGCTGCAAAGCCACAGGTCTCGTGCTCAATCCCGCCGACGGCGATACGCATTGCGGTCACTCCTCGAGCTGGGGTCGTCTTCTGGGCGAGTCGCGGAGCGACTCGGCCATATTGATGGCTTCAAGGGACACAATGGATCGCACTGGCGACGCACCACTGCCCCCGCGCATCACACGCAGCATAGTACATGCGATACTGGCCCGGTGCGATCTGGATGAGTGACATGTCCTCCGCATGGACGGCGTCCAGTCCCTCACCACCGTACCCCGTCCCTTCCAGAACTAGTTCCAGAGGTCCCCACTTCAGTCCATCCACGGAATAGGCCACGAAGATCCGCGACCGGAACCCCGACATGTCCGCAGCAATCGAGGCCGCGGCGAAGTCAGCACTGCGGCCATTCGCGATGGCCTCGACGTCATGGCTCGGGTGGACCGGGACTGCGGTCCCCGAATTCGGAACCTGCCAGGCGGAAAGGAACATTGTCCACGGGCCGCCCGCTTGCGTCGGGGCCAGCACCTCTCCGGTGGTGATCCCGGCGGAATCGTACTCCGACTGTTTATCGGGCACGCGGACATTCGGCTCCCGCTCGAATTGGAGTCCATCCGAGGTGATGGCACTCACAATGCCTTGAGAGATCCGAGTCCCATGGGAGGGGCCGCCAGGACCATACACCGACTCGAAGCAATAGAAGCGACCCCGACCATCGGGCAAGGCCAGGTACCGCACGCCGCCCACCCCGCCTGGTGCTTGCCACCGAATCCCATCCTCCAGTTCCCAGTTCAGCATGTCCGATGAAATCGCACTGCAAATGACTGTCGGAATGGAAGCGGGGCCTCGCGATTCAAAGTACATTCGCCAACGCCCGTCCGCACACATGGCCACCGAAGGGGAAAGCACGCGTAATGACATGTGCGGGATCTTCGGTTGGGGCACCAGTCGAATCCCCGGTTCCTTCTGAAAGGTCAGCCCGTCCTCAGAGACCGCACTGAGGATGTAACCCTGGCAATCCTGAAACGGCTTCGCGGGCCCGACAGCGGTGTAAAACAGCCGATACCCGCCCGAGAGAAGTCGCACGATACACGGCGACTGCAGTTTGGAACTGTCGAGTTCGCGCGAGCCCTGCAATCGCGGGCCCTCTTCCTTGATCCAGGAATTTAACAGTTCCATGAGCAGACTCCGGAGATCAAACGAGGGCGAGCGAGATGGCAGTAACGCAACGATGGTGGATGGCACTTTGATGCTGATGGTACTCTGGTTGAACTCATTTGACGGCGCGGTCCTGGCGTCCGCTCGTCGAGGGTCTGGTCACTGCGCATTGCGTGGACGCAACCTGGTCCTCGGGCCGACCTTGTCCACGGGGATGGGCTGGAATCCCAGGGTGAATGCGGGCGACTCGGGACGCAACCGGTAATCACCGTTCCCGACGTCAACGAACAGCGGGTCGGCGACGAGGGAATGCTGGTCGAATCCGAGTTTTTTCCAATCGCTGATTGATCCGATGCCGCGAATCTGAGGCTCCTGATTTGCAGCGAGAAAATAGAGATTGTGATCAAACTCGGAGATCGACGACCTGGCTGACGCGTTCGCCGCGAAGAGCCTGGCTGCGGCATCGGAATAGTAGATGATATTCCGCGAGAAGCGATTGTTGACGCCGCTGAGTCGCAGATCAATCTGATTCCCACTGCTTCCGACGAAGATGTTATTCTCGATCCGATTGTTCTTTGGATTACCCACCGGGAGTGCGACGCCGCCCAATACCGTCGATACGACAATGTTGCCGAAGACGGTGTGGACTAGCCCACGTTTTGCGTGCGCGCAACGTAGCGCGTAATGTGACGCGTAAGGAGCGAAGTTCATGTCAAGACGTCGAGTTTTTACGAGGGAGTTCAAGGTCGAGGCCGTGTCGTTGGTGTCTCGGCAAGGATTGAGTTTCGCG
>CAMDRI010000043.1 GCA_945906725.1 Candidatus Kuenenia stuttgartensis | reverse complement strand
CCTTCACGGAAGACACGGTCGTCGCCGGTCCGATCGAAGCCGATCTGTGGGTCTCGACCACCGGCACTGATGCCGATTGGGTCGTAAAGCTGATCGACGTGCGGCCGGATGCCCCCGAAGGAACGCCGCTGGCCGGATACCAAATGCTGGTCCGCAGTGAAATCATCCGCGGGCGATTCCGCAACGACTACGCCAAGCCGGAACCTTTCAAACCGGGCGAACCAACGCGTGTCCGCTTTGAGTTGCTTGACGTGCTGCATCGCTTCCAGAAGGGGCACCGCCTGATGGTGCAAATCCAGAGCACCTGGTTCCCGCTGGTCGATCGCAACCCGCAGACGTTCGTCGACAACATCTATTTCGCGAAGCCCGATGATTTCAAAAAGGCAACTCACCGAATCTTCCGATCCGCATCACATCCGACGAGCCTACGGATCGGAGTGCTGCCAACGGCGAAGTCGCTCTCCAATCCATAACCCGGCACGCCGATTCAGGCGTATCGGATACATCCTCTCATCCCGTTTAGGACTTCCCATGTTTGGTCGCGGTTTACTTGCTATGACCCTGCTGATCGCCCTCACGGGCTCGCCCGTTCGCTCCGCCGAGTCCAAGGAGACTGCGGTCGATGAACTCGACTTTGTCTTCAAGGTGAGTACGTTTGTGAAGTCATCGGCGATGTACGCACCGGAACTCAAAGCGAACTCGGACGAGATCAAGCCGGAGATCGAAGACTGATCCTGTCTTCAAATCGTTCTGCTAAATGCAGTTGGCAGAACGATGAGGGCAGAACGGTGAAGCTCAAAACAACTCCGCAATCGGCTCGCCCGATTCAATGATCGGGACCGGGCGTTGTTGGCGGTCGCTGACGGTAGCATGGTGGTCGAGGCCGACGACTCGATAGAGGCTGGCGAGGAGATCGCCGGGGCCGAGCGGACGGTTTTTGGGTTCGGCTCCGTTGGAGACGGTCGAGCCGATGACTTGGCCGCCGCGAATGCCGCCGCCGGCGAGCACCGCGGACGCGGCTCCGGGCCAGTGGCCTCGGCCGGCGTGTTGGTCGATGCGCGGGGCACGGCCGAACTCGCCGAACGCGGCGACGAGGACTCGGTCGATCTGGCCGCGCTGCGTCAGGTCTTCGATCAGCGTGGTGATCGCTTGGTCGTAGACGGGGAGCCGCTTGCGGAGGTTCTTTTCGATGACGTAATGGTCGTCCCACCAATCGACATCTTTTTCGTAGAGGTTGATGACGACGAACGTCACGCCCGCTTCGACCAGTCGCCGCGCGAGCAGCGCCGATTGACCATAGGCATGTCGGCCGTACTTGTCGCGCAGTTCGGTGGACTCTTGCGAGAGATCGAACGCTTGCCGCACGGTCGAGCCGCTGACGAGCTCGAGGGCTTGCCGCTGTACCTCGTCAAGATTGCGGAACGCCGGTTCGCGATCGAGCTGCCGTGAGAGCGAATCGAATTCACGCATCAGACCACGACGCTCGTCGAGCCGTGACATCACGACATCAGCCGGCAGTTTGAATTCGGGAGGCCGATAGTTTCCGAGGCTCGGATCGCCACCGGCATCGAGTGCGGCGTGACGAGAACTCAGAAATGCCGGGCCTTCGTAGTAGCCGGCGTGCCGGCGGTAGTCTTCGGGAATCGCGACGTACGCCGGCATCCCACTCTTGCGCGGACCAGCCAGCGCGGAAATCACCGACCCTTGTGACGGATTCTGCTGCCCGGCTTGCCGAGCGTTCAGCAGTGGCCAACCGGTTTGCAGCCAGTGTGTCCCATCGTCGTGAACGGCGAGGTTGTGTTTGATCGAACGAATGACAGCCAGCTTGTCGGCGATGCGTGCGTGTCCTGGCATCAACTCGCAGACGTCGAGTCCCGGCTGATTCGTCGCGATCGGTTGGAACGGACCGCGTACCTCGGCGGGCATCAGCGGCTTCATGTCGTACATGTCGATGTGCGACGCGCCGCCAGCTTGGAAGAGCAGGATGATCGCCGTATCGTTGCGATCCGCCGTTGCCGCTTGAGCTTGCCGAGACTGCAACGCGTTCGGCAGTGTCAGTCCCGCGCCCAGCGAGCCGACACGCAGGAATCCGCGACGGCTGATGCCGTCACACAACCGAACCGGATGACCGACGATGTCGAGCATGGGCAGGCTCCCCGCGACCGAGACGTTCTGAAAAAGCGGCCAGCAGTGTTATCGACCGGTGTGGAGGAGGCAATTGAACGGTGAAATCCCAAGAACCAAAACCCAATGTCCAATGAATGTCCAAAACTCAAATCCCAAGGACCAATTGCCATTTTCGTAACGGAAATGACGTTGTAAGCGACCTTTGAAATTTTGGGCTTGGGATTTCCTTGGACATTGGAATTTGGACCTTGGGATTTGTGCTCACCTCATTCCATTACCAGCGCTCCCCCCTTCTTCTCCAGGTGGCTGTACCAGCGATCGACAGCGGCTCGGCGTTGGCCAAGGGGGTTGATGGGGGAATACTCGTGCTTCTGGCCGGTCAGCTTTTGGACGTGAAAGTAGGCGAGTTCTCGAATCGCCAATTGTTCGCTGTCGAGCCAGCCGACGAGCGAGCGTGAGGTCGCCGGGGTCTTCGCGTCATCGGCATCGAAGCCCCACAGCAGGCGATAGACCGCCTCGGCATCGCTGGGCAGAAAGTACTTCGCGAGTTCCGCTTTCAACAGCGGGCGGTGGCGTAGGTCGAGCGGTAGCCACTGTTGCAAACCCGCGATCGCCGCCAAACGAGCCTCACGGTGATTCGCTTGCGAGAGAGCTTTCACCAGCGGGCTGTAACTGTCGGTGAGCGCGAGACACTTCACGGCCAACTCCGAAATCGCCGGTCGAGGGTTGTTGACCACCGCCGGCAAACTCAGTTGCAGGAGTTGTTCGGCGTCGAATTCTTTTTCAAACGCGGTGTTGTTGGACCGCTTGAGTTTCGTGGCCGCACGCTTCGGGTCCGGCTCCAGCCAGTCGGGAAGAATGAGCTGGCTCGCACGTCCGCTCTCTCTCTTCTTTTCGTTCGCGGTCGCTCCACTGGTGATTGGCAGAAAATCCGGTCCTTCGACGGTGGCAGTCTTGCCATCCGCAGTCGAGAAGCGAACCGTGCCTTGAGCCACATACAGAGATGCAGTGAAGCCGGGAGCAACGGGTTCGACTTCGTAGCGGTTTGGTGCGGTGCGATACACTTCAATGCCACAGACTGTGTTGTCGCTCGCCAGTTCCAACCGAGCTTGCCGACCGTAGAACTTCAGCGTGATCGGCAGAAACAACTTTTGAGGTTTCGCCTCATCGGCATCGCCGGCGGCGGGACGCAGGCCGTGAACCTCGAACAGCAACGCTCCTTGCTGGATATCGAAGCCAACGGACGACTGCTCATCCGGGCCGAGGTATCTCACGGACGTACCGCCGATCAGCGCGAACGAACAGAGGTCGTCGCCGATCATGAAGTCCGCGCGAAACGGCTCCGGACACGCGAGCTGATCGCCCACCTCCAACTGTACGACGCGTGGCAACACCAGGAAGTCTTCTGCTTCGGGTTCAAAGCGGAGCACGATGCCTTCTTTGGAGACACGCGACAGTTTTTGCGCCTGCATCAGCTTTGCTGGTACGGCGTCTGGCTCGGGCGGATTTGGAGACTCGGCCGGTTGCGGCGGAGTCGGAACCGTGCTGGCCGGCTTCGTGCGTCCCGGTTTCGTGTCCAGTGCTGGTGGAACATCCGGCCCTGGTTCGCTCTCAGGAAGTTCCTTGGACGAAGCCACTCGAACATTTTGCGGCTTGCTCGGAACCGAAGGCTCGACCTGAGCAATTTGCTGATCGCCGGTGTGCGCGGTGGCGACTTCTTTTTTCTTGCCGGTCTCGTCGTCGGACGGATCTCCCGTCACGGAGGCCGGCTTCTCCGAACGTGACGCATCACTGCCAGGCCGCGATCCACTTCTCAGCGTCTGATCGCTTATCAGCGAACTGAACCAAACGATGCCGATAAGCACCACGAGCACTAACATCCCTGTCCGCCGCCACGACGTTTTCTGTTTCAAATAATCCGGCAGGTCACGATCGATGGAACCGTTGTGCGAGGGATTCAAAGCGGACGCGATCATCGGAATTTGCCGCGACTCGTGATCGCGCGAGACCCCCGCAAAATCATTGGCGCGGACGGTATCGCTCATGCCGACCGGTCCCAAGCCGTACATCCGCGACCGAGTTTCAGAACGCACTTCCACAGGATCGCCCAGAACCAGCGTCAGGATCTGATGGCATGCGGCGACCTCCGCCAGGTGCATGTCCGAGTCCAAACAAATCTTTTCGACATCGACGACCTCGGCCGGCGTCAGTTCGCTGTCGAGGTACTCGGCGACCAAATTCAGATCGAGCCCCGCTCCCTTGCCGAACAACTCCGGAGCCGACAGTCGGCGGCGGCGCATCACCTCTTTGATCCGCTCGACCAGCGCGGTCGCGTAGCTGCTTTCCGTCAGTTTCAGCCCGATTTCCTTGGCCTGATCTGGCTGCAATTCGTCGTCCAGGTACGCAATCAACGTTCGCAAAGTCAGTCGCATGATCGTTGCCTCTTCTCGTGGGGCAGGTTTTCAACCTGCCCATCCACAGAAGCAGGTTGAAAACCTGCTCCACGAATCCTCACCCTGAATAGTGGCAATCTCTCGCAACTTTCGTACAAGAATCTGCATCGGTCGTACAAATTATGGTCGCATCCCGGACTTGCCCGACCTTCGCCATTTACCAGGACAACAGTCATGCCGAGAAGACTCCGACCGATGGTCACGCTCGTTTGTGCCACGTTCGCGCTGCTGATGGGCCTTGCCAGCATTTCATTCGCCGATAATCCAGCGAACAACACTCTCCCCCGGCGCCTGCTGCTGATCGGCCAAGGCCCGGACGGATCGCACAAGCCGACGACGCATGAGTACTTCGCAGGAGTCAATTTGCTTGCTCGGCTACTGCGCGGTCAGCCGAAAATCGAGATCGTCGCCGTCAGCGCTGACGGCGACTGGCGCGACGGCCCTCAACTGCTTGAACGCGCCGACAGTGCAGTTCTGTTTGTCTCCGAGGGAGCCAAATGGCTCTCCGCCGATGCAGCGCGACTCACCGCCTTTCGCGATCTCGCCAAACGGGGCGGTGGACTCGGAGTGTTGCACTGGGGGACCGGCACCAAGACCGCCGAGCCGATCGCACCATTCGTGCAACTCTTCGGAGCCTGCCACGGCGGCTCCGATCGCAAGTTTAAAGAGTTCGACCAAGTACTGCCGCAATGGACGAACACCGAGCATCCGATCCTGCGCGGCCTCAAGCCATTCGCCTCGCCGATCCGCGAAGAGTTTTATTTCGCGCTCAAACAAGCCTCGAAGACCGGCGGTGTGACGCTGACCGATTCCGATTCGGCGATCACTCCGTTGCTCCGCATCCCGGCCGAGGACGTGTCCGGCACGGTGGCGTGGTGCTGGGAGCGTCCCGATCATGGCCGCTCGTTCGGTTTCACGGGTCTGCACTTCCATGAGAACTGGAAGCACGAGTCCTATCGCCGCTTTGTCGCCCAAGCAGCGTTGTGGACTTTGAAGCGAGACATCCCCACGACCGGACTCGATGTTTCCGTGACGGACCAAGACTTCGCGTTGCCTGAGCCAAAGTGAGTCAGCCTAAAGAGACTGACCTACCGCAGGACACTTCACGATTCTTCAATTCAGCCGCAAATCATCTTCGCGAAATCGAATCTTGACGTTGGCCGCTTCGGATTCTGTGACCACAACCTCGATGTCGCGTGTGAATCCCACATCCGGTTGACGGATCGCAACGCGATGTCGGCCGGGCGGAACACCACGCAATCTTGTCATCCACTGTCAGCATTCGGGCGAAGTGCCAGTTGAGATCGGATAGAGAAGGGTGTCAGTGGCTTGCGGGGTGGCGTTGAAATCATGTAGCCGTTGCAATGGAATCGTCTTGTCGCACAGATGGTTCGCCGGTGTGTGTTTGATTGCCCCGATGAAAACGAAGCACTGGCGAACTGCCCGTGCCACGAAAGAGGAATTCATGTCGATGTTGTCTGGCCAAGTGGCCGTCGTGACGGGTGCGAATCAGGGGATCGGCAAAGGGATTGCGCGAGCACTAGCGAAGGCCGGATGCCGGCTGGCGATTTGTGCTCGCAATGCGGCGAAACTGACGGCGACGGCCGACGAGTTGCGCGGTGAGGGGGCGGAAGTTCTCGCCTTGTCGACCGACGTCTCAAAAGAGGCGGACGTCGTTGCGTTCTTCGCCGCGATTGACAAGCAGTACGGCCAAGTCGATGTGCTGGTCAACAATGCTGGTGCATTTGACGGCGGGCCGCTTGATGAGTTGTCGCTGGCCGCGTGGGAAAATGTGATCGGTGCGTGTTTGACCGGGACGTTCTTGTGCAGCCGCGAGGCGTTCAAGCGGATGAAGCCGCGACGCAGCGGCCGGATCTTGAACATCGGCTCGATCTCGGCCCAGCGTCCGCGTGCGCGAGGCGTTCCGTACGCAGCCGCGAAATTCGGGACTTGGGGACTGACACAAGCGACGGCCCTCGACGGCCGAGAGTTTGGGATCACCTGCTGTTGCCTGCATCCCGGAAACGTGTTCGTCGAGCGTCGCGCCGAGAGCGGCTTGAAGAGCGACGACGAGCCGATGATGAGCGTCGAAACCATCGCCAACGCCGCGCTCGCGATGCTGAGCATGCCCCCGGACGTCAACTTTCTCGAAGCGATCGTCATGCCTCGCGATCAGGAATACCTAGCTCGCGGGTGATACGGCGGACCAACCTCAGGCGTTGCGAACGCGATAGCCGTCGCTCGGTTTTGCCAGTACGATGCCGGCCCAGTTGAGTGACTTGGTTGGCACGCACCAGGAGCCTCGGCCAATGACTGGTCATTGCTGCTCCGATTTATTTTCTGCCTTGCAGTTCGCGAGACGTTCGCGAAGTCGCCAAAAACTAGCCCGACGCACCAGCGAGGGGTGGTCTTCGATCGTCGGCCCGACCCCTCGCTGGCGCGTCGGGCTGGTTTGGCTTTCGCTGTTGGTGGGCTTCATTGCGGAAAACTCGACCGCCAACGCTGCTGATTCCGCCCAATTGCTCACGTTGTTCCGCACCGGACAGTACGCCGAGTGCGTCGATGCCACCGCCAAGGCGATCGCCGAAAGCGAGTTCAACGAGAACTACCGCCTGCTCAAACTGCGATCCGAGATGGAGCTCGGACGATACGCCGATGCGGCCGAGACGTTGGAGGCAGCGCTCAAGAAATTCAGCAGCAGTATTGAACTGCGGTGGTGGGGCCGCGACGTTTGTCGTTTCAACAATCAGCCAGAACGAGTCACGCAATTCGATGACGAGATCGCGAAACTCGTCCAGCGGACTCCGTGGCAGTACAGCGATTCGGCCAACCGAATTGTTGTCGGGAAGTTTGTGCTCAGTCAGGAAGGTGATCCGAAGAAAGTGCTCGAGGGAGCGTACAACGTTGTCAAGAAGTTTGCTCCGACGTATGCGCCGGCCTACATCGCATGCGCGGAGTTGGCTCTGGAAAAGAACGATTTCGCGCTGGCCGCTCAAAACTTTGAACAAGCGGCGAAGCTCGATCCTACGAACGCCGACGCGCAGTTCGGGTTGGCTCAAGCATTCGCTCCCAGTGATTCGGACAAGACCAATGCGGCGATCAAAGCGACGATGGAACGCAATCCGAATCACGTCGGCTGCCTGCTGTTCGTGGCGGACGAGCACATCGATGCGGAACGCTACGACGATGCCGAGACCGTGCTGACTCAGGTCGAGACGATCAACCCGCTGCATCCCAAGGCGGCGGCCTATCGCGCGGTTTTGGCTCATTTGCGGAACCAACCAGAGAGCGAAAAGCAGTATCGCGGCACGGCACTCAAGCATTGGGTGGCGAATCCGGAAGTCGATCATCTGATCGGCAAGAAGTTGTCGCAGAAGTATCGCTTCGCGGAAGGGGAGGCTCATCAGCGGCAGGCATTGCGGTTCGACGCCAAATACCTGCCGGCCAAGATGCAGCTCGCGTCAGACTTGCTGCGGCTGGGGCAGGAAGAGGAAGGTTGGAAGCTGGCCAAAGAGGTCTACGAGGCGGACGGCTACAACATCTTCGCGCACAACTTGGTCACGTTGCAGGAAAGCGTCGCGAGGTTTCGGACGCTTGAAGCGAACGGCATCGCTCTCCGCATGGACGCTCGCGAGGCGGACATCTACGGCCATCGTGTGCTGAATTTGTTGAAGCGGGCCAAACGCGACTTGTGCGCGAAGTACGACGTGACGCTCCCCACGCCGATCATCGTCGAGATGTTTCCTAAGCAAGAGGATTTCGCGATCCGCACGTTCGGCATGCCCGGCGGTGCGGGATTCCTGGGCGTCTGTTTTGGCACCGTTATCACCGCCAACAGCCCGGCCTCGCAGGCATCGCATCCGACCTGTTGGGAGGCGACGTTGTGGCACGAGTTCTGTCACGTCGTGACGCTCAACAAGACACACAACAAAATGCCGCGCTGGCTGAGTGAAGGAATTTCCGTCTTCGAGGAACGGCAAGCCGA
Organism: Candidatus Kuenenia stuttgartensis; assembly: GCA_945906725.1. Taxonomy (GTDB): domain Bacteria; phylum Planctomycetota; class Planctomycetia; order Planctomycetales; family Planctomycetaceae; genus SXKJ01. Next base: position 27,140 of record CAMDRI010000043.1, on the reverse strand, counting down.
TCCGACGTGGGGTCAGACGATCAACCCGCTGTACCGCAAGATGCTGCTGGGCGATGAGCTGACGCCGGTCAGCGAACTCAGCGGCGCGTTCCTGCATCCGAAGAGCGGCCAGCATTTGCAGTTCGCGTACTTCGAGTCGTCGCTGGTGGTCGAATACCTGGTCGAGAAGCACGGACTCAACACGCTGCAATCAATTCTGGTTGATCTCGGAAACGGACTGACGATCAATGACACGCTGGCTCGGCACACGGGGTCGCTCGACGAACTTGACTTGGGGTTCGCGGCATTCGCTCGGCAGCGGGCCATCGAAATGGCTCGCGAAGCCGATTGGGCGGAGCCGGAACTTCCGAAACGCGCGAGTGTCGAGTTGCTCGCCGCGTACCTCAAGGAGCACCCGACCAACTACGCCGCACTGCAACGCCAGGCCAAGCAGTTGATCGCCGAGAAAAAGTTCGTCGAAGCGAAGCAGTCGCTCGAAACAATGCGCCGGCTATACCCGAATGATGCAAGCGGCGACGGGAATCTCGTGCTGTTGGCTTGCGTGCATCGCGAGTTGAAAGAGACTCCGCAAGAACGAGCAACTCTTGAGAATCTTGAAAAGCTGACCGACGACAGCGTTGACCTGTTCGCTCGGCTGGCCGTACTGACATCACAAGCCGCCGAGTGGGAGGCGACTCGTCAGTTCGCTCAACGCTGGCTGGCCGTCAGCCCACTGCAACCGGCTCCGCATCGCATCTCCGCTGAGGCCGCCGAGAAGCTGCACGACGACCGCTTGGCAATCGACAGCTACCGCGCGCTGCTGTTGCTCAATCCGGTGGACGTTGCAGACCTGCACCTCAAGCTGGCGACCGCGCTGCAGCGCAGCGGCGACTTATCCGCTGCGAAACGTCATGCGCTGCTGGCCCTCGAAGAAGCTCCGCGCTTCCGAGCGGCGCATCAGCGGTTGTTGGAAATCATCAAGGCGAGCGAGCCGGAAACTCAGTCGGCGGATAAGCCGACTGAGCCTGCAAAACCGAAGAAGCCGTCCGCGGCAAGCAAATGAAATGGAAACGCCATGAATCGAGTTCGGACAGGAATGGCACAGTGCAAAGTGCAGAGTGCAAAGTAAAAAATCGAAGACAGAGTCTGTCTCCGCGCCGCTCACTTTGCAATTTGCACTCGTCACTCGGCACTTTGCACTGCGTCATCGCGTTGGTGCTCGTCATTGGCGCAACTGCCCTCGCCCAGCGATCGCCCTTCATGCGGCGGGAGTTTCGACCCGAGTTAGTCGACCGCAATGGCGTCCCCGAATGGAAGAACGACGAACGCTTCAAGTCGGATGTCTTCACGTTCGTTCGGGTGCGGTACTCATCGGGCGGCGGGTACGGCGGTCGCAGAGGCGGAAGCTGGCACGTCGACTATCCCGAGAGCGATCTCAACTTTTCGTACCGGTTGCAAGAACTGACCGCGATGGAAACCGATCCGAATGGGAAGATCCTGGAACTGACCGACGAAGCGATCTTCGACTATCCGTGGATGTACTTGATCGAGCCGGGGCGGATGATCCTGTCGGATGCCGAGGTCGCGGGACTGCGAAAGTATCTGCTCAACGGCGGCTTCCTGATGGTGGACGACTTCTGGGGGGACCACGAATGGCAAAACTTTTACGAGAACATCAAGCGTGTCTTCCCGGATCGCGAACCTTTGGAACTGCCACTCGAACACGAAATCTTTCATTGCGTTTTTGATCTAAAGATCAAGCCGCAGGTCCCCAGCATCCATTCCGATTGGCAAAGCGGCTACACCACGGATCGCCCCTGGGATCCAACGTCTCGAGACGTGCATTACCGTGGACTCTTCGATGACAAGGGCCGCATGATGGCCATCATCTGCCACAACACCGACCTCGGCGACGGTTGGGAACGCGAAGGCGAAAGCGTCGAATACTTCAAGCAGTTCGCTGAAAAGTGGTCCTACCCGATGGGAGTTAACATCGTGACCTACGCGATGACACACTGAGATTAATTCGGAATGCCCAGCAGCGGTTCCTCTTCCTCTTGGAGTCCGCCTCGAGGAGTGGCCCTGAAGACGCCTTGCATTTCGCGCTCGATGTCGGCGGCTCGTTCGCGGTCGCGTTTGGCTTCGTCGGTCTTTCCTTCAGTGGTCAGCTTCTTGGCTCGGAACAGGTACGCCTTGGCGACCAGAGCATCGACCCGCTTGGCTTTGCGATAGTCGGTGATCGCGAGATCGAACTCGCGTTTTGCCAGGTAGGCGTCACCGCGAATCGAATACGCTTCGAAGTGCGGTTCAGCCTGAATTGCACGGTTGCAGTCGGCGATAGCCTTGTCAAACTCGCCATTGGACAGCCAAAAAGCGGCACGGCTGGAATACGACCGGCCGTATTTCGGCTGGATCTGCATCGCGGTCTCGTAGCTGGCTAGTCCGACCTTCGATTCGCCACCGGCAATCAAGTGCTGAGCGAGTTGCACGTAATTGCCGGCATCCTTCGGCTCTTGCGCGACGTGACGGTTGAGATCATTGAGTTTGCCCAGCCACGCGACCTTGGCGGCATCGGCCTGGGCATCTTCCTCGCGGCCGAGTTGCAGGTAGCAGGCTCGGCGCTGGAGATAGAACTTCGCGTTATACCGCTCGCGCGAGATCGCTTTCGAAAAGTCGGCCAGGGCTTGCTCGTAGTCCTTCAACTCAAAGTGAGCCAAGCCGCGATTGTTCAGGGCGTTGACGTTTTCCGGCTGGAGCTTGATTGCCTTGTCGTAGTCGGTGATCGCTTGCAGATGTTGCTTCGACTGATAGGCCACGAAGCCGCGATTGATCAGCGACTCGACGTACTTTGGTTCGATCTGCAAGGCTTGGTCGAAGTCGGCACGAGCTTTCGTGAAATCGCCTTTGGACAGCCAAGCCAACCCACGATTGTTGAGCGCTTGCGTGTGCTTCGGATTGATCTCGATGGCGGCGGAGAAATCCGCGATGGCAAAGTCAACTTGCTTCTGTGTCATCAGGAAGAAGCCCCGCGTGTGCCGCAACTTCGCGTCCCTGGGCGAGAGTTCGATCGCCTTCGTGAAGTCGATCAGCGCCGCCTGAGCCTGGCCGGCGTCGGCCAAAAGGCTCGCTCGCTGGAAGTACGCCTCGGAACATTTGGGATCGAGCTTGATCGCTTCAGACAGTGTTTCCAGGGCTGATTTCCACTGCTTCAGCTGCAAGGCCGCGGTGGCTTTTTCGAGCAGCGATTTGAGGTCGCTGGATGCGGTGGCGGACGGCTTGTCAGCGGGTGGAGCCTTCGATGATCCGCCGCAGCCGATCAGCGACAAGCTGCAAAGCCCCAAAGAAACAACGATCGCGAGCCGCGACGGCCCGCACAGAAACCAAATTGGCTTGCGCATGATGTCCGTTCCTGGAACATCCGCTGAGTGGGATGTGAGGCTGGAGGACTGGAATTCGGCGAGGGATCGCCGGAGAAGTGACGCACTGGAAGGGAGCAGCCGACTCGTCAAAAATGACTCGGCCACGAAGAGGAGCGGGCTTGTACTCGTGGACTCGAAATCGAGTCAATGTCGGCCAGCGCAACTCGACATCCCGTTGACCCAATGGCTAGTTTTCGAGTCCACTGTCGTCGAACAGCTCAAGGAGGATGCTGATGGCGACTCACACAAGTGCTCCTGAATTGGCGACGGAAACGAAGATCGTGTCGGATGCAAGCGGACCAGCCTCGAATCCCCGCACCGCACGGCGCACAGAGCCGTCGGTGAAGGACATCATCGCGGCCGCACGATCGCAGCCGGCTCCGGCGTTGGGTGGGTTGATTCTGAGCGGAGTTTCGGCCGTGTTGCTGTTTGCGAGCTTCACTCCACTCGATTGGTCACCATTGGGGTGGCTCGCGATCGTTCCGTTGTGCGTGCTGATCCAACTTGAACGAGCGCCGCGACGGCTGTGGCTCACGACTTGGACGGGCGGACTACTCTTCTGGTTACCGACGCTGCAATGGCTACGACTGGGACACGAGTCGATGTACGTCGCGTGGTTTGCGCTGGCGATTTACCTCGCCGCGTATTGGTGGGCGTTCGTCGGATTGTCGCGTGCGGCCGTGCATCGCTGTGGGCTGCCGATGGTCGTGGCCGTGCCGCTGGTCTGGACCGGTTTGGAATTCTGCCGAGCACATCTGATGACCGGCTTCGCGTGGTATCAACTTGGGCATTCGCAGTATCGCTGGATCGATCTGATTCAGATTTCCGATTTGTTCGGCGCCTACGGAGTGAGCGCCGTGGTGGCGATGAGCAACGCGGTCCTTGCAGGTCTGATTCCGCAGTCTTGGCTGAGTCGTCTGCGACTGATTGTTCCGGTTCAACTGCCGTCAGAACTGCGTCATCTGCCGCCGCCAATGGTCGCAGACGAAACATCGCCGGCCGATTCGCGAGGCCTGTTCCGTCGGCAATGGGTTTCCGTCGCAGCGGGACTGCTCGTGATGGCGGCGGTTCTGGGATACGGCTACGTCCGACGCGGTCAGGCCGAGTTCACGGCTGGGCCAAGAGTGGCGTTGATTCAGGGCAACTTCGAGTCGTCGGTGAAGCACGATCCGGCGGAATTCGGACAGATGTATCGGACTCACGAACTGCTGACCGGGTACGCCGTGCCGTACAAGCCGGACCTCATCATCTGGCCGGAGACGATGTTTCGCTGGCCGCTGTCCGACGCCGATCCCGACTTGTCCGAGAACGATCTGCGGCGACTCGCGCCGATGATTCCAGTCGACCACTGGCGTGACTCGTACGTTCGCAAAGCACTGCACGAGATGTCGCAAAAGACCGGAGCGAATCTGGTCATCGGCTTGGATCGTTTCAGCGTGAACGAGCAGGGGCTGAAGCACTTCAACTCGGCGGCCTTCGTCACGCCTGATCGCGGCGTCGCGGACACTTACGACAAGCTGCATCGAGTGATTTTCGGCGAGTACGTTCCGTTGAAGGAGTCACTGCCGTGGCTGAAAGCGTTCTCGCCGTTGCCCGATGATTTTGGTATCTCGGCGGGCGCGAGTCCCGCAGCGTTCCGCTGTGGCTCGTGGCAGGTCGCCCCGATCATTTGTTTTGAGGACACCGTGCCCCATCTCGTCCGCGATGTCGTGCGGGGAACGAGCACCGAAAAGCGACTCGATTGTCTGCTGAACCTCACGAATGACGGCTGGTTTCACGGCAGCAGTGAACTGAATCAGCATCTCATCACCGCCGCATTTCGTGCGGTCGAGTGCCGTACTCCGCTGGTCCGAGCGGTCAATACCGGCATTTCCGCTGTGATCGACGGTGACGGCGTGATCCGCGAGCCGGAGACCTTGATCGACGGTGATGCGACTTGGATCAAGCAACGCGAGCAACTTCAGCAGACCAAGCACGAACGTTCGGATCGCCGAGTGCCGTTGTCGATGTTTGATCCGGTACGCTCAACGTTGACTGATCCGGCGACCGGTCGTTGGCGGAAGTCGATGAATGCGGCGATCATCGACACGGTACCGCTCGACAACCGCCGCAGTTGGTACGTCTCGACCGGCGATTGGTTCGCTGGGACATGCTCGGCCGCGTGTGGGCTGTTTTTGGTGGTCGTGCTGATTCCACGACGACGAACTGCGTAATCGTCGTGGAGCACGTTTTTAACGTGCTTGTCACGGGTACGTTGAAAACGTGCTCCACGTCGCTGCACTACTTCTTTCCCAAGGCGCGTTGCTGGGCGAAGAACTCTTGCAGCAGGCCTTTACATTCCTGTTGCAGCACACCGCCGAGCGCGGTGGCTCGATGGTTCAGACGCGAGTCGTCAGTGATTTGGAACAGCGAGTGGCACGCGCCGGCCTTCGGATCGGCAGTGCCGTAAATCACGGTTGGAATGCGTGCCAGAACGATCGCTCCGGCGCACATCGGGCAGGGTTCGAGCGTGACGTAGATCGCGCAGTCCAGCAACCGCCAGGATTCGAGCAAATTAGCAGCTTGTGTGATCGCGATCATCTCGGCGTGCGCGGTGGGATCTTTGAGCGACTCGCGCTGGTTGTAGCCTTCGCCGATGATGCGGTCGTTGTGGACGATGACTGCGCCGATCGGTACTTCGCCTTCGTCGAAGGCTTGGCGAGCAAGCTGGATCGCGGCGCGCATCCAACGGTCGTGCGGTTGCAGCGGATGGTCGTCGGGTGCGAAATCCATGCGGTCACTCGTGGTGGATGCGTCTCGCATCCGACCGACGCGGGACGCGTCGGCCACGTTAGGCTTTCGGACCGACCGGTTCGTCGGGGTTGTGGCAGATTTCGAGTTCGACCGCTTCGACGTTCAGCGTGCTGGAGTTCTCCATCGGAACGTCTTCGAAGACGGCTTTCGAGAGGATCACGTCGACCGCTTTGCGTTCGCGGATTTGAGCCTCGAGGTTTTCGATGACGCCCGACTTTTCCATGCGGGCTCGCAAGCGGCGGACATTTTCGCCGCGGGACATCGCCATGTAATGCAGTTCAGCTTCGATGTCGTACTCGCTGACTTCAATGTTCTCCTGCGTGGCAATCTTGTCGAGGATGAAGTGCTCCTTCATCGCTCGTCGAGTCATCGAGACTTGATGCTGCCGCAATTCATTTTCACGAACGCGGATTTCCTGCTCGGTGTAGCCGGCTTGCTGCATTTCTAGGACTTCGCGGTACATCGCGTTCTCGACCTGCTTGAGCACGAGGTCTTCGGGCAGTTCCCAGGTGGCCGACGCGGTGATCTTGTCGAGCACCTGCTTGCGAACGGCTTGCCGTTGGTCGTACTGAGTTTGCCGTTGCAGAGCTTGCTCGATTTCGATGCGCAGCTCGTCGAGCGTTTCGACGCCGACGCGTTGGAACAACGCGCGGTTCAGTTCGGGGAATTTGACGCGATCGACTTCTTCGATCTTGAGGGTGGCCTGAACCTTCTCGCCACGCATGGCGACGTTTTCGGCCTCTTTTGAGATCGTGATGGTTGTCTCGCGCGTGTCGCCGGCCTTCGCTCCGGTGAGCAGTTTGTCGAAGTCGATGATCTCGCCATCTTCGAATCGCAAAGTCGAGCGGACACGGGCGGTGAAGTGCGTGTGATCCTGAAGTGTCCCACCCTTGTAGTCGAACGAGGCACAGATCTTGACGCTGTCACCCGGCTCGACCGCGCCCTCCGAGGGGACGAGTTCGGCATATTGCTCGAGGAAGCGTTGCTGAGCTTCGTCAATGTCAGTTGAGCCGGTCTCGCGAACCGGTCGTTTGATTGTGATTTGATCGTAGGCGGGGAGGTCGAACGCGGGACGCACCTCAACTTGGAATTCGTATTCAAAGTCGCCGGCGTCCGGGATCGTCAAGTTTTCGACGTCGAGATCCGGTTCGTTGATCGGCTCGATGTTCGTGTCTTGCGAGAGCTGCTCGAGGCTGCCAATGAGCACCTTCTGCTTGATCTCGTCGTTGAGTTCGCGGGAACACCGCTTGGCGATGATGTCCTTGGGAGCCTTGCCCGGACGGAAGCCCGGCACGGCGACTTTGGACTTCATCTCGTCGAGCACGAAGTTCCGGATGTGCGCGATGTCGTCCTGCGGCACCTTCACTTTGACGTGCTTTTTGCAGGGGCCAATGTCTTTGACATCGACACCCAGTGTCATGCGCCACGGCGGTGTTGCTTCGGGCTTGGATTCGGCGGCTGGGACATCGGCGGTGGTCGGTTCTGGTTCGGCTACGGTACTCACGGGATGATTCCTCCAAGGGAGCCGGAGCGGTTACTCGACTAGCTCCGAGCGCGGGTTGTACCCGCCAACAAAAAAACTGGACCGTCAGCAGCTCAGTTCGGGAAGAGCGGGAGACGGGGATCGAACCCGCGACAACCACGTTGGCAACGTGGTGCTCTACCACTGAGCTACTCCCGCAAGTTAGGAGGGCGATCGATATAGCGGTCGGCGTCCTGACGGGTCAAGGCACGCCGACCAAAATGAGGACACCGCCACAGTTTGGGCGAGACTCACGGCGGTGAGGCTGTTTGAATCGCTCATTCGGACTTCACACCCAGCAGAGATTCCAGTTCGCGGCGGATGTCACGCAGTTGAACTGACTGGACCAAGACCCTCGTTGAACCGGCGTCCTCGAGCATGTTTTTCCAGCCTTGTTGGGTTTGAGACAACACAACCACCATCGCTGTGCTGGACGACTTCTTCCAACGCACCAAATCTTGCAGGCCGGAGGACAAGCCTTCCGAAACGGAGTCCGCCATCAACAGCATGGCGTCGGTAGGACCGGTTCGCAGTCGAGTCATCCCGCGCTGCAAATCAGTCATCATCAGGACTCGGAAGCCGAGCTTCGTCAAATAGTCGCGCAGCAAATCTTGATGTTTGGGGCGAGTTTCGATGCAGAGGACCGTCTTCGGACCGTTGTTGTTGTCACCGCGCGGAATGCTCCCCAATTCCTTGAACGCTTGGCGAGTGGCGTGGACGACTTCCGTGGCGGACTGGAATCGTTCGTTCGGATTGACACGCATCAAATGGTCGATAATTTCGCCGAGCGCAGCGGGAACCTGCGGTGCGATTGACCGAACCTGCCTGACATTCGTGTAGCGGCTGAGCTTTTTGCGTTCGCCGCGATCTTTCGTCGCTGGGTACGGGGGTGAACCGGTGAGCAATTCGTAGACGACAGCCCCCAGGAAGTAGAGGTCGCTCCGCGGATCATCGTCCGGAGCACTAGTTCCCTTTTCGAGAGTCGCGTATTCCAGTGCTCGCAGGTTTCCCTCGTCGGTGCCGCTCTCGGTCGAACTGAGGCTTGCCAAGCCGAAGTCCACTAATTTGGCGACGCGGTCGCTGCTCATCAGCACGTTGGTCAGCTTGAAGTCGCGATGCGTCATCCCCTTGGAGAGGGCGTATTCCATCCCCTCGGCCATGTCGAGCAGGCACTGGGCAGATTCGATGGGTGAGCACTGGCCACGAATCTTCAGGAATTCGCGAAGGTTGCCCCCCTCGACGAATTCCATCGTCAGGAAGTGTTCGCCACGATCTTCACCGACGTCGTAAATTGGCACGATGTTTTTGTGCCGCAACCGCTGGCAAATCTCCGCCTCGCGGTGGAATTGTTTGACGTAATTCGGATCGGAGGCCCACCGCTGCCGCAGCACTTTGAGGCCGATCATTTTGCCATCGTCCAACGAACAAGCTCGGAACACGCGAGCGAAACTTCCCGAGGCATTTCGATACAGCAGCTTGTACCGGCCGAGGATCAGGCCGTCCGTCTCGCCTTTGTGCAGCTTGCTCAACTGGTACGTCGTCAGCAATCCCTGGCGTTCGAGCAGGTCGAGCAACGGGGCGGGTTGACGCGAGACGCTCGCGGCCTCCTCGACCGCGGTTGCCAGTTGGTCGGGTGAGACCAACTCCAATTCCACCAAAACGCGCCGTAATTCATCAAGGCTCTGAAAGGACATCCGCCAACCGTTGACATTGCGAGCGATGTGAGGCACCACGCGCTCAGGGATAAGTCGGGTAATCAAAGGAGAACACGGCAGATCATCCAACTCAATTGCCGTGGGGGGAAAGATGCTAGGCCCGTCTGAAAGTAGACGCAAGCAGCCATCTCACTGGCAATCCAAGTTCTGAGGAACTCCACGAGCAAATCGCTGGACAGTGGGAATTACTCGCCAGACCATGGTCCGTGACTGCGGGAATCCGACAGTGAATATTCGGTCGTCAGATTTCGCGCCACACCAAAGGTCATACCTTTTGGTATCGCAATTCACCGGCTGCGATGGTGGCTCGGATATGAATTTCGTCGTCCGAACCGCTCCAGTCGAACAGCACGAGATCTGCTCGTGAGCCGCGAGCCAGTCGCTGTTCTTCGACTTTCAAAGCTCGTGCGGTATTCCGGCTGGCCATGTTCCAGGCGTCGTGCAGCGAAAGCCCGGCAACTCGAATTGCATTGGAGACGCAGGCGTTGGTCAGTTGAGCCGATCCCGCTAGATACTGCGGGTTCGCGGCCACGACGATCTTGCCTTCCGGCAGGATTTCGACTTCGCCCGATTCGATCTGATAGCGCCCCGGCGGACAACCCGCCAAGCCGGCTGAGTCGCAGGTGATGATTGTGTGCAGCGTCGATTTGGCTCGCACGACCGAGCGAATGACGCTCGCCGGCAGGTGATGTCCGTCGGTGATGATGCAGGCAAACAACCGCTTGTCCCCCAGTTGTTCCCAAATGTAGTTCGGGTGTCGACGGATCATCCCGTGCGAACCGTTGCCCAAATGAGTGCTCAGGGTTGCTCCGGCGTCGATCGCGGCAGCGACTTGTTCCGGCGTTGCCCCCGTGTGACCAATCGAAACCGTCACGCCCGCAGCGACCGCTTGGCGAATGAACTCGACCGCGTTGCCGGTTTCCGGTGCGAGCGTCACGAGTCGAATGCGATTGCCAGAGATGTCCTGCAAGCGGCGAAACTCGTCCCAATTCGCTGGCCGCACTTGCGACAACGGATGCGCACCGCGCGGGCCGTCTTCCGGCGAGATGTGCGGTCCTTCCAGATGAATACCCGGCACCATCTTGTCGGCCCATGCCGTCGATTCACACGCTTCCCGGATTGCTTTGACGCCGGCCGCGAGCGCCTCAAAGCTGGCAGTGATCAGCGTCGGACAGAGCCGAGTGATGCCGAACGCGAAGTGTGCCTGCAAGACGGTCAGCACTTGCTCGGCCGTCAGTTTTGGGTCGCAAAACCAAACCCCTTTGTGGCCGTTGATCTGCAAGTCGAACAGCCCCGGCGCGATCCACGGCCAGGCCGCTGCGTCTCCTTCTGGCCAGGCTGGTTCGACGCGGGCGATGCGTTCGGCCTCAACGGTCACGCAAATCGGTTCGCCGTTCACATAACTTCGTCCGCGAAGTTCCAGCATCGCAAAGTTCCTGGAGTCATCACTGTGTTGGGGTTTCGCCAAATCGTCATTGGCTTTTGGACAGATTCCGGAACGTGACCTACGTTTTGGCGGCCACGGTGGAACGCCGCTGCGCCGATCGCGTCAATCGTAGGAATCGTGCCGAATGAGCCGGGATCGTCATACCTTGTGGACCGCCGTCTGGCCAGCGTTGAGCACCGGAGCGGCCGGTGTCGCCTTGTCGGCAAGCGTTTCGCCGGGATTGCTGACCCCGTCATGTGTCGAAGTGGCCGGCAGTTTCCTAACGGCAGCTTGGGTGCATCGCGGTCAGCAAGAGGCGAAGGCCCGGAATCACTGCCAAAGATCTTCGACCGCTTTTATCGAGTCCCCGAACATCAGCATGCCGCCAAAGGGACCGGGCTTGATTTGGGGTTTGTGCAGTCGATCGCCAAAGACTTGCACAATGGCCACATCAACGTCGAATCGACGGTCAGTGTCGGCTCCAAGTTCTCGATGTGGATTCCACTGGGACATCAAGACTCAAAACGATCCAAAAAGCCCGCACCCAAACTGGAATCTACTCTCGCCAACACTTGATAACGCGATCCTTGAAAGAGGGAAGCCTCATGAACCACCACGTCCTTGTCTGCGATGACGAGCCACACATTGTGCTGGCGGCGGTGTCGTTGAAGTTCTCCAAAGCAGGCTTCCGAGTGACCAGCGACAACAACGGCCAAGCCGCGTGGGAGTCGATCCTGCGTGATCCTCCGCAGTTGGTCATTACCGATTTGCAGATGCCGCTGTTGGATGGCTTGGGCCTCATCAAGAACATTCGGTCCCACCCGGACCTGAAGGACATTCCGGTCATCCTGCTGACGGCGAAGAGTTATGAATTGGAAGAAGAAGAAGTGCGCGTCGAGCACGGCGTGCAGCAGGTGCTCTGCAGGCTGTTCTCGCCGCGCGAGTTGGTGTCGATTGCCAATTCACTGTTGGGGGCGGCGGTCGCACAGTGAGAAGTTTCTGATTCGCAAACGGGTTCAATGTCTGATCCCAGCGAGTGATTCATGTTGGATTTCCTCTCTGAAAAAACGATGGCTCGGCACATGCTGACGCTCGGCGGCATCGCGATCGCGATGTCATCGTTTGGGGCGTCGCATCCGTGGATTGCGGGCTGCGGTTCGTTTCTCGTGATGACAATCGTGGTCGGGATCGTGGCTTTGCGCGGAGATGGCCGCGCCGCGGCTCTGATCGTCGCAGTCGCCGCGATGTTGAGTTCGGGAGTCTGCTGGTACAACGACGGCGACCTGTCCCTAGTGCTGGCCTTGTTCATCAGCATGTTTGGCACAGTCATAATGGGCTTACTCAGTGCGATTGTCTGCAAGACCAGCCATAACCGACTGCGGAAAATCAATGACCTGGAGACTCAGCAGTTTGAATTGGTTCGCAAGATCTACGACTACGACCGCAACCCGCGTTTGTCTGGCGAGATTCCGATCTCCGGGATGAATTCAGACCCGGAGGCATCGCGTCCGTCGACCGAGAAGACGGACACGGCGTTTGGCCAGATGCTGTCAGAATTGGTCGAACCATCTGCCTCGCCAGTCATCGACTCGGATGTGTTTGACTTCGCGATGATGCTGCTCTCGATGCAACAGATCGGGCATCGTTTGTCGTCGGAGCTGAAACTCGATGCACTGGTATCCGCGATTCTGGACACGACGAAGGAATTGTTGCACTGCCAGCACGCGGAACTGCACCTGTGGGATGCTCGCGAAGAACGATTCACCAACGCGGTTCAGTCGGAAGCCGCGCAGCTGTCCGATTCGGTGCGAGCGGTGCTAATCCAAGCGGCGCCATTGCCAGCCGCGTTCGCCTGGGTCATGCAGCAACGTCGGATTTTGACTCAGAGAGATGTCCTCGCTGGGAAAGTGCAGGCCGCAGATTTGTCTGGCGAAACGCTGCCGAATGCCATCGCGCCGCTGTTGGTTGGCAACGACTTGGTCGGTGTGCTGGTGGTCAACGACGCTCAAGACGAAGGTCCGACCTTCATCCGCATGTTGCACATCCTCGCCAATCACTGTGCTTTGAGCCTGAAGAACTCGCAGTTGTTCCGCACCATTCAGGAAGTGGGTCGCCGAGACGGGCTGACCGGTCTGCTGCATCACGCTCCGTTCCTGGAAGAATTGGAACGCATGATCGACGAGGCGCAGGCTCACAATCGACCGCTGACCCTGGTGATGAGCGACATCGATCACTTCAAAGAGTTCAACGACAACTATGGCCACCAAGCCGGCGATAAAGTGCTGCAAGAGGTCTCCAATTGGTGGCGGGCGATCATGCCCGACCATGCGATCCTGGGACGCTACGGCGGTGAGGAATTCATCGGCGCGCTGCCGGGCGAAACGCTGAGTCGCGGTACCGAGTTAGCCGAAATGCTTCGCTCCGCGCTGGCGTCTCATCCAGTCAGTTTCAACGGCGTTCAACTGCACGTCACCGCCAGCTTTGGCGTCACGGAACTCGGTCGTCCGGCCACCAATGCCATGCGACTGATCCGCTTGGCCGACAAAGCTCTGTACCACGCCAAGAATGACGGTCGCAATCGTGTGGAAGCACACGATACGTCGCGTCCAGGAATCGCCATGATCGCTGAAACTTCGCATTTCTCGCTGCGATAAGGGTCTTGAGGAATCGTCGATCATGGCCATCACCACGGAAACTTTCGGCCGAGTTCTGGTCGCGCACACGCCCGAAGAACTCAACGAAGAAAACGCTCGCGAGCTAATGAACGCTCTGGAACATCCGGTCTCGCAAGGGGCAGTCTGCGTTGTCGCTCAAATGGATCGCACCGAGTCGCTCGACAGCGCCGGCCTGACGGCGCTGCTCGACCTGCGCGACGAGTTGCGGCAGCACGATGGAAATCTCAAAGTCTGCAACCTCACCGAGACCGGCCAAAAGGTCTTTGAGCTGACTCGGCTGGACGACCACCTCGACACGTTCGACTCGGTGATCGATGCCGTCGCCAGTTTCCTGAGCGCGGGATAACATGCCGCGATGGCATTCCTGGACGCGAAGTGGCTGCGACGATGGAGCGGAGTGGCGCTGCTGGTCTATCTAACCTCGCTCGTCACCGGTACGCACCTGCCACATCCCGAAGACCTGATCTCGATCGAAGGCAACGACAAGTGGCTACACTTCGGCGCGTACTTCGGCTTGGCGTTTCTGATCGCGACCTGGTGGAAAACGTCGCGGCCAGTGACGCGGCGCACTCTGCTCGCGATTTGGAGCTTCGCGGCGTTCACCGGCATCGTCGATGAACTGACTCAAATGCTGCCGGGCATCAACCGCCACTGCGAATTCGCCGACTGGCTGGCCGACATCGCCGGAGCCGCATGCGGCTTGTTCGTGTGGCAACTGATCCGTTGCCAGTTGAGCCATTGCCAAACAAAAGAGGGCTGACCACTGACTTCTTGTGGCAATGGGCGATGACAGCCAGCGGCAAACCCAATCCAGGTTCATGTCAACTGGCCAGGGTTTCTGTCATTTGGACCGTTCTGCTATTGCGAGCACGTACGTCGTTTCCATTCGCGAGTTAGCGGGGAACCCAAAGCGAGCATGGCGCTCTTCGACCTTGGACGGTGGGGCGTGAATTGGCTGTGTGGCGCGCCAACGGAGACTCGGTACTCGCACTGTCCGACGGTCTGCGTGCTGCTGGTCGGACACAACGAGGGAGACACGATTGCCGAGTCGCCCGCCTCGATGTGGGGAATTTATCCGCGGCTGGAATTGATCGTTGTCGATGACGGATCGACCGATGGCATAGCCGAAGTCGCTCAGCGCTTCGCAGCCGAACATGCCGGCGTACTGGCTCTTAGCCGTCCCGAACGCGGTGCCGATCGAGTGCGCTGAATTGGGGGTTGAGTTACACCCGTGCCGACATCGTCGTCTGCATGGGCACCGATTTGCGATTCTCCGCAAGCGCGATCTGGGAAATCGTGCAGCCATTCGCCGATCCACAAGTCGGTGCGGTTTCAGCCAGCGTCGAGGCCTGGAATGCCTTCCACAACCTCTGCACTTGGCTGCAAGCCTACGAGTATCACCAGACGATCTTCATGGGTCGTCAGTTGTCTGAACGGCTCGGCGGCTGGGACGTCGGTCCCGGTGAGGACGGCGACATTATGCTCCGCATTCGCCGATGGGGATATCGCATCGCCGCCGCCCCGCTGCCTGGCGAACGTCCCGACCACTTAGACGCGACTGTTTCATCAGCGTCGCCGCTGGGATCGCTCGGTGGTCACCTACGAATGCCGCAAGCATCTCGATCAGACGTTTTCTGGCAGCGACATTTTCGCTGGGCGAACCTTGAAGTCTTTCTCGAACGCTGGTTCTTCAACATCTACTGCCTGTTCGGCTGGTGGGCCTACGGCATCTGGCTGTGCGTGCTTTTCGCGAAGGGCGTCGGGCATCTCGCGATGCTGCTGTATCTCTGCCTGCTGGTCTTCGAGTTAGTTCAGGCGCTGCTGATGCTGAGCTACTCGCGCACACCCGGCCGCGATTTGCTGATCAGCGGGGTGCTGCCGTTCTACCCGCTGTATCAGGCCTTCCTGAAAACTGCCGATGCCGTCGCGGTCGTCGAAGAACTCCTCTTCCGCCGCTCGAAACAAGACAATTTCGTCCCAGCCAAAGTTCGCGATGTCACTTGGCATTGGTGAGCCACGGAACGTCGCCCTCCGAGTGTTCGACGGTCGCTTCGTCCGCTAGTCTGTTGACGAACGATTCGACTTCTTTGGTGGGCGCGACCATGACCCTCGCAAACTCTTTGAGTTCTTTCACGCCGATCGCGCGTCGGCACTTCTTCCGAGACTGCGGCGTCGGCGTCGGCAAGATTGCGCTCGGCGGATTACTGACCAGCGCGATGACTCGCCGTGCGGTGGCTGTGGAAGCGAATCCGCTCGCGCCGCGCAAGCCCCACTTCACCGGCAAGGCCAAGGCGGTCATTCATCTCTTCATGGCCGGCGCGCCCAGCCAACTCGACCTGTTTGACAATAAGCCGAAGCTCGCCGAATACGAGGGCAAGCCGATCCCACCTGAAGTTGTCGGCAATCAGCGGTACGCCTTCATTCGTTCAGATTCAAATTGCCTGGGACCGCGCTTCAAATTCGCGAAGCATGGCCAGTGCGGAGCCGAACTCTCGGAAGTGCTGCCACATCTCTCAAAGATTGTGGACGACATCTGCCTTGTGAAGTCGGTGCGGACCGACCAGTTCAATCACGCTCCGGCTCAGATCTTCTTCAACACCGGATTTTCGCAGCCCGGCCGGCCGAGCCTCGGCGCGTGGGCGCTGTACGGACTCGGTGCCGAGACCAGTGACTTGCCCGCGTTCGTGGTCATGTCCACCGGAGCCGGCATCAGTGGCGGCGCGGCCAATTGGTCGAGCGGCTTCCTGCCGACCATTTACACCGGCATCCGCCTGCGAAACCAAGGCGATCCGATTCTGAATGTGTCGAGTCCTCCGGGCGTCGATGCCAAGTTGCAGCGCGATTCGCTGGACCTGATCGGCTCACTGAATCGCACGCGGTTGGAGAAGGAAGGTGATCCCGAAATCGCGACTCGCATCGCGTCCTACGAGATGGCGTTCCGCCTGCAAACGTCTGCTCCCGAATTGATGGACTTGAAGTCCGAATCCGAGGCGACACTGAAAATGTACGGCTGCGATCCGGCTCAGCCGTCGTTCGCTCGCGCGTGCTTACTGGCTCGGCGAATGATCGAGCGGGGCGTGCGCTTCGTGAATATCTACAACGAAGGCTGGGATGCGCACTCGGACGTCGCTGGCAATTTGAAGAACAACTGCGGCAAGACCGATCAAGCCGCCGCCGCGCTGGTCACGGATCTCAAGCAACGCGGGTTGCTCAACGAGACGCTGGTGATCTGGGGCGGCGAGTTCGGCCGCACGCCGATGGTCGAAACGAATCCCGCCCTCGGTCGCAGTCTCGGCCGAGACCACCACCCGCAGGCCTACACGATGTGGCTCGCCGGCGGAGGCATCAAGCCCGGCCAGACCTACGGAGCCACCGACGAACTCGGCTTCCACATCACCGAGAACCCGGTCCACGTCCACGACCTGCAAGCCACGATCCTGCACTTGCTCGGCCTGGACCACGAACGCCTCACATTCCACCACGCCGGCCGCGATTTCCGTCTGACCGACGTGCATGGAAATGTGGTCACGAATCTCTTGGCCTAAAGGCTAAATGACTGAGAAAGCGACAGCGACATGACACTTGGACAACTTCAATCCGCTGACCTCACTCGCCGCCAACTCTTTGCCAACGGTGCCGTTGGCCTTGGTGTGCCTGCTTTGGCCTCGTTGCTTGCGAAGGATTTGGGCGCAGCGGACGCCGCCACTCAGCAAAGGCCGAAGCAGTTCGGCGGATTGCCTGATCTGCCGCATCATCCGCCGAAGGTGAAGAACGTCATCTATCTCCTGCAAAATGGAGCTCCGCCACATGTGGACACGTTTGATTACAAGCCGCAGATGGAGAAGTTTCGCGGGCAGGAGTTGCCGGAGTCGTTTCACAAGAATCAGCGGCTGAGCACGATGACTCAGGGACAGAAGAGCAAGGTTGTGCTGCCGTCGATTGTGCCATTCTCGCAACACGGCGAGTGCGGGCGGTGGCTCGGCGGGTTCTTGCCGCATCTCGGCACGATCGTGGACGACGTGACGTTCATCAAATCCATGCACACGACGCAGGTGAATCACGCGCCGGCGATCACGTTCTTTCTGACCGGAGCTGAACTCCCCGGCCGGCCCAGCATGGGAGCCTGGGCGACCTACGGCCTCGGCAGCGAGAGCGATGAACTTCCCGGCTTCGTGGTGATGACGTCGCGCGACAAAGAGGCGACCTGCGGGCAAATCTTCTACGACTTCTATTGGGGCAGCGGCTTCCTGCCGTCGAAGTATCAAGGGGTGAAGTTCCGAGGCAGCGGCGAGCCGGTGCTGTATCTTTCGAACCCGGACGGCATGAGCCGCGAGGTGCGACGCGGACTGCTCGACGATCTGCGAGTGCTCAACGAGGCGAAGTTCGCGGAGGTCGGCGACCCGGAGATCGTTACACGCATCGCTCAGTACGAGATGGCGTACAAGATGCAGGCCAGCGTCCCGGAATTGACCGATTTCTCCACCGAACCGAAGCATGTGCTGGAGAGCTACGGCCCGGATGTCACTCGGCAGGGATCGTTTGCCTACAACTGCCTGATGGCTCGGCGGCTGGTCGAGCGAGGCGTGCGGTTCGTGCAATGCTTCCACGCCGGCTGGGACCACCACCGCAATCTGAACACCCAGTTTGAAATCCAATGCCGCGACACCGACCAGCCGAGCGCCGCGCTGGTCAAAGACCTCAAGCAGCGTGGCCTGCTCGACGACACGCTGGTCATCTGGGGCGGCGAGTTCGGCCGCACTCCGTTCTGCCAGGGCGACATCAACGACAAGAAAACGCTCGGCCGAGACCATCACCCCTACGTCTTCACCATCTGGATGGCCGGTGGCGGCGTGAAACGCGGTTTCTCGTTCGGCGAGTCCGACGACTTCGCCTACAACCCGGCCCAAGACCCCGTCCACGTCCACGACTTCCAAGCGACGGTGCTGCACCTGCTCGGCATCGACCACGAACGCCTGACCTACAAATTCCAAGGCCGGTATTTCCGTTTGACCGACGTGCATGGAAGAGTGGTCGATGAGATTCTGGCGTGAGCCGCGCATGCGATCCGAGAGTCAATCGTCCGACTGTTCGATGAGTTGCTCAAACGTGGTCACTATGGGATCGTATTGTCGAAGGGGCTGTCGTGGGGGCGGTAGCCGGTTGAAGTAAGGCGGTTCCTGATTCAGCGGTCCCAACAGTCGGTTTCCCGAAAACGATCGGAGTCAGCATGCACATTGCCGAGTTGATCGAGACGCGGTTTCGAGTCATCTTCATTTGGTCGATTGTTGGAGCTTTGGTTCTGACAGGAATCGTGTTCGCGGCCTTTGGCGGCGCGTACGCATTTGGGCCTTGGATTGTGCTGGGGCCGATCGTGGTGATCGGTCTGATTGACCTGACTCAGAAGAAGCAGGCGATTCGTCGGAACTTTCCGGTGCTGGGGCGGATGCGGTACTTGTTGGAGTTGGTCCGGCCGGAGATTTATCAGTACTTCGTCGAGAGTGACAAAGAGGGAGTGCCGTTCGATCGAGAGCATCGTTCGCTGATCTATCAGCGGGCTAAGAATGCTCGCGACACGACTCCGTTTGGAACCAAGAGCGACGTGTACGCTCCGGGTTATGAATGGGTCAATCACTCGCTGCAGGCTAAGGAGATTGACGCCAGCAACATGCGAGTCACCGTCGGTGGTCCTGACTGCAAGCAGCCCTATTCGTGCAGCTTGCTGAATATCTCGGCGATGAGCTTCGGGTCGCTCAGCATGAATGCGATTCTGGCCTTCAGTCGGGGAGCAAAGCTCGGCGGGTTCGCTCACAACACGGGCGAAGGAGGACTCAGCCCGTATCATTTGGAAGGTGGCGGCGATTTGATTTGGCAGATCGGCACGGGCTACTTCAGTTGCCGCGACGAGCACGCGAAGTTCTCTCCCGCCAAGTTCGCCGAACGATCCGTGCTTCCGAACGTGAAGATGATTGAGATCAAGCTCTCCCAGGGAGCGAAGCCCGGCCACGGTGGTATTCTGCCCGCCGCAAAGGTGACGGCGGAGATTGCCGAGATTCGCGGCGTGCCGATGGGTCAGGATGTGCTTTCGCCGCCGACTCACTCCTCATTCTCGACGCCGATTGGCTTGCTGGAATTCGTCAAACAGTTGCGAGACCTCAGCGGCGGCAAGCCGGTCGGGTTCAAGCTGTGTGTCGGTCGGCGGCGCGAGTTCCTCGCCATCTGCAAGGCGATGGTGCAGACCGGAATCACTCCCGACTTCATCACCGTGGATGGCGGCGAAGGAGGAACGGGTGCGGCTCCGCTGGAATTCTCGAACCACATCGGTGCTCCACTGAGCGAAGGACTAATCTTCGTCCACAACGCGCTCGTAGGATATTCGCTGCGGAGCAAGATCAAGATCCTGGCCAGCGGCAAAGTCGCTTCGGGCTTCGGCATGTTGAAGCGGCTCGCCATCGGTGCCGACGTCATCATGAGTGCTCGAGCCATGATGATGTCCATCGGCTGTATTCAGGCTCTGAAGTGCAACAGCAACCATTGCCCGGTCGGAGTTGCGACTCAGGACAAGCACCTGATGGCCGGACTCGATCCCACCGACAAGTCTGTCCGCGTGGCAAGCTATCAGAAGCAAACCATCCACAGTCTGGCGGAGATGCTGGGCGCACTGGGACTCGATTCCGCTCAAGAGCTTCGCCCGTGGCACCTGATGCATCGCCTCTCCGCGAACGAAACGAAGCACTACGGTGAGCTCTACCACTTCCTCCGCGACGGTGAACTGCTGCAAGACCCCTTGCCTCTCGACTACGCCCGCGCCTGCCATTCGGCATCTGCAGAATCATTCGGCCATTGCGACTGAGTCTGCCAAAAAGCCACTGGACCACGCTTTCGTGGCCAGAACCGAACCGCGAGCAAGAGTCATGGCTTCGACCGATAATGCGAGGCGCGGCGACGCCGTGGGCGAACTGCGGCGTGTCCGACCGCGGGCTTCCATTGTGGCGGAGCATCTTTGTTGGTGCGCCGCCGTTCGGCGGACCACTGTCCGTGCAAATTCGCAGTGACGAACAAAATGGCAAACAGTCAGGAGGGCTCGAACTTCTCGAACTGCATTTTTGGATCACCGCTTCGTTGGGAGAGTCCACCAACAAAGCTCCAGTCGCGGGTGAAACGGGACTTCTCTGGCTAGGGCAACGTCATACCTGCGGACAGGAGTTGATGAACTGGTTGTCCCGATGGTTCGACAAACTAGATCGTGATCCACGAACGTCTCAGAGCGTATCTGTCCGAGGAAACTGATCCACAATCGAACTGTTCGATGAATCTTGCGACGCTCGCCCTTGTTGTGGCTTCGGGTTAGTGTGCGATGGTCTCCATCTTGTTTACCTCCCACACATCGAAGGAGAATCCACATGCGGTTGCGATGGCTGTCAGTGATTCTTGTGGTTCTTGGAATGAATCAACTCGCGAATTCGCAAGAGCCGACATCGCGAGTCATTGCCTTTCATGGGTATTCGAAAGCCATCGAACTGAAACGTGGAACGGTGCGAGCGGTGCTGTGTCCGCAAGCCGGTGGGCGAGTGCTGGAATTCTCTGTCGATGGCCGGGATGCAATGTTCCTCGACGAGCAAGAGAAGAACTGGCAACCGGACAAGCCGGGGCCGATTACGGCTGGGCGGTTTGACTACGGGCCAGAGTTGACCGTCATTCCACATCCAAAGATTTGGTCAGGCGAATGGACTGGCGAAATCACCGGCGCGTCGTCGGCGGAGCTCACCAGTCCGCGCGAGGAAACGGCGGGAATGCAACTCGTGCGCGAGTTCAGCCTTGTCGAGCGAAACAAATCGGTGCGGCTGTCGTGTCAGCAGACGATGATCAACATCTCGAAAGAGGTTCGCGAAGTCTGTCACTGGGGTCGCTCTTTCTCGCCCGGTGGAGGCATTTGTTTGATTCCACTGGGTGATCGGCCGAGCCGATTTCCGAGCAAGTACGCGATGTACGAGGACAGCGCGATCATCAACGTTCGCAACACCGACGAGAAGATTCGCGAGCGGGACGGCTTTCTGGAAATCCTCTCGCCGCCGCGCAAGCCGAAGCTCGGATTTGATTCGCAGGCAGGATGGCTGGGCTATCTGTTGCCGAACAACTCGCTGTTCGTAAAACGCTTCACGACGTATCCCGACCGCGTCTATAGCGAGACCGCTGGTCTCACGCTGTCAGTGTGGTATCCGACCGGCCCACGCATCGAGCTTGAACCGATCGGCCCGCGCGAACGACTGGCTCCGGGCGAGTCGGCCGCGTTCACCGAGGATTGGTGGTTGCTGAAATTTCCGTTTCCGAAGGACGGAGAACAGATTGACCTGAAGGAACTCAGCGAGCGAGTTGCGCAGCAAACAAACAACTGACACGGATGGATTGAATCTTGTCGTAATCGAAACCAGCCCGACGCACCAGCGAGGGGTTGCAGCGGGCCTTTGAGTTTACCCCTCGCTGGCGCGTCGTGCTGGTTCTGGTGTTGCTGCTTGCGGCCACGGTGGCAGCTCAACCACCAGCACCACGCGGGCCGGTGCTGAAGACCAAGCTCGGTGAGATCGAGATCTCCCCTACGGACAATCCGTGGAATCAGGACATCTCGAAGCCGAAAGTCCACACGCGGTCGCGAGCGTGGATCGAGTCGATGGGAGCGGACAAGCCGTTGTCCCCGTGCTTTGGAGCGGACTACATGGGTGCTCCGAACGGCATCCTGTATGTCGTCGTCGAGGGGAACGCTCCAAAACAGTTCGTCGAATTTGAGTACCCGGACGAGAGCGAGAAGGGGCCGTACCCGATCCCGAAGAATCCACCGATCGAAGGGGCCAAACGCTCCGCTGGACAGCGATCGGCACACCGGAGAATCGTTGGATCGACGACGAACTGCACACGCTCAAACGGATCAAAGGTCGCGACTTCGAATGCGTTGACACCGGTGAGTTGCGTTTCGAGTAATCGCCGATTTGGTTCGATACGGCTCCGTCTGTTCCTCGATCCGTCCAACGCGAACCCGTCGCAGCCGCAACTGCTGGGCAACGACACGCTCGACGATGATTTTTCAATCGTCGAGATGCTGTTTTGAGCGACGGACTTGCCGCGATGTGAGGTTACTGCACCGTGAAGTTGAGCGTAGTTAGGTTCGACTTCTTGCCGAGCTGATCTTCCACTCGCAGTCGCAAGGTGTGTGGGCCAGCTTTGCAGCTCTGTGGAATCGCGAAATCATAACTGTGGTAATAATCGCGGCGCTGATTGCGACAGCGATCTTCGGATGGAATCAGTGGCAGACTCTCGACCAGACGACCGGTGGGACCGCCTTCGAGCACTTCCAAGGTGGACTTCATCAGCGTGCGGAATTGGCCGTCGGAGGTTGGTTCACTTTTGAAGTCCGCGACCTCGGCGTACAGCAACACCTGTTGGCCAGGAGTGAACTCGTCCCGCTTAAATCGTTGGTAATTGCCGAACCCCGAAATCTTGTGGCAGAAGGCCACGTTGTGCAGTTCAAGCCGAGCTTTCTCTTGCAGCCGCGAGGCGGCAGTCCGCAGTTGCGTGATCGTCTGTGTCGCACGCTCCGAACTGTCGGGCATCCCTTGCGTGTCGAAGTAGTTCGCCAGACCCCACAACATCTGCTGCCAGAATTCCTGATCGACTGGGTCGATGCCAAGGATCGGTTGCAAGGCGCGATCCGTCTGACCTGAGATCAGATGTAACAACCTCAATTGGACTTGGTTTCGCAGATAGAGCTGGCGGCTGACTTCGTTGTCACCCGGATTCACCGCTGCCGCTTCGACAGTGGTCTGAGTGATGAGCCGCTCCAGTTCCGGCGATGGAACAATCGCCAACGGTGCGCCTTCTGGCGAACCAACGTTGAGCGGTACGTTGCCTGTAGGTACCAGTGATTGCAGATTCGACGCCGCGGGCGGGAACTTGTCTGGGACCGGTTGTCCGGCATTCATCCTCTGCAAGTTGGGTGGAACAGAAGCTGCGGGTGCATTGGGAGCGGAGTTCCAATTCTCTGACGTGACAACTCCGTTCGTCGGCGAAGAATTGAACCCGATTGCTCCAGAGGCGCGCGGCCAAGGTTCTGGACTGTTGGCGGTATTCACCGAGTTGTTCAAAATGTTCCCGCCCAAGTGCGGCGGCGTGGAATTGAGTGGCTGTTCGCTCACCGAGCCATTGGTATCGGGCTTGTTTGTCAAACCTCGGAAGCGTTCCCAGGGATTTGGACCATTGACTGCACTGGTGTTGGAGTGTTGCTGTGCCGCTGTCAATTCGATCTCAGAGGAGTAACCGAGAGCCGTCGATTCACGATGGGCCAACACGACCGAGCCATGATCAGCGAACGTGTCGCTGTGTTGGGGAATTGAGTTCGGTGCAATCTCACGAGCTTTCGGTGACACGACGGATGCGGCCGTTGGAGACGACGTCCGACGATTTGGCGGAGGCGCTTCAACCGTCGAAAGAGCCGCGCTCGGAGGATTGTGACTCGACCTATCAAACAGCTTGGTTGCGGACGAGTTCGAGTCCTGTGGCAACACTGCAGGCGCGGGTCGGTCAAAAGTCACTGCGGCAACTGGGTCGCTCTTGAGATTTTGATGCCACTCGGAGAAATCGCCTCGATTTCGGTCGGAATCCGCCACGATGCCTGTAGCGTCATCGTCGGTCACGTCGGCGAAGTCATCGACGTGTGCTGCATCAGGTTTCGGATTGATTCGCTGAGCAAACAAGCCACGCGCCGGCAGTTGTGCGCAGCCGAAGACTCCGCACACGCACAGCAGCCCCGTGATGGCCCATTGACGAGCACCCTTCATGACACATCCTTGGCCCCGAATTCGCACTTTCGCTCGGCGACAATCACCGACAAAAGCGGCTCTTCCGAGGGCCGAGCGGGACCGTATCGACTGGCGACAGATCGCCTCAAGATCAGCTTGCGTGCCACGAGCCAAGGGTCGCCGAGTCGACCAGCGAGGGAGAATCGCTGGCGTCTGGCAAACTCGGCGACGAAGGCAAGCCGGGCTAGATGCCTGGTATATCGAGCTTCTCATGGGCGGCGATCTGGCGAAGCTTTTTCAAACCACGAGCCTCTAATTGGCGAGCACGCTCCTTGGTCACGCCGAAGCGATGACCGACCTCTTCCAACGTCTTCGGCTCGTCGCCGGAGCGAAGTCCGAATCGGAGCAGTAAGATTTCTCGCTCGCGCGGATCAAGTCGTTCGAGTATTCGCATCAGGATGTCGTGCTGCGCCTGATTCTCACGCTCCGCTTGGAACTGGTTGCCGCGATTGTCAGAAGACAACTGGAAGACCTCGTCCGCGCCGGTCTTGAAGCGATCGTGCAACGTGTGCTCGGCCGGAATTGACCGCGCGAAGTTTTTCATGATCGCCCACGAGGCGTAGGTCGAGAACTTGTTGCCTCGGCTGAAGTCGAACTTCTCGATCGCTCGCAGCAGCGACATGTTGCCATCGCTGACCATCTCGAAAAAGTTCGCGTTCGGCCGCATGTGCTTTTTGGCGATCGAAACGACCAACCGCAAATTGCTGCGAATCAAAAAGTTCTTGACCGTCAGCGAGTCTTCGAGCAGTCGTTCGACTTCTCGCATGACGGCCGCCTTTGGCCGCTGCGGGTTGAGCGCATTCCGCAACACTTCTGCCTTGAACTTCAGATAGTTCATTTTGCGGAAGTAATAGCCTTCTTCCTCGCGAGTCAGCAGCGGCAGTTGGTACAGACTTTCCAAATAGGCCGGCAATCCGGCCGGTTGAGCGTGATGCCCATCGGGTTCTTCGCGTGCAGGCGGCGCACCGAGGATGACCTCGTCTGCGTTTGGCAGCCGAAACGAGTCGTGATCCATGAACGCAATCGGTTGATCAACCAAATTCTTTGTACGCATTTCGGAAATGAGGCGATACACGCTGGATCGCGTCCGGTTGAACTTCGTGACCAATTTGTCGATCGACACATTGAGCCGCGAGAGGCGATACAATTCGCGCTTCTCTTCGTCGCTCAGTGGATCGGTGGTATTCGGGAACACGGCATTCTCTGGGTTCTGCTTGTCGTATTGCCTGAGGGTGTAACGGATCGTTTCTGGAGCACGCTCAAACTTTCGAGCGACGCGATGCACGACCTGAGTTGGATTTGCCCCCCATTTCGCCAGCCGCCGCGCCCAGTTCAGGATGCGGAGCTTTTCATCATCCGTCAGTTGACTAAACCGGCTGCCACGAGCGACCTCGTCACGGTGACGCAGCACGAACCGACGAACTGACGATTCCAAAAAACCAATCTGCTTGCGCGAACCGACTCGAAATCGACGTGCCACCAATCCGCGCTGCCGCCAACGAGTGACTGTCTTCGCCGAAACGTGATATCGCTGACTCACGTCTTCCAATGAAAGCACCGGCTCGCTGACCATGTCGAACGTCAGATTGGCACTGTCGGACAAGTCTTCGACGAATCGACGCAGATCGTGTGCCGCCTCGACGCCATTGAGCGTCAGATTTGGATAACGATTCGGACGATAGTTCGTCAGCTTCTGGCACAGATCCTCGTACCAATATGTGCCGCTCGCCTGAAGCTCGTCGATGAGTTGTTCCGCCCGCTGAATTTGTTCGAGGCGAACCGCCTGCGGGGCGTAACGCACCTGCTGGTCGGCCAATTGTTTCATCGCCGGATTTTTATAGCGCGTCATGATGTGGCCTCCTTCGCAGCCCGTTGGAACAACCTACGTGGCTTCGACGGAGATTGCGGGAAAATCGTTCCTAACTGCTCGTTGCCGCGGGAAGATTTTGCACCTGCCGAGATTCTGCCGGAACCGCAAGTTTCGGTTTGGGATCACGGACTTTCACGAAACTGGAAATCCCGACGATCAACGCCGAAAGCAAAACAATCACCCCCATCCATTTCGCTCGGTTCTGTCGCATCTTCTCAAACGCAGCCGAGCGCCCTACCAGAGCCGAGGCGATGAAGAACACGACCAGCGCCAACAGCATCTTCGTTCCGAGCAAGGCGTGGTAAAGACCGTCTCCTTTGTGTTTGGGAATCTGCTGCATGTAGTTGAAGAGACCACTCAGTAGCAGCAGCGCGATCCCGCGGTGCACAACTCGTTTCCATCGTGCCATCAATCGTTGTCGCAACTGATCATGCTCTGCTTCGGGAAGTTCCTTCGCTGCCGGTATCAGAATAAACCGCATGAAGACAGTGCCACCGACCAACACGATCGCCGTCGCGACGTGCGCGATGCGAGACAACACAGGAAAGTATTCCATTGTGAAATGTGACTCCCATTTGAATTCGTCAGAGGCCCGCCGATCTTGGCGGCGGAAGGCAAACGTGCCTCCCAGAAAAATGCAAGACCCGGCTCCTAGCGGAGCCGGGTCTTGGGGAACTCGTCGAAGAAATCGAAGGTGACTCTTCAGCCGAGTCGCCGTAAGCGGTCTCAAAAGAGGACCGCTCGGGGGAACCAGGCACCAGCGAATTCACTTCGGGGCACCTGGGTGGGTGGCTGCCACTGACAGCCCGTCGGCGTTTAGGCGACACCACCTCTTTGGCAACTAGGACTAGATGAACTCACAAATCACCTCCTTTCTGGCTTGAACCAGACCCG